>NZ_WNJP01000115.1 GCF_009733735.1 Sandarakinorhabdus oryzae | reverse complement strand
ACGGCGTGTGGGCGCCGCACTGGTACAACCGCGTGCTGGCCTCGACCGGGTTCGAGGGCCGCGAGGGGCCGCTGCCGGCGCTGGCGGGCGAGGCGGCGCGGGTGCGCGACGAATGCCGGCCGCATTATGAAGCACTGGCAGCGCACAGGCTCTGACCCCACTTGCTCACCGCGTCAAAAGCGACAGGTTGCCCAAGGCTGACGTGCGCGTAATCTGCGCCCCGTCACGACTTGGGGAGTGGACCCGTGAATTTCGATTTTTCCGATGAAGCCAAGGAACTCGGCGAACAGGCGCGCAAATTGCTCGCCGAAAAGGCCGGCACCGGCCCGGCGCGCAAGGCGATGGCGGCCGACGCGCCGGCCATGGATGCCGCGCTGTGGAAAGAGATCAGCGAGCTGGGCTGGACCGCCGCGCGCGTGCCGGAAGCCCATGGCGGCCTGGGCCTGACGGTCGAGGAAGTGGCGCAGCTGGCGGAAGCCGCCGGCGGCAGCCTCGCCACCGTGCCGCTCGTTTCCACCCTGCTCGCCACCGAAGCGCTGGTGCTCGCCGGCACCGAGGCGCAGCAGGCCAAGTGGCTGCCCGGCATCGCCAGCGGCGAGATCATCGCCACGGTGGCCTGGAGCGAGCCCGGCGCCGTGAACCCGGCCAACGTGAAGACGGTGGCCAGCGGCGGCAAGCTCACCGGCGTCAAACAGCCGGTGGCGGATCTGCCCGTTGCCCATGTCGCCATCGTGGCGGCTGCCGGTGATGATGGCCCGCAGCTTTACATCGTCGATCTGAAGGATGCGCAGACGGCGGCGGTGGAAACCGTCGATCTCGTTCGCCGCCACGGCAAGCTGACGCTCAACGCCACGCCCGCCGAAGCGCTGGGCACGGCCGGCGATTACCAGGATTGGCTTGATCGCGCCGCCATCATCCTGGCCTATGAAGCCATCGGCACGGCCAGTGCGGCGATGGCGATGACGGTGGATTATGCCAAGACCCGCGTCGCCTTTGGCCAGAAGATCGGTCGGTACCAGGCGGTCAAGCACAAGTGTGCGGACATGTATATCAAGCTGGAACTGGCGCGCGCTCACGCCCTGCACGGCGTCGCCATGATCGGCACCAACGGCGCCGAACTGCGCCAGGCCGCCGCCGCCGCCCGCGTCGCCAGCCTCGATGCGCTGGCCTTCTGCGCTGAGGAAAATGTGCAGCTGCACGGCGGCATTGGCTTTACCTGGGAAAGCGACTGCCAATTCTATTACCGCCGCAACCGGGCGCTGATCGCCGCCTTGGGCCCGCGCGGCTGGTGGGCCGATCGGCTGGTGCGCGCGCTGGAACAGCGCAATCGCGCCGCCGCGTGACGAATTGCGCCTCGACAGGCTGAGGCCCAGAGGCTGAAAACGACTTCGGGAGACCAACCATGGATTTCAACGACACCCCGCAGGAAGCCGAATATCGCGCCACCGTGCGCGCCTGGCTTGAGGACAATGCCAGCGAGTATCGCGACCCGCCCGCCGAAAGCTGGAAGCTGCCGGAATTCATCGCGCGCTCCAAGGCCTGGCAGGCCAAGAAGCACGCCGCCGGCTACACCGGGATCACCTGGCCCAAGATGTTCGGCGGCCAGGGCCTGACCCCGATGCACAGCATCATCTATGGCCAGGAGGAAAGCCGCTGGCACGTGCCGCAGGGCCTCTATTCCATTGGCCTCGGCATGTGCATCCCCACCGTTTTCACCCACGGCAACCCGGAGGTGATCCAGCGCTATGTGCCCAAGGCGCTGCTGGGCGAGGAAGTCTGGTGCCAGCTCTTCTCCGAACCGGCCGCGGGCTCCGACCTCGCCGGCATCCGCACCAAGGCGGTGAAGGACGGCGACGAATGGGTGATCGACGGCCAGAAGGTGTGGACCAGCTTTGCCCACGCCAGTGATTTCGGCATCGTCGTCTGCCGCACCGATCCGAGCATGCCCAAGCACAAGGGCCTCACCATGTTCATCGTCAACATGAAGGCGCCGGGCGTGACCGTGAAGGGCATCAAGCAGATGTCAGGCGGCAGCGATTTCAACGAGGTGTTCTTCGACGGCGTGCGGGTGAACGATTCGCACCGGCTCGGCGCCGTCGGCGACGGCTGGAAGGTGGCGCTGACCACGCTGATGCACGAGCGTCTCGCCGTTGGCGGCAAGCCGCGCTACGCGCCGGGCTATGAAACGCTGATGAAGCTGGCCAAGGGCGTGGAAGCGCCGGACGGCAACCCGGCCATCGGCGCCAGCGACGTGCGCCAGAAGATCGCCCAGACCTACATCAACGATCAGGGCATCAAGCTGACCCAGATGCGCGCACTGTCGGCCCTGTCCAAGGGCCAGGTGCCGGGACCGGAACAGTCCATCTCCAAGGTGGTGGTGGCCAAGACCATGCAGGACCTGGCCAGCTTCGCGCTCGACCTGTCGGGCGGCGATGGCTTCGTCGCCGGCGCCGACGCCGATCCGGAACTGGCCAAGCTGCAAGGCAGCTACATCGGCTCGGCCGGCCTGCGCATCGCCGGCGGGACGGACGAAATCCTCAGGAACATCATCGCCGAACGCGTGCTCGGCCTGCCCGGCGACATGCGGCCGGACAAGGACACGCCGTTCAACAAGTCAACGGCCGCGTAAACGCGCCGGCCAGATGATCAACGGGGGCGCCGGCCGCGAGGCTGGCGCCCCCTTCTCATGTCAGCCTGCCGGGCAGCCTTCCGGCACCGGCGCCAGGCTCAGCTCGGCCTTGGCCTTGAGCAGGTCGGCCTGGTAGTCGGGTGTGTCAGCAATCTGCTGATAGAGCGCAGTGGCCATCAGCCGGCCGCCATTCACATCCGACGCCCAGTGCACCCGGCAGGCGATGCGCAGATCGCCGGTGCCCTTACCGAATTTCAGCAGTGCGGCGCTGCGTTCCGGCCGCACGTCGGACAGGATCAGGCCCCACAGCCAGCCAATGGCGGCATGGCCCGACGGATAGGCAAAGCCCAACGCCTTGCCGCCATCCTTGGCCGCATCCGGATCGCACGCCTTGCCGCCATCCGTGGTGAACGGGCGCGGGCGCTTGTAATAGTCCTTGGCCAGGAACACACCGCGGCCCAGATCGGTGCCGGCGCGGCGCAGCAGCGTCATGGTCGCCGGCGTCGTCTGCGGTGACAGCGCCGCCCCCAGCGCACAGCTCACCGTTTTCACGAAACTCGGGCTGGTGATGCTGAGCTGGCCAATCGCTGCGTTCCACAAGGGCCCGCCGATACCGCGCTTGCTGGCGCGGTAGAGAAACTGATCGGCCTGTTGTTCGGCACTGCCGGCCTCCGGTGGCGGCGGCAGCAGGCGCAGCAGCGCCAGCGGTGGCCGGTTGGCGACATAGCCGGGAGGTGAGACCGAGACAGTGATGGGCGGCGGCAGCGGCAGAGCCGGCGGCGGCGCAGCGGCGGGTTGGGCGGCGGCGGCACTGGCACAGAGCAGCAGGGCGGGCAGGAACAGGCGCATGGCAATCTCCTCTTTGTCCCCACCATCATGGCCCGGCCTGCGCGGCCATGCCACAGACAAAACTGTGGACGGGGGATGTTTGCCCCTTGATGTTTGCCCATGCGAGGCAGACATTGGGGCAGGCCCGTCATCAGGCCGGGCCGGTAACGGCGCTGCTTTCCCCCCGAAACAGCGCCCCGGAGAAATTGATGCCATCGTTCACGCGTGAACTGGAAAAGACCCTCCACAATGCGCTGGCGGAAGCCGCCCGCCGCACCCACGAATATGCAACGCTCGAACATCTGCTGCTGGCGCTGACCACCGATACCCATGCCGCCCAGGTGATGAAGGCCTGCAATGTCGATCTGGAAGAACTGCAGGGCCAGCTGATCCGCTATCTCGATACCGAGCTGTCGGCGCTGAAGGCCGATGCCAGTGTCGATCCGTCCCCCACCGCCGGTTTCCAGCGGGTGGTGCAGCGCGCCATCCTGCATGTGCAGTCCAGCGGCCGCGAGGAAGTGACCGGCGCCAACGTGCTGGTCGCGCTGTTTTCCGAACGCGAAAGCCACGCCGTCTTCTTCCTGCAGCAGCAGGACATGACGCGCCTCGACGCCGTCTCGTTCATCAGCCACGGCATCGCCAAGTCCGGCCAGTCCGAAGCCAAGCCGCCGCGCGGTTCGGCCGACAAGGAAGAGCCGGAGGAAAAGCCGGCCAAGGCGGAAAAGAGCGACAAGAAGGGCGGCGAAAGCGCCCTCAAGCAGTTCACCGTCAACCTCAACGAGAAGGCGAAGATCGGCAAGGTCGATCCGCTGATCGGTCGCCATGCCGAGGTGGACCGCACCATCCAGATCCTGTGCCGCCGTTCCAAGAACAACCCGCTCTATGTGGGTGATCCGGGCGTCGGCAAGACCGCCATCGCCGAGGGCCTGGCCCGCAAGATCGTCGAAGGCCAGGTGCCCGACGTGCTGAAGCCGGCGGTGATCTACAGCCTCGACATGGGCGCGCTGCTGGCCGGCACGCGTTACCGCGGCGATTTCGAGGAACGGCTGAAGAATGTCGTGAACGAGCTGGAAAAGCTGCCGCACGCCGTGCTGTTCATTGACGAGATCCACACCGTGATCGGCGCTGGCGCCACCAGCGGCGGCGCGATGGATGCCTCCAACCTGCTCAAGCCGGCGCTGTCCTCCGGCGCGATCCGCTGCATCGGGTCGACCACCTACAAGGAGTTCCGCAACCACTTCGAGAAGGACCGCGCCCTGCTGCGCCGTTTCCAGAAGATCGACGTGAACGAGCCTTCGGTGGAGGATTCGATCAAGATCCTGATGGGTCTGCGGCCGTCCTATGAGGAGCATCACAAGCTGAAATACACGCCCGATGCCATCAAGGCGGCGGTGGAGCTTTCGGCGCGCTACATCAACGATCGCAAGCTGCCCGACAAGGCCATCGACGTGATCGACGAGACCGGCGCATCGCAGATGCTGCTGCCCGAATCCAAGCGCAAGAAGACGATCGGCGTGAAGGAAGTGGAAGCGGTGATCGCCACCATGGCGCGCATTCCGCCCAAGAGCGTTTCCACCGACGACAAGGCCCAGCTGCAGACGCTGGAAGCCGATCTGAAGCGCGTGGTGTTCGGCCAGGATGCCGCCATCGAGAAGCTGGCCAGCGCCATCAAGCTGGCCCGCGCCGGCCTGCGCGAGCCCAACAAGCCGATCGGCTGCTACCTCTTCTCCGGCCCCACCGGCGTCGGCAAGACCGAGGTGGCCAAGCAGCTGGCGGCGATCCTGGGCATTCCGCTCACCCGTTTCGACATGTCGGAATATATGGAACGCCACTCGGTCAGCCGACTGATCGGCGCGCCTCCCGGCTATGTCGGCTTCGATCAGGGCGGCCTGTTGACCGACGCCGTCGATCAGCAGCCGCATTCGGTGCTGCTGCTTGATGAAATCGAGAAGGCCCACCCGGATCTGTTCAACATCCTGTTGCAGGTGATGGACAACGGCAAGCTGACCGATCACCACGGCAAGACGGTGGATTTCCGCAACATCATCCTGATCATGACGACCAATGCCGGCGCCGCCGACATGGCGCGGGAAGGTATCGGTTTCGGTGCCACCACCCGCATCGGGGAGGACGAGGAAGCCATCAAGAAGATGTTCAGCCCGGAATTCCGCAACCGGCTGGATGCCACCGTGCCGTTCGGTTACCTGCCGCCGGCCGTGGTCGCCATGGTGATCGACAAGTTCATCCTGCAGCTGGAAATGCAGCTCGCCGATCGCGAAGTGCATATCGCCTTGACCGAGGAGGCCAAGGCCTGGCTGATCGCCCGCGGTTACGACAAGCTCTATGGTGCCCGCCCGATGGGCCGCCTGATCCAGGAGAAGATCAAGCAGCCGCTGGCCGAGGAACTGCTGTTCGGCAAGCTGGTCAATGGCGGCGAGGTGCGCGTGCATGTGAAGGACGACGCGCTGACTTTCGAGATCGTGCCCGCCATCAAGAAGCTGAAGGCGAGGAAAGCGCCCAAGGCGCTGCCGGCGCCGACGGAAGAAGCCTGAACATCGTCCCCCGCCGGGCGACCGGCGGGGGATGTTGCTGGCTACAAGCGTAATCGTTCAGCCTGTGGTCAGCTTTGGCGGGCAAAATGGGCCACAGAGAGCAGGCAAGAGGAATCGGGCGATGATCGGGCAGCTGGCATCACGGATCGGGCTGTTGGCCTTGCTGGTGGCGGCATTGATCGCTGCCGAGCCCCGCCTTACCCTCGCCTTTGAAGACAGTGGTGACCCCAGCCCGCACCGCTTTGCCCTGACCGGTGAAGTGATGGGCAAGGTGCTGGGCCTGGTCATCAGCTGGTCGGGCGGCGCCCGCCAGCTGATCCGCTGATCAGTCCCCGTCGAGCAGCTGTTCGGCTTCCTCCACGCTGCGCGCGGCCAGCACCTGCCGCGCCACCGCCATGGCGTGCCCGGCCCGCAACAGCGCCGCCAGTGCCTTCTGCCGGCTGGCCGGATCATCGCTGATCTGCTTCGCGAACGGCCCCAGCCGCTTCTTGCGGGCAAAAGCCAAAGCGGTCGCCAGCGCTTCGTTGGGTGCGGGCGCCTCGCCGCGATCGGCCGGCGCCACCCCGGCGGCCGACAATTCATCGGACACGCGGCGATGCCCCAGGCCGCGTGCGGCCATCGCGCGGCCCTTCATCGCCGCCCAGGCCGCATCATTGACATAGCCCAGTTCGACCAGCCGGTCGGCCAGTGCTTCCGGATCGGCCGGCTGCGCCCCAGCCCAGCCGCGTTCCTTCAGCTTGCGCGCCAGATAACGCAGCAATTTCAGGCGTGTGGTGGCAAAGCGCGCGGCATAGGCCAACGCCAGTTCGCGCAAAGACCCGTCGTCCAACGGCGGCGCAACCCGGCGCTGACGGGAACCAAATCCTTGCTGATCGTCAACCATGCCACTTTCCTGCCACTTTCGGGCCGGATTTTGAACGCCCCTGCATGCAAGGGCCAGTGTGGACGAAATTTGACATGCACCGCAGGCCGGGTCGGGCCGCAGCGGTGCGGCAAGGGAGACGATGATGGCCGATACCCCCGAGGCCTTGCGCGCAACCACACTGCGCTCCACCCCCACCAGCGATGGTCTGCCGCAGCGCCGATCCAATTTCGGTACGCTGGGCGAGGCGCTGGATTACGCGGCCCAGGGTGAAAAGGGCTATAATTTCCACGATGCCCGCGCCGATCTGGTGCGCGCCTATCCCTATCGCGAACTCGCCGCCGATGCCCGCCGCCATGCCGCCCACTTCATAGCCGAAGGCGTGAAGCCCGGTGACCGCATCGCCCTGATCGCTGAAACCGGCGCGGGATTCGCCGCCGCCTTCTTTGGCGCCATCTATGCCGGCGCACTGCCGGTGCCGCTGCCGTTGCCGACCAGCTTTGGCGGCCGCGAGGCTTATGTGGATCAGATTCGCGTCCAGCTCACCAGCTGCGATCCGCTGATGCTGCTCTCCCCGCCCGGGCTGCACGACATCGTGAAAGATGCGGCCACCGGCCTGTGCGCCGCACATGACTGGGATATGTGGTTCAGCGGTGATGCGCCGGATGTGGCGCTGCCCCAGGCCAAGCCGACCGACATCGCCTATCTGCAATATTCGTCGGGCTCGACCCGCTTCCCGCACGGCGTCGCCGTCACCCACGAAGCGCTGCTGGCAAACCTCGCTGGCCATGCCCATTGCACCCACGCCGCCGAAGGTGACCGCGTCATCAGCTGGCTGCCTTGGTATCACGACATGGGCCTGGTCGGCTGCATGCTCGCCCCGATGTCGAACCAGATTTCGGTCGATTATCTCGCCACCGAGGATTTTGCCCGCCGCCCGCTGTCGTGGCTCACGCTGATCAGCCGCAACCCGGACAATTCGCTCAGCTACTCCCCCACCTTCGGCTATGACATCTGCGCCCGCCGCATCTCGCCGTCGATCCCGGTCGCCGAACGCTATGACCTGTCGCGCTGGCGCGTCGCCGGCAACGGCGCGGACATGATCCGCCCGGAAGTGATGCAGGCCTTTGTCGACACCTTCGCAGCTGCAGGCTTCAAGGCCAGCGCCTTCCTGCCCAGCTATGGCCTCGCGGAAGCGACGCTCGCCGTCACCATCATGCCGGTGGGCGAAGGCATCCAGTGCGACCTGATCGACGAACGCACCCTGTCAGGTGCCAGCGCCGATGCCCGCGCCGATCAGCGTCTGCCCACCCGATATCGCGCCATCGTCAATTGCGGCAAGGCCGTGCCCGGCCTGACCATCGAAGTGCGCGATGAAAATGGCCGCGTGCTGCCCGACCGCAAGATCGGCCGCGTGTTCGTCAAGGGCCTTGGCATCATGGTCGGTTATTTCCGCGATCCCGAAGCCACCGAAGCCTGTCTGAAGGACGGCTGGCTCGACACCGGCGACATGGCCTACATGAAGGACGGCTCGCTCTACATCGTCGGCCGCGCCAAGGACATGATCATCATCAACGGCAAGAACCACTGGCCGCAGGACATCGAATGGGCGATCGAGCAGCTGCCCGGCTTCAAGGCCGGCGACATCGCCGCCTTCTCGATCACCACCCCGTCGGGCGAGGAAGCCCCGGCCGTGCTGGTGCAGTGCCGCACCAGCGACAATGACGAGCGCATCAAGCTGCGCGAGGCGATCAAGACCAAGGTGAAGGCGATCACCGGCATGAGCTGTGTCGTCGAACTGGTGCCGCCGCGCACCCTGCCGCGCACCTCGTCCGGCAAGTTGAGCCGGTCGAAGGCGCGGCTGCAGTATCTCTCCGGGGAAATCCAGCCGTTTGAAATCGCGGCCTGATAACTCCCCTCCCGCCTGCGGGAGGGGTTGGGGGTGGGCAGTGCAGAGCGCACCAATCACCCAGCACGTGCCATGACGGATATTCCCACCCCCAGACCCTCCCGCACGCGGGAGGGGAGCGTGATCGCCATCACCGGCGCGACCGGCTTCGTCGGCCGCCGCGTGCTGGCGCTCGCGGAGCGCCCCATCCGCGCCCTCACCCGCCGCCCGCAGCCACCGCAGCCCGGCATCGAGTGGGTGCTGGGCGATCTCACCGACACTCGCGCTCTCGCCCGCCTGTGC
>NZ_WNJP01000114.1 GCF_009733735.1 Sandarakinorhabdus oryzae | reverse complement strand
GGCCGACCTGGTGGACTTTGACCGGGTGACCGCCGCGCTGCCCGCCGGCCAGGTGATGGCCGGCGCACCGGTGGGGGCCCGCCCGCACGCGGACATGCCCGGCCGCTGCGAAATGTATCCGCCGCTGCTGCTGGTGCGCCACAGCGAGGCGGTGCCGCTGTTTGCCATTCGGGCCGCGCAGCCGCTGGAACATCGCGGCCGGTTGGCCGTTGCCCGCGAAGCCATGGCGACGCAGCATCTGGGTCCCGAAGCCCGCGACCAGCCCGAATTGCTTGCCCGCGCCCATGCCCGCGCTGGCTATGACTATCTGCTGCTGTGCCAGGCCACGGCCGGCCGGCCCTATCCGCCGACCGATTTCCCGATCGTCGCCCAGGCCGGCCGCTTCCGCCTGTTGCGGCTGACCCCGGAGCGTTGAGAGCGATGGACCGCAGCATCTATGATCACATGGCCCGTCACGCCGCCAGCCACTGGTGGTATGTCGCCCGCCGCGCGGTGCTGGCCAGCCTGATCGCCCGCGAGGTGCCGCTGCCGGCCAGCCCGCGCATCCTCGAAATCGGCTGCGGCACCGGCCACAATCTGGACATGCTCGGCCGCTTTGGCACGGTGGACGCGCTGGAACTGGATGATGCTGCCCGGGCGCTGGCCAGTGAGCGCCTGGGTCGCCCGGTGCTGCCGGCCCGCCTGCCCGAACTGCCGCCGCTGCCGGCCGCCCCCTATGACCTGATCGCGCTGCTCGACGTGCTGGAACATGTGGAGGATGATCGTGGCGCGCTGAACGCCATCGCCGGTCAGCTGGCGCCGGGCGGCAGCCTGCTCGTCACCGTGCCGCAGCATCAGTGGATGTGGACCGGCCACGATGTCGCCAATCATCATTTCCGCCGCTACAGCAAGGCCTCGCTGCGCGCCGTGTTCGAAGGGTCAGGGCTGCAACTGCGGCTGCTCGACAGCTTCAACAGCCTGTTGTTCCCGCTGGCGGTGGCCGATCGCCTGGCTTCGCGGTTGACCGGGCGCGAAGGCAAGGACGATGCCGAGCCGCCGGGTCCGGTCAACGCCCTGTTCAAGCGGATCTTCAGTCTTGAGGCAGGGCTGGTTGGGCGGGTGCCGATGCCGCCGGGTCTGTCGCTTGTGGCGCTGGCATCACCGGCACAGGCGCTTCGGCCGCACGGCTGACGCCCAGCCGTCCCGGTGGCCGGCTGCTGCCTAGCACGTCGGCAACGATATAGAGCGGCCGGCGCTTGGCCTCGACATAGACGCGGCCGAGATATTCACCGATCACGCCCAGCACCAACATCTGCGCCGCCCCAAGCCCGATCATCAGCAGCGACAGCGAGGTCCAGCCTTCCACCGTGTGGCCGTTCAGCCACTGGATCAGGATATAGGCCGCCACCAGCAGCAACAGGCCGACCAGCCACAGCCCGGCATGGCTGGCAAAGCGCAGCGGCGCGGTCGAAAAGCCGGTGATGGCATCGAAGGCCAGGCTGAGCATCTTGGTGAACGGGTAATTGGTCACCCCGGCCAGTCGCTGGGCGCGGGCATAAGGGAAGGGCGCCTGGCGAAAGCCGATCCACGCCACCATGCCGCGCACGAAGCGGGCCTGTTCCGGCATCGCCATCAGCACGTCGAGCGCGCGCCGGGTCATCAGCCGGAAGTCGCCGGTGTCGAGCGGGATGCTGATGTCGGTCAGCCGGTCGAGCACGCGGTAGAACAGGCCGGCGGTCACCTTCTTGGCCAGGCTTTCGCCATCGCGGCTGATGCGCAGGCCATAGACGACATCGGCGCTTTCATCGGCCATCGTCTTCAACATGTCGGGCAGCAGTTCCGGAGGGTCCTGCAGATCGGCGTCGATGATCAGGATCAGCTCGCCGCGGCACAGGTCGAGCCCGGCGGTGAGCGCCAGCTGGTGGCCATGGTTGCGCGCCAGGTTGATGCACACCAGCCGCGGATCGCTGGCAGCCAGCGCCTGCATGATCGGCCAGGTGCGATCGCGCGAGCCGTCGTTGATCAGCACGATCTCGTGATCGTCACCGAAACAGCCGTGGGCCGCAGCCGACACCCGGCGGTGCAGTTCCGGCAGGCAGGCCTCCTCGTTGTAGCACGGGATCACGACCGACAATTTGACCATGATCGCTGCCCCCAAGCCCCCTTCAACGAAACACGATGAACCGGTTGAGGATAAAGCCGAGCGGGGTGACCAATGCAACCCCGGTGACCGTGGCGGCGAGGAGGCCGATGTGCGGCGCGGCCTGCGCAGTGACCAGAGTGAACAGCCCGCCGCAGACCAGGTTGACGGCGACAAAGCGCAGCGCCTCGCCCCGCCAGCGGCCCGATCCGGCCGGCCGCGTGGCGCCAAAGGTCCAGAAGCGATTGAGAATGAAGCTTTGCACCATGCCGGCAACATAACCGGTGGCGCTGGCTGCGGGCAGGCCGATCAGCCCGGCCAGTGCCCGGATGACGAGATAGGAGGTGGCGGTGTTGAGCACACCGACGACGCCGAAGCGCAGGAATTGCGCCAGCGGCGCCATCAGCGGCGCGTCATGGCCGGGCGGTGAAGGCCGCCGCCCGCTCGATGGCGCGGCCGGCATCGAGCACGCCCATCTCGTCGAGCGGACGGCCGATGATCTGCAGACCGAGTGGCAGACCGGAGGCCGAGAGGCCGGCCGGCACGCTCATCGCCGGCAGACCGGCCAGGCTGGCCGGCACGGTGAAGACGTCGTTCAGATACATGGCGAGCGGATCGGCCTTGGCCCCGAACGCAAAGGCCGGGCTGGGCGCCGTGGGGGTGAGCAGCACGTCGCATGTTTCGAAGGCCTGTTCGAAATCGCGCGCGATCAGCGCCCGCACCTTCTGGGCCTGGGTGTAATAGGCGTCGTAGAAGCCGGCCGACAGCACATAGGTGCCGATCATGATGCGGCGTTTGACTTCCTTGCCGAAGCCGGCGGCGCGGGTGGCGGCATACATGTCGTGGACATTGCCGCCCGCCGGCGTCACCCGCTTGCCATAGCGCACGCCATCATAGCGGGCGAGGTTGGACGACGCCTCGGCCGGGGCGACGATATAATAGGTGGGCAGCGCATATTTGGTGTGCGGCAGCGAGACCGAGACGATCTCGGCCCCTTCAGCCTTCAGCCAGGCGATCCCCTGATCCCACAGCGCGGCGATTTCCGGGTCCATGCCGTCCAGCCGATATTCGGCCGGAATGCCGACGCGCTTGCCCTTCATCGTGCCCGTCAGGCTCGCAGCCCAATCGGGCACGGCGACATCGAGGCTGGTCGAATCCTCGGGATCAAAGCCGCACATTGAGCTGAGCAGCAGCGCGCAATCGGTGACGGTGCGGGCCATCGGGCCGGCCTGATCGAGCGAGGAGGCAAAGGCGATGGTGCCCCAGCGGCTGGCGCGGCCATAGGTCGGCTTGATGCCGGCAATGCCCACGAACGCGGCCGGCTGGCGGATCGAACCGCCGGTATCGGTGCCGGTGGCGCCTGCACAGAGCCGGGCCGAAACTGCGGCGGCCGAGCCGCCCGACGAGCCGCCGGGCACGAGTTCGGCGTCCGAACCCTTGGCCTTCCACGGGCTGATCACGCGGCCATAAGCGCTGGTCTCGTTCGACGAGCCCATGGCGAATTCGTCCATGTTGAGCTTGCCGAGGAACACCGCACCGTCGCGCAGCAGATTGGCCGTCACGCTCGATTCATAGCGCGGCACGAAGCCTTCGAGGATTTTCGAGCCCGCCGTCGTCTGCACGCCTTCAACCGCAAACAGGTCCTTGATGCCGAGCGGGATGCCGGCGAGCGGCCCGCTGCGGGTGCCGGCGTCCACCGCCTTGGCCTGGGCCAGCGCCAGGTCCGGCGTTTCGACGATATAGGCGTTGAGATGCCGGTTGGCTGCCATCGCATCGAGATGGGCCTGCGCCAGTTCGACGGCGCTGAACTGCCTTGCGGCAAGCCCGGCCTTCATCTCGGCCAGCGAGAGATCGGTGAGCACAGTCATTACTCGATCACCTTCGGCACGGCGAAGAAGCCGCTCGCCGCCTCGGGCGCGTTGGCCAGCACCTTGTCCTGGATGCCGCCGTCGTTCACCACGTCGGCGCGCCAGCGCAGATGGCCGGGCATGACGCTGGCCATCGGCTCGACACCCTTGGTGTCAACTTCGCCCAGCTGTTCCACCCAACCAAGGATGCCGTTCAGCTGTTCGACAAGGCCCGGCACCTCGTCATTGGTCACAGCGATGCGCGCCAGGCGCGCGATCTTGCGTACGGTTTCGCTATCCACAGACATGGTGCTGCCGCTAGCAGGGCCGAGCCGACGCAACAAGGGGGCGAAGTTGCTCCTCTCCCCAATCGGGAGAGGGCGTTCAGCTCAGCGCGGCGCGGGCCTGCCCGGCGATATGGGCCAGCATCGCCGCACTCACCATGCCGCCGTCGCGGGCGCGGCCGATGGCATTGGCGATGCGGGTGACCCTGGCGGCGTTGGCCTCCAGCCAGGCCGTCAGCGCCCGCAAGGGGTTGCCGCCTTCGGCCACGATGATGCGCAGCAGATCGAGCCGGATCTGCTCAAAATCGCGCACCAGCGACGCCGTGAGCAGTCGTTCCCAGGGATCGGCCGGGTTGAGCGCGGCCGCGGCGCCGCGGGCCCAGTCCAGGCCCGCCGCCTCGCCCAGCAGGACATAGGCCTGGGCGGTGGCGGCAACATCCAGCCGGCGTTCGGCCGCCAGCAATGACACGCCCACAGCGCCATCCAGCGCCTCGATATGGACAATGCTGCGCGCCAGATCGGCCGGGGCGCCATCGGCAGCGAGCCGGGCGGCCGAACGGTCGAGCTGGCCGCGCACCTCGGCCTTGACCAGCATCTCGATCGACCCGCCCAGCGCCTTGAGGCCGGGTGTGACGGCATCAACCAGCGCCGAGGCGCTGCGGCCACCGCCCAGCCGCACCAGATCGGCAATCTGGGCGCGCAGCACGCGCTGTGCCGCGCGGTGCAGGGCACCTGCGGCCGCTGCCGGCACGTCGGCGTTGTCGATCGCCTGCCACAGGCTGGCAAAGCCGAACAATTGCCGTGCCGCCACGAAGGCGCGGGCGACATCGGCGATGCCGGCGCCCAGTTCCTCGGCGATCTCGAACGGTGCCGACAGGCCGGCCCGGTTGATCAGCTCATTGGCCAGCTTGGTCGCCACCAGTTCGCGGCGCAGCCGGTGATGGAGGATGGAATCGCGCCAGGCGCCCTGCATGGCGGTCGGGAAGGCGGCGATCAGATCGGCCTCCAGCAGCGGGTCGGCCACCACCTCGCTCACCACCAACGCATCATAGGCGGCCATCTTGGCATAGGCCATGATCACCGCCAGCTCCGGCCGGGTCAGGCCTTCTCCGGCCATGGCACGCTGGCCCAGCACATCATCGCCGGGCAGGCCTTCCACCTTGCGGTCAAGGCCAACGCGGCCTTCCAGCGTCTGGATCAGGCGCTGGAACACCGGCACGGCGGCGGCGCCACCAGTTTCGGCCAGGCTGATGGCCTGGGTCTGCAGGCGGTTGTCGCGCAGCACCAGTTCGGCGACATCGTCGGTCATCACCCGCAGCAGCGCATCGCGGTCGGGGCGTGACAGCCGGCCAGCGGCAACCTCGCCATTCAGCGCGATCTTGATGTTGACCTCGTGGTCCGAACAATCGACGCCGGCCGAATTGTCGATGAAATCGGTGTTGAGGCGGCCACCAACCCGGGAATACTCGATGCGCGCGGCCTGGGTGAGGCCCAGGTTGGCACCTTCGCCGATCACCCGGGCCTTCAACTCGCGCGCGTCAACGCGGATGGCATCATTGGCGCGGTCGCCGGCATCACCCTGGCTTTCGGTGGAGGCCTTCACATAGGTGCCGATGCCACCGAACCAGATCAGATCCACCGGCATCTTGAGGATCGCCGACAGCAGCTCGGTGGGTGCCATCGCCTCGGCGGTGACGCCCAGCATGGCCTGCACTTCGGCCGAGAGCGGGATGGATTTCAGGCTGCGCGGGAAGACGCCGCCGCCCTTCGAGATCAGCGCCTTGTCATAATCGTCCCAGCTTGACCGCGGCAGCGCGAACATCCGCTGGCGTTCGGCAAAGGCGGCCGGAATGTTGGGCGTGGGATCGAGGAAGATGTGGCGGTGATCGAAGGCGGCGACCAGCGCGACGGCCGGTGAGAGCAGCAGGCCGTTGCCGAAGACGTCACCCGACATGTCCCCAACGCCGGCGACACGCACTGTTTCGGTCTGTACGTCGATGCCCATTTCGCGGAAATGGCGCTGCACGGAAATCCAGGCACCCTTGGCGGTGATGGCCATGGCCTTGTGGTCATAGCCATTGCCGCCGCCCGAGGCGAAGGCATCGCCCAGCCAGAAACCCTGGGATTCGGCAATCGCGTTGGCGGTGTCGGAGAAGGTGGCGGTGCCCTTGTCGGCCGCGACCACCAGATAGGGATCATCGCCATCGTGGCGCACCACGCCGCCGGGCGGCAGCACCGTGCCGTCCACGGCCAGATTGTCGGTGATGGACAAGAGCGCGCGGATGTAGATGCGATAGGCTTCGGTGCCTTCCGCCAGCCAGGCGTCGCGGTTCGATGCCGGCGGCAATTGCTTGGGATAGAAACCGCCCTTGGCACCGGTCGGCACGATCACCGTGTTCTTGACCTTCTGCGCCTTGACCAGGCCCAGCACTTCGGTGCGGAAATCGTCGCGCCGGTCAGACCAGCGCAGGCCGCCGCGGGCGATCGGCCCACCGCGCAGGTGGATGCCCTCGACGCGCGGGGAATAGACCCAGATTTCGCGATAGGGGATGGGCGGCGGCAGGCCGGGGACGAGGTGGGAGTCGAGCTTGAAGGCCATCGCCTCAGGCCCGCCCGGCACATAGAAATTGGTGCGCAGCGTCGCCAGCATGGCAGCGCGATAGAGGCGCAGGATGCGGTCATCATCGATGCTGGCGACATTGGCGAGGCCGGCATCGATGCGGGCCAGCAGCTCGGCTTCTGCTGCCGCCCGATCGTCAACATCAGGGCCGAAGCGGGCGGCAAACAGCGCCACCAGGTCGCGGGTGAGCGCGGGGTAGCGCTTCAGCGCGTCGACCACCGTCATCACGCCATAGGTGACACCGGTCTGGCGCAGGTAACGGAACCAGGCCCGCAGCAGCGCCGCCTCCACGGCGTTCAGCCCGCAATCGAGGATGAGGGCGTTGAACCCGTCATTCTCCTGCGCACCGGTGAGCACGTCGGTCAGCGCCGGGGCAACCCGCGCCGCCAGCCCGTCCAGATCGGCCAGCAGGGTGGCATCCGGCACTTCGGCCAGGAAATCATGCACCCAACCCAGGGCGCCGCCATCCAGATCGAAGGGATATTCCTCGATCACGCGCAGGCCGAAATTCTCCAGCACCGGCACCGCTTCCGACAAGGGTATGATGCGGCCGAGGCGATAGATTTTCAGCCGCACCTGTCCCGGCACGTCGCCCGGCATCAGCCGCACGCCGCGCTGGTTCTCGTCCGAAAGCTCGGTCAGCGCCATGATGTCGGCGGCGGCCTCTTCCGGCTGGTGCTGGGCGCGGTAACTGGCCGAAAAGGCGCGGCCGTGGCTGCGCGCCAGGCGGGCGGCGCGGGTTGGTGTCGTCCGTTCGGCGAGCGCGGCTTCCAGGTCTTCCTCCCAGCCGCGCACCAGCTGGCGCAGGCGGCGATCGAGCGCAGCGGCCTGATCGGCCGTGAAGCTGGCGGCATCGGCGACATCAACGACATATTGCACGCGGGCCAGGCCCTCCTCGCGCAACTCCACTTCGTATCGGGCAATGCTGCCCTTCAACTCCTGCGCCAACATCTGGCCGGCGGCCTCGCGCAGGCGGCTGGTGTAAAGGTCGCGCGGCACATAGACGAGCACCGAAACGAAGCGCCCGAACGGATCGGGCCGGGCGAACAACTTGGGCCGGGGCCGGTCGAGCAGCGAGAGCAGGCCCAGCGCCATCGTCTTCAACTGGTCGGCGCTGGCTTCGAACAGCTCCATGCGCGGGAAGCTTTCCAGCACATGCACCAGCGCCTTGGCGGTGTGGCCTCCCTCGCCAAAGCCGAGCGCGTCGATGATCTCGCCCACCTTGCGCCGCAGCAGCGGGATCTGCCGCGGCGAGGTGTTGAGCGCCGCCGACGTGTAGAGGCCGAGGAAGCGGGTTTCCGAGATCACCCGGCCCTGCCGGTCAAAGCCCTTCACCGCGATCAGGTCGCCATTCACCCGGCGGTGCACGCTCACCACGGCGCCGGCGCGGGTGATCAGCAGCGGTTCCGGGCTGGCGAGCAGGGCGTTGAGGGCGCGCGGCGTGTCGGCCGGGCCGCGTGTGCCCGACCACACCGGATAATCAGGATCGGCGAGCAGGCCGAGGCCGACATCGCTGGTCACCGTCATCGCAGGATCATCGAGATCGCCATCGAGGGCATAGCGGCGGGCGCCGAGCAGGGTGAAATTGTCGGCCGCCAGCCATTCGAGGAAGGCCATGGCTTCGGCGGTGCGGTGCGGTGCCAGCGGCGGCGGGTTGTCAGCCAGGGCGCGGATGCAATCGCGCAGCAGCCCCAGCATCGCCTGCCAATCCGTCACCGCAGCGCGCACGTCGGCCAGCACCTGGGTCAGGCTGGCGGCCAGCGCCGCGCGGGTCTTGGCGCCAACCTGCTCGATCTCCATGTAGATGACCGATTCGCGGCTGACGCCGGGTGCCGGCGCGCCGTTCCGGCCGGCACCGATCACCTCCAGCAAGCGGCCGTCGCCATCGCGGCGCACGTCGATCACCGGGTGCAGCAGGCGGTGGATGTCGATACCGGCCGCGGTCACGGCGGCGGCGGTCGAATCGACCAGGAAGGGCCGGTCTTCGCCGATGATGGCAAGGCGCAGGCGGCGGGCGCCGTCCTCGGCCAGCGGGTCGATATGAATCACCGGCGCATCGGGCGCGCGCTGGCTGGCGGCCTGGGCCACGAAGGCGCCCACGGCAGCGCGGGCAGCGTCGTCCAGCCCCTCGATCTCGCCGGGCAGGGCACGGGCAAACAGGCAGCCGGCCAGCGCCTCCGCGTGGGGGCCGGCGCT
>NZ_WNJP01000113.1 GCF_009733735.1 Sandarakinorhabdus oryzae | reverse complement strand
GCTGGGCCGAACCGGCGGTCTGCCGCCTCCATGCGCGCGCCCTCGAACGCGCCGGCGCCGAACCGGCCGCCATCGCCGCCAGCCTGGAGCGCGCGGCAGCGGCCATCAGCGAGCTCGGGCTGCACGGCTGGGACCTGGCGCCGCTTTGACGCCCCGCCTCCGGCTGGCTCGTGCGCGGAATCCAGCATTTGCCGTGCCACTTGTTGTGCGCTAACCTGACACAATAATAAAAGGTTAACATCGACGCATAGGGGTGGGGAGCATGGCAAGCAGCGCGCCGACCGATCATCAACGCTATCCGGGCCTGCCAGCGTCGGACTTTCTCTACAGTCTTGATCAAACGCCGTGGCCGGCGCCCAACAAGCCGCATTATTCGGCGCTGCCGCCTGCCATAGCGCCCATTCCCACGGCCGAGAACGAGGATTGGTCCAGCTTCATCGGCAAATATTACGAAGGCAGCATCCTGCAGTTCGGTGTCGCCTCCACGGCGGCTGCCCTCGCCACCGCGATCGAGCACCGGTCGGACTATCCGGAACTGACCGACGAGGATTTCACCCACCTGCTGTGCGAGGGGCTGTACAGCAAATATCTGATGCCGATCACCGACAGCGTCCGCAAATTCTTCCCTGAAGATGTCGTGGACGAGGATGTCTACAGCTACTGGAAATCGGACTTCACGTCGATGCGGGTGGTGCGAAAGCTGTATCCCGGCGAAGCGGCGGCAGCGTCCATCGTGCTGATGCGCCGCCGCAAGGACGATACCGAATTCAACTATGAGATCGTCGCGCTGATGCTGCAGGTGTGGAACCCGGCCCGCAACGATTTCGATTATTCAGACGTGTTCCGCCCCGGCGATGGCGAGGCGTGGAAGGTGGCGCGCTATTTCGTGCTGCAGGGCGCCATCCACCGCATCAACCTGATCGATCACCCGGCGGTGCATTTCCCCGCCGACACCATCAACGCCCTGACCAAGAGCGTGCTGCCCAAGACCAATCTCATCCTGCGCGTGCTGCAGCCGCACATGTGGCTGTCGCTGCCGGTCGACGATGCCGTGCTCAACGGCGCCCGCTCGATCATCAACCCCAACACCTGGTATCCGTGGTGCCCCTTCGTCGCCAAGGGATCAGAGGTCCGCAACCTGTTGCCCTTCTGCTGGATGGGGTCCGAATATTATGCGAAGCCGCAATCGCCGCCCGCGCCCTATGTCGATCCCTATTTCGCAGATCACACCAAGGCTTATCCGGCGTTCAGGTTCAGCCCGACGCCGGCCGATATCCCGTCGCATTACGGCGAGTTCCTGCGCCGCTATTTCGAACCGATCCGCGCCTTCACCGGCGGTGTTGTCGATCATCTGTCCGACCAGGAATGGCGCGAGGCCGGCTTCTGGGCCGATGCCATCGCGCCCCACATCCCCGGCCATCCCACCGGGGCCGATCTGATCGGTGCCGACGGCAACAGTCGAAACAAGGATCTGCTGGCCGACCTGCTGGCCCATTTCATCTGGAATGCAGCGGTGGTGCACTCGTCCGACCATGAATCGCTGCACGAGATGTATGAAAGCATGCACGACGTCGCTGGCACGCTGTATCGTTCGGCGATGCCGGTGCCTTTCATCCTGCGCGTCAAGCCGCCGCTGAAGCGTGACTATGTGCGCGAGGCGGTGCCTGTGAGCGAGAGCGAGTTGCACCTTGTCGAGCGAATGGAACGCTGGCTCGAGCATCTCATGCACAACACCCCACTCAGCTGGCCGATGGACAATATGTCGAGCCACCTGGCCGACCAGCTGTTCTACAAGCCGCACAACAGCCTGTGCCTGGCCGAGGTCGGGGTGGCGCCGCTGGGCGGTGATGGCAACCGCGCCTATCTTGGTTTCGACACGCCGGAACTTTCGGCGCTGGTGGACAGGTTCCACGCCGATCTGCACGCGCTCGATGCTGCGCTGCGGCGCAATCCCAAGCAGCACGTGGTGGCGCTGGACGTGATGGCGTGCAGCGTCCAATATTGAAACAGGGAGGACCGGCCATGCGCTACAGCGTCACCAGCCAGCATTTCACCACCGAAGCGCAGGCCCGGGAGGAGATCGCGGCGGCCGGCTTTTACGCCATGCTGATCGATGTCCCCGCCGAGCGAAACCCGCTGCACTTCCATGATTTCGATACCAAATTCTACATATTGAAGGGCGGCCTCCAGCTGACCGACGGCGAAACCGGCACCAGCCACGATGTGCGCCCGGGTGATCGCGTGGAGGCCAGTGCCGGCTGGGTGCACCGCGAGGCGCACGATGGCTTCACGGCGGTTTTCGGTTTCTCGGTTGACCCGGCGACGCTGACGATGCCGATCAACAAGCCGGTGGATGGGCCGCTGGTGCCGGCCGACAGCGCCAACGCCAGCCACTGAGCGGCTCAGCGCCGCGCCCGCACGGTCGCTCCGCGGTCAGCCGGCGGGGTCGACCAGGCGGGTGCTGATCTCGGTCGTCACATCGGTCATCAGCCGGTGGACAGGGCAATGCTCGGCGACGCGCAGCAGCTGGGCGCGCTGAGCGTCGGTCAGGGTGCCGCCGATGTCGAGCGCGGTGTCCAGCCGATAGCGGCCAGTGCGCTCCTCCGATGCGTCGCGATCGACGGTCACCGAGATTGTCTCGAGCGGGATGTCATGGCGCTGCGCATACCAGAGCATGGTCAGCGCCTTGCAGGCGCCCAGTGCAGCGTCATAAAGGTCGTGCGGATCCGGCCCTGCGCTGGGGTCGGCATCGGTCAGGTCGACCGTCAGGCTGTGGTTGCCAATCGTGACGCGATGCGCGCTGCCAGTGCCGATGCGGGTGACGCTGATCATCGCGGTCAGTCCAGCACGCTGATGCTGACGTCGATATTGCCGCGCGTCGCGTTGGAATAGGGGCAGACCTGGTGGGCGCGGGCAACCAGCGCTTCGGCCTGGGCGCGATCCACGCCGTCCAGCTTCGCCGCGAGCTCGACTGCCAGCTGGAAGCCGCCACCGGGCTTGGCGCCGATATGCACTTTCGAATGGATGGTGACCGCGCTGAGCGGGGCCTTTTCGAGGCGGGCGACATATTCGACCGCGCTGCCGAAGCAGGCGGCATAGCCGGTGGCGAACAATTGTTCCGGGTTGGTCATGCCGTCGCCGCCGGGGCCGCCCATCGCCTTGGGAATGGCGAGGTTGACGCTGATCACCCCGTCCGACGTTTCGGCATGGCCATGGCGGCCGCCGGTGGCGGTGGCTTCGGCGGTGTAGAGCGGGGTCATGGCGTCTCTCCTCAGCTTTTGAAGCCGTTGCGGCGGTGGCTGTTGTCACAGAATGGCTTGTTGGCCGATCCACCGCAACGGCACAGGCGGGCACTGGTGACACGATCGACGGTGCGGCCGGTGCCAGCACAGATTTCGAGGTTGCCGGTGACAATCAGGGGCCCGTTGACCTCCGGATCGATCGCCAGCGCGCCGCCGCGGGTGGCCAGCGGTTCGGATGGGCGGGTGGCCGGCTCGCCGGTGGCGGCAAAGCCGATCTCGTTGTGGCTGCCGTCGCAATAGGGCTTGTTGCGCGAAGCACCGCAGCGACAGAGTGTGGCGCGCATGCCGATGGCGGCGCCATCCAGGCGAATGTCAGCGCGAATGCCAAGCGGGCCATTTTCGCGGATCTGGACGAGGTTGACCGGCGGCGCTGCTTCGGCGGCACCGCCATCGTGGCGGACATAGCCGATGGCGCCAGAGGGGCACATGTGCGCCACCGTCACCAGCGCTTCGGTGCTGGCGGCGGCGGGATCGATCCACGGCCCTTCGACATTGGCCTTGAACACCTGCGGCTGGCCCAGCACGCAGTGGCGGGCGTGGATGCAGCGTTTGGCGTTGAACAGCAGGCTGAGTGCCTGGCCGGGAATTTCCTCGATTCCGGCGCCGCGATCGATGGGGATGGGCGGGCCGCTGGCCGAAGCGGGGGCTGGGTTGGCAGGCGTGTCCATTGGCTGGTCCTCGGTTGGCCGGGCGGATGCGCGCAGGCGGGCCGCAAGCGCGGCCAATGGCGGTACGGCGGCCTGCAGGGCCGCTTCGGCATCAGGATGGGTGACGCAGGCAAAGCGGCCAGCGCGGGCGGCCATCTCGTCCAGCCGTTCCGCCAGCACTGGCAGAGCACCGGCGGTGGCCGGCAAAGCCGCCAGCGAGCGCAGGGTGGCAAAGCTGAGGCCGGCGGTGCAATCGGGATGATCGGCATTGGCGGGCAGGGTGGCCAGCTGCTCGGCCAGCGGGGTGAGCACATGCATCAGCGTGATGCTGGCGCGCACCAGCACGGCCTGTTCGTCTGGCGTCACGCCGGCATAGGCCAGCGCCAGGCAGCGCAGGGCATGGTTGTAGACGGCGTTGCCGAAATCCAGCAGCGAGGCGGCAGGTTCGGCATTCACCCACAATTTGCCGTCCGGCGTGGGCGGGCGGCGCATCACCGGGTTGTGCGCGGCCGGATGGGCCGGGGCAAAATCAGGTCGTTCCGCCAGCAGCGCCACATAATCGGCGCGCACAGCCAGGAATCGTGCATAATGGCTGTCGTGGCCGCCTTCGGCCGAGCCTTCACCCTGGGCGACAATCGCCTCGATGGCGGCGCGGGCGGTCTTCAGGCAGCGCACCACCGCCACTTCCGGCATGGTCGCGGCGGCGCCCGAGATCTGGTGGCGATCGTCTCCGATGAACAGCGCGTCCTCGCCCAACGTGTCGGCAAGCGTCTCCAGCGCATCGAGGATGGCGCCATAGAGCTGGCCAACGGTGGCATAATCGCGGGCCGCCGGGGTCAGTCGGTCTGGGTCCATGTCGCGGCGATAGCTGCGCTCGGCCACGAAGCCGGCGCCATCCGGGATGGCCACGGACTCGGGCCGTTCGAGGAAAATGAAGTGATCGAGCGTATCGAGCGTGAAGGGCGCCAGCCGCACCACCATGCCGGCGGGGTGATAGCCCAGCGGGATCGGGAAGTTCGGGCGGCCGAAATGTGCCGGGGCGCCCAGGGCGGACAGGATGTTGCAGACATTGGCGAGGTGGGCCATCTCCTCGATGGCGACGCCAAGGATGAGGTCGCGCCAGCGCGCGATGGCGGCGCTTTCGGCCTCGTTCAACCCGTCGCTGCCCGGTGCGCGCAGGCTGAACAGCGCATAGAGATAGCAGCACATCAGGTTGTGCTCGATCTCGGCCGCCTCATCGAGCAGGCCCCAGAGACTTTCGCGGGAGTGGACGCTGGTGCTCATGGTCCGGACGATGCTCCCGGCGTGTGACGGTTTGACGATGATGCCCCGCTGATCCGGGTGTCGCACCGGAGGAACATGCTGCGATTGCAGCCGATTGCCGGGGCCGGGTAAATGCCCCGTGCTTGCGCAAACGGTCCAAAGCTGCGGAAAACGTGAAGTTTTGACACAAGAATGTCACAAGACTCTACGCTTCTCGGCCACTTGGAGCTGCACCAATCTTGCCGTATTTCTAAGCCGTGACTCGGCAGGAATTGACAGTCGTGCCGGCCAGACTGGAGATGACTTGGTGTACATCACACTGCCAGGTTATGATTCTTATGCCGATTATCTCGGCGAACGGGCCCGCGGCGGCCTGACCACGCTTGATTCCCGTCGCGATCTCGGCCGGGGCAGCGCGCTGTTCCTGATCAATGCCGCCACCCCCATTGATGATCCGCCCGTGCCCGAAATCACGGTGCAACTGCTGACCAAGGGCCGCGTCGATTACCGGGCGGATTTCGGCGAAGGCCGCTTTGCCGGCGTCAAGCGCGTCGGCCAGTTCGATGTCACGCCGCCCGACACCTTCTGTCGGTTCGAAGGCCGCGGCACGCCGGAATTGCTGATCCTGTCGGTGCCCTGGGTCGAGGTGTCGTCGCTGGCCGATCAGGCCGGGCTGCCGGCACGCCGTTCGCTGGGCAAGCTGCATTCGCGCATGTGGCAGTGCAGCCTAGTTGATTCTGCGCTGCGCCAGGCCTGGGATCACGCCGCTGATGGCGGCCCGGTGAGCCGGCTGTTCGTGCAGGCGGCGGTGGACGCGGTGCTGGCCCGGCTGTTCGTGCTGGAGGACCAGGCGACCGAGGCGCAGGTGCAGCGTGCCACCGGCGGGCTGGCGCCGTGGAAGCTGCGGCGCGTCATCGAGCGCATCGACCAGGACCTGTCCGAGGAACTCAGCATCGCCGCACTTGCCGAGATGTGTCAGCTCAGTCCGTTCCATTTCGCGCGGGCGTTCAAGAGCTCCACCGGAAAGTCGCCGCACGCCTTCATCATCGAGCGGCGGCTGGGGCTGGCAGCGCGCCTCCTGATCGAAACGCCGCTGTCGATCACCGAGATTTCGCTGGCGGTCGGCTGGAACGGGTCGAGCAATTTCGCCAAGATGTTCCGCCGCGCCTTCGGCCGCACCCCGTCGGAATTCCGCAGCCTGCGCTGAGCGGCGCTGCACCTGCGCATCCGGATAGGGGTGGCGCGTCGCGGTCAGGATTAAGACAAGCCCGTATTGCAGCGGCGACCGGCCCCCGGCATGTGACAGGGGCGGCCAGCAGGCGTGGAGGGCAAACATGCGCGTGATCGATCATGTCATCAAGGGCGGCACCGCCGGCTTGGCGAGCGCCCGCCGTGGCGCGGTGATGGACCCCAACAATGGCGTGCAACAGGCCGAGGTTGTGCTGGGCGGTGCCGACGCGCTGGAACGGGCGGTGGCAGCCGCACAGGCGGCGCAGCCGGGCTGGGCGGCGATCAACCCGCAGCGGCGGGCGCGGGTGATGTTCACGGTGAAGGCCCTGATCGAACGCGACCTTGACGAACTGGCGGTGCTGCTGTCGGCCGAGCATGGCAAGGTGATTGCCGACGCGCGCGGCGACATCCTGCGCGGGCTGGAGGTTGTCGAATATTGCTGCGGGCTGCCGCAGATGCTGAAGGGCGAATATAGCCACGGCGCCGGCCCCGGCATCGATGTCTTCTCGATGCGCCAGCCGCTGGGCATCGGTGCCGGCATCACGCCGTTCAACTTCCCGGCGATGATCCCGCTGTGGATGGCGGCGATGGCGATTGCGGCGGGCAACGCCTTCATCCTGAAGCCGAGCGAGCGTGACCCGACAGTGCCCTGCCGGCTGGCCGAACTGTTCGTGGAGGCCGGCCTGCCCGAAGGCGTGTTCCAGGTCGTGCACGGCGACAAGGAGATGGTGGACCTGATCCTCGATCACCCCGCCATCAGCGCGGTCAGCTTCGTCGGGTCGAGCGACATTGCCCATTATGTCTACTCGCGTGGCGTTGCGGCCGGCAAGCGCGTGCAGGCGATGGGCGGCGCCAAGAATCACGGGATCGTGATGCCCGACGCCGATCTGGACCAGGTGGTGAATGATCTGTGTGGTGCGGCCTTTGGATCGGCCGGCGAACGCTGCATGGCGCTGCCGGTGGTGGTCCCGGTGGGCGAAGAGACCGCCGAGCGGCTGAAGGCGAAACTGATCCCGGCGATCGCGGCCCTGCAGATCGGCATTTCGACCGACCCGGACGCGCAATATGGCCCGGTGGTGACCGCCATGCACAAGGCCAGCATCGAACGCTGGATCCAGACCGCGATCGATGAAGGCAGCGAACTGGTCGTCGATGGCCGCGGCTTCCGCCTGCAGGGCCATGAGAATGGCTATTTCCTCGGGCCAACGTTGCTCGACCGGGTCATGCCCGAGATGAAATCCTATCAGAACGAGATTTTCGGCCCGGTGCTGCAGATCGTGCGCGCCCCCGATTTCGAAACCGCGCTGGCGCTGCCCAGCAAGCACCAATATGGCAACGGCGTCGCCATCTTCACCCGCAATGGCCATGCCGCGCGCGAATTTGCAGCGCGGGTGAATGTCGGCATGGTCGGCGTCAACGTGCCGATTCCGGTGCCGGTGGCCTATCACAGCTTCGGCGGCTGGAAACGCTCCGGCTTTGGCGACATCGATCAGTTCGGCCTGGAAGGCTTGCGCTTCTGGACCAAGCTGAAGAAGGTGACGGCGCGTTGGCCGGATGGCGGCGGCGATGGCTCCAACGCCTTCATCATCCCGACCATGAGCTAAAGCCACCGTCCTTACCGTCACGATGGTGATTCTGGCGTTGACGATAATATGCATAGTTATATAATGCTGGGCTATGGAAAACCTCGGCTCAATCCTGTCCGACACGTCGCGCCTGATGCGCCGCTCCTTCGATGCGCGGGCTCGGGCGATCGGCGTGACGCGGGCGCAATGGCAGGTGCTGGCGACGCTGCGCCGCCATGAAGGCATCAACCAGGGCGGCCTGGCCGAGCAGCTGGATGTCGAGCCGATCACCGTGTGCCGGATGGTCGATCGCCTGCAGGAGGCTGACCTCGTCGAGCGCCGGGCCGACGTGGCAGACCGCCGCTCGTGGCGCCTCTATCTGACGCCGCGTGCCCACCAGCTGCTGGAGCAGTTGCGCCCGCTGGCCGAAGCGCTGATCGAGGATATGCTGGACGGAGTTTCGCCTGGCGACCGGTTGTTGCTGGAGCAGACACTGCTGCAGGTGCGGGCCAATCTGGCGCGCAGCCTGGCCGAGCCGGTGACGGCCCATGGCTGAGCGCGATCCCGAATTCACCAAGGTGGAAACCGGCCGGGTTGAAACTGGCCGGGCGGGGGGCAATTGGCGGCGCGTGGCGGTGATGGCGGTGGTGCCGCTGCTCATCGTCGGCGGCGCTCTTGGCTATTATGTCAGCATGCAAGGCACGGTTGCCACCGACAATGCCTATGTGCAGCAGGACAAGGTGTCGGTGAGCGCCGAAGTGGGCGGCAAGATCGTCGCTGTGGCCGTGCGCGAAGGCCAGCAGGTGCGGGTGGGGGACATCTTGTTCACTGTCGACAGCCAACCTTATCGCATCCAGCTGGCGCAAGCCGATGCCGCCATCGCCAGCGCCCAGGCCAGCGCAACCACGCTGGCCAACGCCCCGGAACTGACCGGGGCCGATATTGCCGCGGCGCGCGAGGACATCGGCTTTGCCCAGGCCACCTATGACCGGCAACGGGCGCTGGCTGATCGCGGCTTCACCACCAAGGCCGATCTGGAAGCTGCCGAGCGCCAGTTGATGCAGGCCCGCGCCCGGCTGCGGCTGGCGCAGGCCCAACAGGCCGAAGCCCGTGCCAGGCTCTCCACCGGGACGCAGGTGCCCGGCGTGCTGCCGGCGTTGGCCGCCGCCCGCCTCTCCA
>NZ_WNJP01000112.1 GCF_009733735.1 Sandarakinorhabdus oryzae | reverse complement strand
CGGTTGCGCACGCCCGTGCGGCTGGCGCTGGAAACGGCGTTGCCGGCGGGCGGACCGGTGGCGCTGTCCGGGCTGCCCGCTGACCTCGCCACGCGGTCACGCCGCGGCCAGGTGCCGGCCTGCCCACGTTTGGGGTGAACGCAGCGAAACGGCCACCCGCCGTGTGGGCGGATGGCCGTTCGTGATGTCAGGCGTGATTACTTTGCAATGCCGATGGCGATTTCGCTCACCCAGCCCTTGGTGCCCAGCTCGTCAGTGACTTCCCAGAAGCCGCCCTGCTTGTTGCCCGTGGGATAGAGCATGGCGCCGCCGTCGAGCGGCTTGATCACCTTGGAATTGAGCGCCGGGCCGGCGAACATGCGGCCGGGGTTCTTCATAACCACCGCCTTCTGCGGCGCTTCCTGGCCCACCGCGGCCTGCATGCCGCCCAGATCGGAGACCAGCTTGCCGAAGGCATCGAGATAGGCGAGCGCGATGACCTGGCCGATTTCGGATTCGGCATAGCCCGACGCGCCGCCGGCGCCGAGGAAGCCGCCGGCAAAGATGCCCCCGCCGGCGCCAAAGCCGACATCGGTCTTGGTCGACCGGCCTTCGGTGACGAATTCTTCCGACGACTTGTTGTTGACGACGTTTAGCGTGACGTTGGCCGAGCGCTTCTTCACATCAAGCCCGCCGAGCAACGCGCCGGCGCCGCCGGGCACGAAGGCACCCAGGAGGCCGCCGATCCGGAAGCCGCCCTTGTTGCGGTTGGCGGTCACGATGTCGGGGATCATGGTATATTCGGCTTCGACCATCTGGCCCTTGCCGATGGCACCGCCGCCGCGCAACTCGCCGCCCGAGGCCAGGGCGCGTTCCTGCTGCATCGCCGCCATGCCGCGCTGCGAGCGGTTGACCAGCTTGAAGCAGCCGGATTTCTGCGCATAGACGCGCAGCAGCGCTTCCGGCGAGCCGAGGCCGAGATCGCCCCACCAGCGGGTTTCCGGTTCACCCACCGCCAGCGTGCCGATCGGCTTGGTGCAGGTCGGCAGTTCGGCCACCTTCTTGTCACGGGCCTTTTCAATGCCACCCTTGCGGCCGGCATCGATCTGGGCCGTCGCCGGCACAGAAGACAGGGCCACGGCGGCAGCGGTCATCGCGGCCACGGTCTGAATCAAACGCTTGGTCATTTCATCCCCCGAACAGGTTTCAGCGGTGCAGCGGCCGTTCCCGACCTGCCGCCCAGTTACGCGACCCCAATATCCTGGATGCAATATCGCACGGCGATTGCCGCTTATGCAAAGACGAAATCAGCCGGCCCGGCTCAATTCCCGTTGCCGCGACCGAAGTCGGCCTTCTCGGTGTCCTGGCCTTCGTCGATGATCGAGCGGCGGATGGCGCGGGTGCGGGTGAACAGGCTTTCCAGCGTGTCGCCGTCGCCCCAGCGGATGGCGCGCTGCAGGGCAACCAGGTCTTCGGTGAAGCGGCCCAGCAGTTCGAGCACGGCCTCACGGTTGTTGAGGAAGACGTCGCGCCACATGACGGGATCGGACGCGGCGATGCGGGTGAAATCGCGGAAACCGCCGGCGGAATATTTGATCACCTCCGATTTGGTCACCTCTTCCAGGTCGCTGGCGGTGCCGACGATCGAATAGGCGATGAGGTGGGGCAGGTGGCTGGTGACGGCAAGCACGCGATCATGGTGGGGCGCGTCCATCAGATCGACCTTGCTGCCCAGCCGGCGCCAGAATTCCGAGAGCCGCTCCACCATCGTCGCATCGGCGCGCGGCGGCGGGGTGATGATGCACCAGCGGCCCTTGAACAGATGGGCAAAGCCGGCATCCGGCCCGGATTTCTCGGTACCGGCCACGGGATGCGCGGGGATCACGTGCACGCCGGGCAGCGCCGCACCGAGTACGCGGGCGACGCTTTCCTTCACCGAACCGACGTCGGACACCACCGTGTCGGGCGCCAGTTCCGGCGCGATTTCGGCCGCCACGTCGGCCATGGCGCCCACCGGCACGGCGAGGATGACGAGATCGGCATCGACCACGGCCGCGCCGGCGCCATCGGCGACGTCATCGGCGATGCCCAGTTCGGCGACGCGTTCGCGCACGGCGGGGCTGGCATCGCTCACCGTCAGCTTCACCGTCGGCATGGCTTCGCGCACGGCGCGCGCCAGCGACGAGCCGATCAGGCCCATGCCGATGATGGCGACGCGCGCGAACGGCAGCATCAGGCGGCGCCTTCGACATAATCGCGCAGGGCCGCCGCGACCGTGCGGGTTTCCGGCTCGGTGCCGATCGAGATGCGCAGCGTGCGCGGCATGTTCTGCACGGCGAGATAGCGGCAGATGATGCCGTGATCGAGCAGCCAGGCGTTGGCACCCGCGGCCGTCACCGGGCCTTCTTCGGGAAATTCGACCAGGATGAAATTGGCCGCGGACGGGATGGCGCGCAGCCCGGCATTGCCCAGCGACGCGATCTCACCGGCAAGCCATTGGCGCAGGCGGATGGTCTCGCGCCGCACCATGGCGAGGTGGGCATCGTCGGCCAGCGAAGCGACCGCAGCGGCCTGGCCGGTGGTCGTCACATTGAACGGCCCACGCACCCGATCGAGCGCAGCGATGATCGGCAGCGACGCCACTGCCCAGCCGATGCGCTGCGCAGCGAGGCCGTGGATCTTGGAGAAGGTGCGGGTGACGACGAGGTTGGCCAGCGTCTGCGCCAGCGCAAGGCCGTCTTCATACTCGCCCTCGACGAACTCGGCATAGGCGCAGTCGAGCACCAGCACGACATTGGCCGGCACGCCCGCGATCAGGCGGCGGATCTCGGCGGCGGGCAGCAGCGTGCCGGTCGGGTTGTTGGGATTGGCGACATAGATGACGCGGGTGGCCGGCGTGATGGCGGCCAGTATGGCATCGATATCGCCGGTATAGTCCACGTCGGGCACCACCACCGGCGTCGCGCCGACGCGGCGGGTGGCGCCTTCATAGACGGCGAAACCGTGGCGGACGTGGATGATCTCGTCGCCCGGGCCGGCAAAGCTGGAGGCGATCATGTGCAGGATCTCATCGCTGCCGGTGCCGCAGATGATGTGGGCCGGGTTCACGCCATATTTGGCGCCCAGCGCCTCGCGCAGCGCGGTCGAGCCCGGATCGGGATAGCGATGGCCCTCGGCGATCACCGCCTGCATCGCTGCCACCGCCATGGGAGACGGTCCCCACGGATTCTCGTTGGAGGAGAGCTTCGCCACCACGGGAGCGCCCGCGCTCGATTTGCCCGGCACATAGGCGTGCATGGCTTCGATCCAGGGCTTCATCTGGGGTGCGGTGCTGGTCATGGGAGGGCCGTTAGCGAATATCGCTGGCACAGTCACCCCCGCACCATTATTGGGCGTTCCCCTGATGGATGAACGCTTTGGCCTTGATCGCCGCGTGACCCTGCCGGGAGACTTCCCGCTGGCGGGCGGCGGCGTGCTGCCGGAACTGACCATCGCCTATGAAACCTATGGCACACTCAACGCCGCTGGCAGCAACGCCATCCTGATCTGCCACGCGCTCACGCTCGATCAATATGTGGCCAGCGCCCACCCGCGCACCGGCAAGCCGGGCTGGTGGACACGGCTGGTGGGGCCGGGCCAGCCGGTCGATCCCGAACACTGGTTCGTGATCTGCGCCAACGTGCTGGGCGGCTGCATGGGCAGCACCGGCCCGACCAGTACCGATCCGCGCACTGGCCAGCCTTATGCGATGGATTTCCCGGTGATCACCATCGCCGACATGGTGGAGGCGCAGGCGCGGCTGCTTGATCACCTCGGCGTCGGCACGCTGGCCGCCGTCATCGGCGGCTCGATGGGTGGCATGCAGGCGCTGACCTGGGCGGTGAAGCACCCGGCGCGGGTGAAGAAGGTGGTGGCGATTGCCACCGCGGCCCGCCACAGCGCGCAGAACATCGCCTTTCACGAGGTTGGCCGTCAGGCGATCATGGCCGATCCGATGTGGGCCGGCGGTGCCTATGCCGCCGACAGGCCGCCGGCGGCGGGCCTCGCCGTGGCGCGCATGGCGGCGCACATCACCTATCTGTCGGAGGAAGGGCTGACCGAGAAGTTCGGCCGCCGCCTGCAGGACCGTGACGCCGTGAGCTTTGGCTTTGACGCGGATTTCCAGGTCGAATCCTATCTGCGCTATCAGGGCCTGAGTTTCGTCGAGCGCTTTGACGCCAACTCCTATCTCTACATCACCCGGGCGATGGATTATTTCGACCTGGCCGAACCGCATGGCGGCAGTCTGGCGCGGGCCTTTGCCGGGGTGCAGAGCCGCTTCTGCCTCGTTTCCTTCACCTCGGACTGGCTCTATCCCACCGCCGAAAGCCGCCGCATCGTGCGCGCGCTCAACGCCGCCGGCGCGCCGGTGAGCTTCGTCGAGCTGGAAAGCCCGTTCGGCCATGATGCCTTCCTGCTGGATGCGCCGGAAATGAACCGGGTGATCAGGGGCTTCCTCACCGCATGACTCCGGTTCCGCTGCGCCCTGATCTGGCAGCTGTCGCCGATGCCGTGCCGGAAGGCGCGCGCGTGCTCGATATCGGCTGCGGCGATGGACAGTTGCTGGCCTGGCTGCGTGACACCAAGGGCGTCGAAGGCCGCGGCATCGAGCTTGATCCCGACGATGTGGCCGCCGCCGTCGGACGCGGGCTGGCGGTGGTGCAGGGCGATGCCGACACCGATCTGGCGGATTATCCCGATGCCGCGTTCGACGTGGTGATCTTGTCGAATACCCTCCAGGCCATGCACCGGCCGGCCGCCGTGCTGGCGCAACTGGTGCGCATCGGGCGCAGCGCCGTCGTCTCCTTTCCCAATTTCGGCCATTGGCGGGTGCGGCTGAGCCTGTCGCTGGGCGGCCGCATGCCGGTCACCCGCAGCCTGCCGGTGAGCTGGCATGAAACGCCCAACATCCATTTCTGCACCATTGCGGATTTCGAGGCGCTGGCGGTCGAGATGGGCCTGACGGTGGAGCGCCGCGCTGGCCTGTCTTCGGGCCGGCAGGTGGCGCTGTGGCCCAATCTGCTCGCCGATACGGGGGTTTTCGTCCTGCGCCGTTAGGCTATCGTTGCGCCATGGACGACATGGCCGGTCTCGATCCCGAACTGATCCGCTTTCTGCGCGAGGAACTGGGGCACGAGCTTGTTTCTGCGCGCGAATGGCAGTTCACCGGGCCGCTGTGGATCTGGAAGGGCAAGGCGGCCGACGGCAAGCCCAACCCGATGTCGTGGCATTTCCTCACCATCACCGGCGATGTGGCCGATGGCATCCGCGCGGCGGCACCGGGGCGGACGGCGGCGTGGGGATCGGTCTATGTGAAGGTGAAGCTGGGCGCGACGTCGTGGGAGACGTCGGTGTTCCCGTCGAAGGACGTCGGCGGTTACCTGCTGCCGGTGAAGGCCGCGGTGCGCAAGAAGGAAGGCGTGGGCGAGGGCGACGTGGTGACGGTGGAATTGGCGCTCTGAGGGCGTCTACACGGCCCCGTCGTGGCAAAGCCACGCCGTCGAAGCTGTTCTGGCGGCTTTCGGCCGCCAGCCAGCGGGCCCCATCGAAGTAATACTTCGGTGGGAACCCGCAGCCCGGCCGGCTGGCCGCGAGTCGGTCAACAGTGCGCTGCACTGTTGACCGCGGCGTCACAGCGCCATCTGCGTCTGCGTCGTCACGCTCGCCAGCTTGCCAGTCTCGCTTTCCACCCGCGTTACCCACACGCTCGTCCGCCGGCCGACATGCAGCGGCGTCGCGGTCGCGACCAGCGTGCTGCCCACCGGAATCGCGCCCATCATGTTGGTCTTCGATTCGATCGTGGTCGTGCTCTGCGCGCCTTCGGGCAGCACCTGGAAGGCGCCGCAGGCGCCGGCGAAATCGGCCAGCGCCATCAGGAAGCCGCCGTGGGCGGTGCCGCCCGTGGTGCAATACTCGGGTTTGATCAGGGCGTGGACCACCACCCGTTCCGGCCCCATCTCCTTGATCTCGAAGCCGAGGTGGCCGGAAAACGGCACCATCTTCACCACGGCGGCCAATTGCGCGGCGTCCATATCGCACCCCTCAGTTAATGAGTCTGGGCACCATCGCCGGATCGGCCGCGCCGACCAACACCGGTTTTTGCCAGTCGGTCTTGGCGACCAGCACGACATGATGGCGCTCGGGCAGCGTCTCCACCCGCCAGTCCAGCACTTCGAACATGGCTTCATCGAGGCGCAGTTGCAGCGGTTCGCGCAGCCAGCCGATGTCCTTCAGGTGCCAGGGGCGGCGGGCGCGCACGATCAGCACGGCCAGCCCGGCCGGCGACAGCACCCGCCACAACTCGCGCAGCATCAACCGCGGCTGGATCAGCGGCGCAGAGAGCAAAGCCTTGTCGAACAGGGCTTCGTGGAAGGGCAGGTGATGCGGATCAGCGCGAACGGTGCCGGGGCGCAACTCCTCATCGCTGGTGGCGACACAGGCCAGCCGCTCCCAGCCCTCCAGCGCCAGCGGCACCTTTTCCGGCGGCCGGCCCAGAACCAGCAGCCGGCCATGACGGTTACCGGCAAACAGCCGCTCGATTGGGGTGGCTTCGCGGATCAGCATTGGCGTCAGCGTTCGACGGCGAGGGCGATGCCCATCCCTCCTCCGATGCACAGCGTTGCCAGACCCTTCTTCGCGTCGCGCCGGCCCATTTCGTGCAGCAGTGTTACCAGCACGCGGGCGCCGGACGCGCCGATCGGGTGGCCGATGGCGATGGCCCCACCGTTGACGTTCAGCCTGGCCGGGTCCAGCCCGAGTTCCTGGCCCACGGCCAGCGCCTGCGCGGCAAACGCTTCATTCGCTTCGATGAGGTCGAGATCGGCCACGCTCCAGCCGGCCTTTTCCAGCGCCTTGCGGCTGGCCGGCACCGGGCCGATGCCCATGATGGCGGGATCGACGCCAACGCTGGCAAAGCCGGCGATGCGGGCCAGCACCGGCGCCCCGCGGCGGGCGGCTTCGGCTTCGCTCATCAGCACCAGCACGGCAGCGCCGTCGTTGAGACCCGAGGCGTTGGCGGCGGTGACGCTGCCATCCTTCTTGAAGGCGCCCTTCAGGCCCGACACGCTGTCCAGCGTCACGCCATCGCGGATATATTCATCGGTATCGACCACGGTATCGCCCTTGCGGCCCTTGATGGTCACCGGCGCGATTTCCGCCTTGAAGCGGCCTTCGGCGCGGGCGGCGCTGGCCTTGTTCTGGCTGGCAACGGCAAATTCATCCTGGGCGCTGCGGCTGATCTGGTACATTTCGGCGACGTTCTCGGCCGTGATGCCCATGTGATAGCCGTTGAAGGCATCCCACAGGCCATCCTTGATCATCGTATCGACCAGTTCCATGTGGCCCATCTTCTGGCCCGCGCGCAGCGCCTGTGCATGCGGAGAAAGGCTCATCGATTCCTGCCCGCCCGCGACGACGATGCCGGCATCGCCATTGGCAATCGCCTGGGCGGCCATGGCGACGGCACGCAGGCCGGAACCGCACACCTGATTGACCCCATAGGCCGGGGCCTCCAGCGCGATGCCGGCGGCCAGCGCCGCCTGGCGGGCCGGGTTCTGGCCCTGCGCCGCGGTGAGCACCTGGCCCAGGATGACCTCGTTCACCTCGCCTGGCGCGACACCGGCATCACCCAGCGCCGCCTCGATCGCGGCCTTGCCGAGCAGGTGCGCCGGGGTGGCGGCAAAGCTGCCCATGAAGCTGCCGACGGCGGTGCGGCGGGCGGCGGTGATGACGGTGCTGCTCATGCTTCTGGTCCCTTGGCGCTGAGTCGTTTGCCGCAGACTAGGCGTGTTTGCCGCGCTGCACCATCGGGCTTGCGGCGGTAAGCGTCATTGCGTAGTCTCTGCAAATGCTCGCGCGCCTATTACTTGCCCTGTTCTTGATGCTTGCCAGTCCAGTGCTGGCAAAACCGCCCAAGGTCGGCCAACCGGCGCCGCCCTTCTCGGCAAAATTGCTGGATGGCACCAAGATCAGTTCGGCCGATCTGGCCGGCAAGGTGGTGATCATCAATTTCTGGGCAACCTGGTGTGCGCCGTGCCGGGAAGAAATGCCGTTGTTGGGCACGTGGATGAAGGTGAACGGCCCCAACGGCCTGATGATCATCGCCGTTACCCAGGAAATGGGGCTGCCGCTGGCCAAGCTGAAGAAGGTCACCGATCCGATTGGCCTGCCGATCTCCAACAGTTTTCGCGGCAATTATGCCGATCTTGGCGGGGTGCCGACCAACTATGTCATCGATCGCGGCGGCGTGCTGCGTTACGCCAAGGCCGGCGCCTTCACCATCGAGCAGCTCAACGCGCTGCTGCTGCCGCTGCTCAACACCCCGGCGCCGGCATCGGCAATGTCTCCGGCGACGGCGCCGTAAGCCAGTCCACCAGCTGTTGCCACAGCAACTGCGGGGCGCGGCGGCCGACGACCATGCCGACATGGCCGGCCTCCAGCCGCAGCGGTGTGCCGATGCCGAGCGTGGAGAGGGCGGCACCGGGCGGCACGATGCGATCGGCGCCGGCGATGATGTCGAGGATGGGGGCGGTGATGGCGGCCGGGTCGACGCCGGCCCAGTTGCCCGTCGCATACAGCGCGGCCAGGTCGCGTGCGGCGAGCAGGCTGATCGGCGCGCCGCCGTTGGCCCAATCCTCCAGGCGCACGAAATCCGCCAGTTCGTCGCCGCTGGCCTGGGCGAGGCGCACATATTTGGCCACCAGCCCGGCCGGATCGAGTGACCAGAAGGCCGGCTGCAGCAGGTCGATCGGCAATTGCCCCATGGCCTCGGCCAAGGGTGCCGCGCTGGCCCACCAACTGGCCAGCCCGGCGCGTTGGCTGTCACCATAGCCGGCGAAATGCCAGGGCGTGGCGATCAGGGCGAGGCGGGAGACAGGCGTTTGCGTGGCCAGCGCCAAGGCCAGCGTGCCGCCCAGGCAATAGCCGACGAGCGCCGGCGTCTGCCCAAGTTGTTCGACCAGCGGCTGCAGTCGCTCGCGCGCCAGCGCCATCAGGCCCAGTGGTTCCGGCGACTCGCCCCAATCGATGATCAGCGGGTTGAGGCCCTGGCCTTCCAGGTGCGCCATCAGGCTGCGGCCGGGCAGATCGAGCACGTCGGGCGGGTTGATCAGCGAGGGCACGATGACAACAGGGCGCGGGCCGGGCGTGCCGCGCAAGGCGACCTGGCCGATGCGGGCGACGGCCGGCCGCCTTGGCGGCG
>NZ_WNJP01000111.1 GCF_009733735.1 Sandarakinorhabdus oryzae | reverse complement strand
CCGGGGCGGCAGCAGCCCGCAGCACGGCGCGGCGATCGGCATAGGCGGCGGCCAGGCAGGCACGGTGATCGGGCTGGAAGGCGCACAGGCTGCGCCGCCGAATCCAGGCCGCCTGCGCTTCCCACCGGGCATCGTTTGGCCATTGCAGCAGCGCCGCGTCGAGCCCGCTCACCTCGGCATTCAGGGCGCGCAGGGCGGGGTCGCCGCAGACCAGGGTGTCGGAGGCATATTGCGGCCGCGCGCAATCGGTGCCGCGCTGTTCCAGCGGCGGTGGCACGGCCGCCGGCTGCGCCAGGGCGGTGCCAGCGCAAAGCGCAGCCAACAGGAAGGAACAAGGGAAGCGGGGAGAGATCTTCATGACGCAGACTGTCTCGCATTCCAAATCAAATAACAATCAAAAGATGATTCACCAAATCAATTAATGAATGAGATGGAGAAAAATATGAAGAACGCGACTATTTCTGCGGCGCTGTTTGCAGCCATTATTTCGGCGCAGCCAGTCCTTGCGCAACAGCAGACCAATGTGACGTTCGCGCGTGGCCAGAGCAGCGCCACGCTCAACGGTCGCATCAAGGGCAGTGCCGAACAACGCTATGTCGTCAACGCTCGCGCCGGGCAGACGCTCACCGTCAATTTTAAGCCCACCAATGCCTCGGCCTATTTCAACATCCTGGCACCGGGCAGCAGCGGCGAGGCGATGTTCGTCGGCTCCACGTCGGGCAACCGCTTTTCCGGCCCGGTCACGGTGTCGGGCCCGCATGTGGTGCAGGTCTATCTGATGCGCAGTGCCGCGCGCCGCAACGAGGTGGCGGCCTACAGCATCACCATCGGCGTGACCGGCCGTGGCGGCGGGGGCGGCGGGTTCCGGCCCAGCCAGGACGCGCTGGTGCCCGGCACCAACTACAACGCCACCGCCGAAATCCCCTGCGTCACCGCGGCCGGCATGGCAAAGACCCGCTGCAAGGCCGGCGTGATGCGCATGGCGATGGGCGAAGCAACCGTGGAGATCGCCACCGCCGATGGTGGCCAGCGCCACATCTATTTCAAGAATGGCCGGGCCAGCAGCAGCGATGCGGGCAACGCCCCGATGCAGGTGACGCGGCGCGGCGACGTCAGCATCATCCGCATCGGCCGGTATGAGGTGTACGAAATCGTTGATGCCTTCGTGGTCGGGGGCTGATGCGGCGGCGCGGTGGGAGACAGACAATGACGCACTGGAAGCATCTTGCCCTGTCCACCGCGCTGGTGGCGCTGCTGTTGCCTGGCGGGCCGGCGGCAGCAGCGCCCCCGCCAGCGGCCAAGGCCGCCATCGGGCAGTGGGGCGTTGATACTGCTGGCCTGTCAAAGGCCGTGCGGCCGGGCGATGACTTCTATCGCTATGTCAACGAGGCTTGGCTGAAGACCGCCACGCCGCCGCCCGGTGTGCCCTACATCGATGCCTTCGTGGAGGTCTACCTGTCCACCGAACAGCGGGTGGCTGGCATCATCGAACAATCCCGGCAGAGCACGGATGCGCCGGGCAGTCCGGAGCAGATGATCGGCGATTTCCACCGCTCCCACGCCAACATGGATCGCCGCAACGCGTTGGGCATCACGCCGATTGCCAGCACATTGTCGATCATTGCCGGCCTCAAGGATCGCGCCGAGCTGGCCCGGGTGATGGCCTGGCCGTGGATGGATGGATTCATCGCCGGCGGCGTGCTGGGCGATGCCGACAATCCCCGCCGCCAGATCGCCGGCGTGGGGGTGGGCGGCCTCACCATGCCGTCGCGCGATTATTATCTCGCCGATGCCGAACCCTATATCGGCCACCGCAAGGCGCTGCAGGACTACATCGCCGCCAGCTTCCGCCGCGCCGGCATTGCCGATGCCGATGCCCGCGCGGCCCGGGTGCTGGCGCTGGAGACCGAGATCGCCAAGCGGCAATGGTCGCTGGCCGAACGCCGCGACGTGGTGCGCATGAACCATGTCATGTCACCAGCCGAGCTGGACGCGTTTGCGCCGGGCTTCCCGTGGGCGGCGTTCATGGCCGAACTCAAGCTTGACGGGCAGCCGCGCATCAAGGTGACGACCGATACCGCCGTGCGCGACCTGGCGAAGCTGTTCGCCGAAACGTCGGTGGCCGATCTTCAATCCTTCCTGCTGTTCAAGACGCTGGATGGCTGGTCAGAGTCGCTGTCCGAACCATGGGTGCAAGCGTACTGGGAGTTTCACAACAAGCGGCTGTCTGACGCCGCGCAGCGGCGCCCGCGCGATCTGGAAAGCGTTGCGGCCGTCAACGCCGTGCTGGGCGAGGAGATCGGCCGCATCTATGTCGACCAGTATTTCGGTGCTTCGGATCGCGCCAAGGTCAACGAGATGGTCGGCTATCTGCGCGCCACCTTCCGGGATCGCATCAGCAAGCTTGAATGGATGGATGCCGCCACCCGCGGCGAAGCCCTGGCCAAGCTGGAGAAGGTGACCAGCCATATCGGCTTTCCGGAACGCTGGCACGACAGGTCGGGGGTGCGTATCTCGGCCGATGATCTGGTTGGCAACCAGAACCGATTGCTTGCATGGAAACAGGCGGACAGCCTGAAGAAGCTGGCCGAAGGCACCCGCGACTGGGAGTTTCCCTATTCGCCGCAGGAGATCAACGCGGGTTACAGTCCCGCCCTCAATTCGATCACCTTCCCGGCCGGTGTGCTGCAGCCGCCGTTCTTCGATCCCAAGGCCGATGCCGCGGTCAATTTCGGCTCCATCGCCGCCGTCATCGGCCATGAATTCGGCCACGGCTTCGACGATCAGGGCAGTCGCTCCGATGGCGACGGCAAACTGCGTGACTGGTGGACGCCAGCCAGCCGCGCCGAGTTCGAAAAGCGCACGGCGGGACTTGTCGGCCAGTTCGACGGCTACGATGCGCTGCCTGGCCTGAAGATCAACGGGCGCCAGAATCTCGGCGAGAATATCGGCGATCTGGGCGGGCTGTCGGTCGCCTATGCCGCCTATCAGACCTATGTGCGCGAAAAGCAGGGCGGCAAGGCGCCGGTGATCGATGGCTTCACCGGCGATCAGCGCTTCTTCCTGGCTTGGGCGCAATTGTGGCGCAACATCACCAGTGAAGGCGAGACGCGGCGGCGCACCCTGTCCGATCCGCACAGCCCCGGCGAATTTCGGGTCAATGGCATCGTCCGCAATGTCGATGCCTGGTACCGGGCGTTCAACGTCAAGCCGGGCGACAAGCTGTATCTTGCACCCGAGAAGCGGGTGAAGATCTGGTGAAAATCCTTCTGGCTTGAGGACTTGAGTTTTTTTGGCTGACATGAACACGCTCCCCGCGACGCAGCCGCCCGGGTGGTTGCGCATCGTCCAGCATCCCCTGGCCCGCTTGCTGCTGATTGGCGGGCCGCTGTTCTTCATGATGGGGACGTCCAGTGGCTTTCAGGGACAGTTTGCCGCCCAGCCTGTCGTGCGCCTTGCCGCGGTGATCGGCATGATCATCCTGTCCTTTGCCATCTATGTGGGCTTCGTGCGCTTCGTCGAGCGCCGGCCGGTCAGCGAACTGGCGCTGGCGCCCGTGGTGAAGGAACTTGGCATCGGGCTGCTGATTGGAAGCGCCCTCTATGCCGGCTGTGTGGGCATCTTGATGGTGCTGGGCATGTATCGCATCGACGGATTCAACCCGATTTCTTACATGGTGCCCGAAATCGCCGGGGCGCTGAGCAGCGGCTTCCTCGAGGAACTGGTGTTTCGTGCCGTGCTGTTCCGCATCGTGGAGGAATGGCTGGGCAGCTGGGTTTCCCTGATCGTCTCCTCCTTCGTGTTCGGCTTCCTGCACCTGATCAACCCGGAGGCCACCCTCATCGGGGCCATCTTCATCACAGTCGAAGCGGGAATCCTGCTGGCCGCAGCCTATATGGTCACCCGCCGGCTATGGATGAGCTTTGGTTTCCACATGGCGTGGAACTACACCCAGTCCGCCGTCTTCTCCGGGATCGTATCAGGCAATGCCCCCGCACCCGGCTTGATCCGTCCGACAATTCAGGGACCCGACCTGCTGACTGGCGGCCAGTTCGGCATCGAAGCCTCGCTGACGGCGTTTGGCCTGTGCACGGCAACCGGCATCGTCCTTCTCGTCATGGCCGTGCGGCGTGGGAACATCGTGCCGCTGCCCTGGCAGCGCACTGAATGAAGCGCCGGTGAGGCGCCCAGTAATCGGGGAACAATTTCAAGTGACGTACCGAACCACACGTCGTGCCGTGCTTGCTGCGGGCCTGCTTGCGCCCACGGCAGTGGCACAGACCTTGCGCGACATCCGCACGCTCAAGCCGGGCGAATTTACGTGGCACCCGGAACGATCCCCAGCCGGGCCGGTGGCGATCATCGTGTCGATTCCGGATCAGCGCGCGCATGTCTATCGCGGCGGGATCCGCATTGGTGTCTCCACCTGCTCCACCGGCAAGCCGGGTCATGAGACGCCCACGGGGGTGTTCACCATCCTGCAGAAGGACAAGGATCACAAATCCAGCACCTACAACAACGCGCCGATGCCAAACATGAACCGGCTGACCTGGGACGGCATCGCACTGCACGCCGGCAAGCTGCCCGGCTATCCGGCCAGCCATGGCTGTGTGCGGCTGCCGATGGCCTTTTCGGAGAAGGTCTTCGCCATCACCCATGTCGGCACACCCGTCATCCTGGCCGGCAGCCATGCCGATCCAGTGGATATCGTGCACCCCGGGCTGCTGCTCACCGGCGATGCCACCAGCGGCTTCGATGCCGCTGTTGCCAAGCTGAAGGGCCGCGGGCTGCCGGTTAACGAACCGGCCATCACCGTCTTGGTCAGCACGGCCAGCGGCGAGGCGGCCCTGCTGGAAAATGGCCGCACGGTCGCCACGTCCCCAACCCGCATCGCGGCAGGTTCAACCCTGGGCGAACATGTCTTGTCGCTGATCGAAGCGCACGACGGCGGCGCGGCCCTGCGCTGGCACGGGATTGGCTATGCAGAAAGCCACGGTGTGTCGGTGGAAGTGCCCCAGGGCAGCATCCTGCGCCGCGTGGGCGCCGATCCGGCCTTTGCAGCCGCCGTGCATGATCGCCTGCACCCCGGCATGTTGATGGTCACCACCGATCTGCCGCTGCATCCCGATCGCCGCTCTGCCGAGGATTTCGTGATCATGACGGCCTGAACGCCTGCTGGCCGTTTCACCCCAAGCAACAGGATTGCCTATGCTGCGCAAATTGATGGCCGAAGCGATCGGCACCTTCTGGCTGGTGTTCGGCGGCTGCGGCTCGGCCGTGCTGGCCGCCGGCTATCCCGATCTCGGGATCGGTTTTGCCGGCGTCTCGCTGGCTTTCGGCCTGACCGTGATGACCATGGCCTATGCTGTCGGCCACATCTCGGGTGGGCATTTCAACCCGGCCGTCTCGCTGGGGCTGGCAGTGGCTGGGCGCTTTTCGTGGCGGGAACTGCCGTTCTATTGGCTGGCGCAGATCGCCGGCGCGGCCCTGGCCGCGGCCGCGCTGTTCGCCATCGCGTCGGGCAAGGCCGGCTGGAGTCCCGGCGGCTTTGCCAGCAACGGCTTTGGCGACCTGTCGCCCGGTGGCTATGCGATGCCGGCCGCGCTCCTGGTCGAAGTGATCCTGACCGCAGGTTTCCTGCTCGTCATCCTGGGATCGACCTCACAGCGCGCGCCGCAGGGCTTTGCCCCGATCGCCATTGGCCTGGCCCTCACGCTGATCCACCTTGTGTCGATCCCGGTCACCAACACGTCGGTGAATCCGGCGCGGTCCACTGGTGTGGCGCTTTTCGCCGAAACGCCTGCCATGGGTCAGTTGTGGCTGTTCTGGCTTGCACCTCTTGCCGGCGCGATGATTGGCGCACTGATCTGGCGCATACTGCTTGCGGCAGACGACCCAAACTGAGGCAAAGATACGACAATCGTTTCTACCATCGAGGAGAGATGGGGGCCGATTTGGGGGCCTATGAAAAATCGTCATCTGCATAGATGTGTAATTACAACGCACTAAGATGACTTTTCGGTGCCCGCAAACGCACCACTTTCCTCCACCCCATGACCCCAGCCGACGCCGCTTCACGGATGCGGTGCGTTCAGGCCCGACAGTGGCGTCAGGGTGATCCATGGCGAGGGGCGCCGCTGTGCCTTGGTGCGGCCCAGGGAGCGCAGGCAGGCCATGAAATCGGGGTTGAAGAACCGCTCCTGCCCCTTGTCGCAGGCGCGGCTGGCGCCGCTGGCATCGGTCCAGACATGGTTCTGGTAACCGTCGGCGGTGGCCAGATTGATCTCGCCGGTCGGGTGAAACAGGCGCAGCGCCGCGATCGAGCCGATCTCGACCTGGTTGACGATGATTGACTGGGCCCGGAGCGCGGCGGTGAGCGCGTCGAACTTGCTGTCCACCTTGTCATTGTCCCCCGGCTTGCCGTCGGGGCCGAGCAACTGGGTCGGGCCGTTGCGGATCACGTAGAGCGTTGGCGGCGGCCGCACGGTGTTGCCACTGTCGTCGGTCATGCTGGCCGCGGCGGCTTCGGCAACCTTGGCCAGGAACACCGATTGGCGCACGCCGCCATCATAATAGACACGGCCGTTGATGCGCACCGGCTGGAAGAACAACGGCATTCCGGCCGACGCCAGCGCGGCGCCGGTCAGGCAGTCGCGCGCCACGCGGTTGCGGTCGCTGATGCCGGCGTAGGCCGCCCCGCTGGTGTTGGCCATCGCCTTCACATCGGCAACCACGAACTGGCCGCTTCTGGCCTCCACGAAGCCGATCAGCGCCTCGCGCTTGCTGTTGGCCAGATCGGCGATCATCGGGCAGCCCTTGGCCGGGTCGCCCTCACTGCACAGGGCGCGTTCGATGGCCTGGCGCAGCGGCTTGATCCCGGCCATTGAGCCGGTGATGGCGGTGAGCAGCGTGGAATTGGCGCTGACCAGATCGGCCTGGCGGGCCGGCGAATATTCGCGCACCAGCCGGGCATAGGCCTCCGGCGTACCGACCGTGACGAACAGGCTCTGCAGGCCGCCGGTGGAGACGCCGGTGACAATATCGGGCGCGATCGCGTTGCCTGAGGCCTGAAGGCTGCCCAGGAAGCCGGCGCCAAACGCACCCCATTGGCCGCCGCCCGACAGCAGCAGCGCGGTGACGGGACGCGGCGGGCCTTCGACGCTGCGGGTGGGGTCGGCATTTTCGAGGCGCTTGTCGGGCTTGGCGCGCTGGAACGCATCGCGCAGCGGATCGGGCCCGCGCCGCGCGACCGGCGGTGCCGGTGCCGCCAGGCCGGACAGGCTTTCCATGGCCGGCGCCGCCACGAAGCTGACATTGCCGCCAGCGTCGGACTGGATATCCTGTTCAAGCTGCGACGGCGGCAGGGCAAAAACGGTCTTGTCGAAGATTGGGCACGACAGGCTGATCGGCCCGCGCGTGGCGCAGCCTTGCAGCGCCAGCGCCAGCGCCACTGCCATCCACGGTCGCTTGTTGCCTCGCTGCGCCATCATCTGCCGGCCCCCCGGAACGTCGCTGTTGTCGATTGCGGGGGCAGGATAGGCCACACAGCGTGAAGCATGCGTGAAAGGCGGGCAAAAAATCCTTGCTTGCCCGCGACCTGCCTTGAAGTTAGCACAACGACCACTGGGGTGCGTCTGATGCCATTTTCAAAGGGGAGCAGCCATCGTCTGCGCCTGGTCGGGCCGTTCCGCCTGACCGGCCCTGACGGCGCGCGCATCGAGATCAGCAGCCGCAAGGGCCGCGCCCTGCTCGCCATGCTGGCAATGGCGCCCGATGGCGAGCGCACGCGGGGTTGGCTGCAGGACCGGCTGTGGGGCAGCCGCCCGGCCGCCCAGGCCCAGGCCAGCCTGCGCCGCGAACTGGCCAATCTGCGCCTCACGCTCAACCGGCCCGGCCAGCCACCGCTGCTGGAGGCCGATTATCAGCGCGCCTGGCTCGATCTGGCGCGGCTGGAGGTCGATGCGCTGAACGGCGGCGGACCCGGCGAGTTTCTGGAGGGCATTGATCTGCCCGGCGAGGACGGATTCGAGGATTGGCTGCGCGATCAGCGCCAGGCGCTGGAATCGGGTGGCCGGCCGCTGCCGGTGGCGCCCACCGGGCCGACTAGCGTTGCCGATCTGTTGCGTGGGGCGCCGCCAGCCATGCCGGTGCAACCGTCGATCGCGGTGCTGCCGATCGCCGATCTGTCCCCCGGCCGCGATCTGGGCTTTGTTGCCGAAGGCGTTGCCGAAGAGGTGTCGGGCGCGCTGGCCCGCTGCTCCACGCTGTTCGTGGTGGCGGCCGGTTCAGCCGAAGGGCCGCCGCTCGCCGGCAACCGGCTGGCGCTGTCTCGCCAGCTCGGCGTGCGTTACCTGGTGGAAGGCAGCGTGCGCGGCGATGGCGCCCGCGTGCGGGTCAGCCTGCGCTTGATCGACGGGCCGGCCAATCGGCAATTGTGGGCCGAAAGCTTTGAAGGCCCGATCACCGACATGTTCGGGCTGCAGGATCAGATCGCCGCCACCATTGCGCCGATGATCGATTCGCGGGTGGAGATCAGCGAACGGCAACGGGCGCTGTCATTGCCGCTGGAAACCGGTGATGCCTATCAGCTGTTCTGGCGCGCCAATGCCCTGTTCCGGCAGTGGCAGCGCGACGGCGTGCTGGAAGCGCTGGAACTGACCGCGCAACTGCTGGCGATGGAGCCCGCCAACGCCTGGGCGGCCGCGCTCGGGGCCTTCTGCCACGCGATGACCGCGGCTTCGGCCTGGACCGATGACACCCCCCATCACCGCACCGAGGCGCTGCGCCTCTATGATCTGGCACTGCGCAATGGCGGCGATGATCCGTTCGTGCTCGGCTATGCTGCCGGCGTGCAGCTGTGCCTGGGCGGCGACATGGCCGCAGCCGACCGCCTGATCGAGCGGGCGCTCGATCTGCAGCCCTCGGCCGCGTCCACGCTGTTCTGGGGCGGCTGGGTCGATGTCGCCAATGGTCGGGCCGATCGCGGGCTGGAGCGCTTCCAGCTGGCGCTGCGCCTCAACCCGCGCTCGGCGGTGCGGCCGTATAACTACACCGGCATGGCGCTGTGCCTGCTCGGCAAGGGTGAGATCGCCGACGCGCTGCTGTTGCTCAACGAAGCCGTGCAGCATCTGCCGCACTATCCGCCCACCGTGGCGGCGCTGTGCCTGGCCCAGGCGCTGTCGGGCGATGGCGCGGCGGCCACGGCCACCGCCGCGCGCCTGGCCGAACTGGGCGGGGTGGAGGGCGCGCTG
>NZ_WNJP01000110.1 GCF_009733735.1 Sandarakinorhabdus oryzae | reverse complement strand
GGCCGGACACGCGCGCCACCCGCAGCCAGCCCAGCGTTGCCGCGAAGCGGCCCCAGGCCGCGCCCAGCCGCGCTTCGAAACCCGCCGGGCCCCATTCCGCCACCCGATCCTGCGCCACGGTGGGCGCGAAGAACAGCTGCGGCACCGGCCCCGGCAGCGCGTTGCTGTTGGGCGTCTGCCAATGGGTGTCGCCGACGATATGGCTTTCCTTCAGCCGTGCGCCCAGCAGCGTGTGGACATCGCTGCGCACGCCGCCATGGCCGGAAAAATCGACAAAGGCGATTGCCTCGCCCTCGACCTGGGCAATTTCGTCATAGCTCAAGACCTGATCGTAATAGCCTGTTTTGAGGCAGAAATCGCGATTGGCGGGCGAGGTGAGGCCCACGACCTTCTGCCGGCCTTTTGCGGCCTGCGCGACGCCCAGCGCGGTCTTGGATGAGGCCGATGACAGCACAAGCGTATCGACGGGCCTTGTCGCCATCAGGCAATCGATCAGGAAGCTGGTGGCATAGAGCGGCCGGAACAGGCACTGCAGCGCCTCGTCCCCCCAGGCCGGGCTGGCCGGGTTGTAGCGGTTGTAGAAGGGCGGCAGCCCGGCACGGTGAGCGGCGCCATCGGTGAAGCCATGGGCTGACACTTGCACCGGCGTGAGCACCACCTGGCTGGCCATCGGCCAATAGCCGAAGAAGCGCTGGCCCTTGCTGATGTCGTCGGCGCGGCTTTCGGTGACACAGGCAAAACCCCAGACCGGGACAATGCCCAGGTCCTCGCTCCCCTCAGGCACCGGGAAGAAGCGCCAATAGGCAAAATCCTCGCCATGCACGGCATAGGTCACATTGTTGGCAGTCAGCGCGAAATGCTCGATGGCAAAGCGGGCCTGGCCGTCGGACAGCGGGCCGGGATCCGGCAGGGCGACGGTTTCGCCCAGGGCACCGACACGGGCGGCAAGCGTGGTCATGGGGCTTCGTCCTTCCAGATGGCGACGCCCGCCGGCGGCACCGGATTGCGGCCGATCACCAGTTGCTGTTCGAGTGCAACAGGTTGCGGGCCATAGTTGAACAGGAAATTGAGGTTTCCACGCCGCTCCACACGCACATCCGGACCGAGATCGTTCGGCGCCAGCCCGGCCGTGGCCGCCACTTGCCCGATGATCCGGCGCAACAGCCCGGCATCGACCTGGCCGGCGAGATAATGGGCGCGTCCGCGCGCAAACCACAAGCCCCGGCCATCGTCCAGGATCAGAAGTGTCTCCACGTCTGCGCCGGCTTCGACATCCTCCATCCAGCCGGTCACCTGCCCGGCATTGCCGGCGGGCAGCACGATGCCGGGTGGCAGGCTTTCCACCCGCGCCACCGTCACATCAATCAGCGCCCGCAGGCCATCGGGCGGCAGGCCGGACGGAATGGCAAAATCGCGGGACTTGGAACCGGTGCGCGGGCCGGCCACAACACGTGCACCACTGTCTGAAAGTCGCTGCGCAAGCGCCTGATCCAGAACAATCTGGGCCGGCAACAACACCAGTGCATAGCCGGCCAGATCGGCATCCGGCGGCACGATATCGACGCTCAGCCCCAGCCGCCGCGCCGCCGTATGCCAGGCCATGGCGGTGGCCAGCGCGTCCTGGTCGCGGCCCTGAGGCTGGCTCTGCACCGCCCACACGCTGTCATAATCGAAGACCAGTGCGACATCGCTGCGGCCGCGTTCGGGCAGCGGGCCCAACTGGGCCAACCCGGCGGCGAGCGCCTCCACCTCCGGCCAGGCCGCCGCGGGCTGATTGTCCGGTCGATTGAGCCCGGCGTGCATCGCCTCCTGCCCCGTCGGTGCCTGCCGCCAGCGGAACCAGCTCATGCGCTCGGCGCCGTGGGCAACCGCCTCCCAGCCCCAGAGTTCGACCGCGCCCTTCGCGGGTGCCGGGTTCCAGGCGGCCCAGTTCACCGGGCCCGGCTGCTGTTCGATCACCCACCAGCGCCCCTGCCCGCAGGCGCGGTAGAGGCTGTGGTGGAAGGCGGTCAGATCCGGGTGGCCGGTGCGCAGGTAACGGGCCTTCTCGTCGCGGCTGAACGGCCCCTGCCCCAGGAAGCCAATCGGGTAAGAGTCCCATGCCGCCACGTCGAGCTGGCGGCCGACAGCGAAATGATCAAACTCCGTAAACAACCCCATGAAATTGTGGATGATGTCCCGCCCCGGCGAGGCGGCGCGCAAGATCGCCACCTGCGCCGCGTTGAACCGCTCCACCATGGCCGAGGAAAAGCGCTGCCAATCGAGCCGATGCGCCGGATGGCTTTCGGTGACCGTGCCGAACGGGGCGTCCACCGCATCGAAGTTGCGATACTCCTGGCTCCAGAAGGCCAGCCCCCACGCCGTGTTCAAGGCCTGCACATTGCCATAGCGTTCGGCAAGCCAGCGGCGAAAGCCGGCCTTGGCGGCATCCGACGTGCTCACCACCGTGTCGTGGCAGCCATATTCATTGTCCGTCTGCCACGCGACCACGGCCGGATGCTGGCCGTAACGCTGCGCCATCAGCGCCGTGATGCGCCGGGCCTGCTCCAGATAGACGTCGGACGAGAAGCAATAATGCCGGCGCGAACCGAAGCCCCGCACCTGCCCGTCGCGGCCTTTGGCCAAGATCTCCGGATGGGCATCCACCAGCCATTTCGGCGGCGTGGCGGTGGGGGTGCCCATCACCACCTCCAGCCCCGCCGCGTGGGCCAGAGCCACCGCGCGGTCGAGCCAGGCCCAGTCGAAGTGGCCGGGTTCAGGCTCGATCCGGCTCCACGCGAATTCGCCCACGCGCACGAACGTGAGGCCCAGTGCCGCCATGCGCTGCACATCGCTGGCCCAGAGCGGTTCCGGCCATTGTTCGGGGTACCAGCAGACGCCCAGTTTCATGGGCGTTTCCTGCCAGCTTCAGTGCCGATTGCAACAGGATTGCACCGCTCATGCCGAGCTTGTCGAGGCACGCGCCTCGGTCGGCCCGTGCCTCGACAAGCTCGGCATGAGCGGGTTGGGTGCATGGTGCTCGCGGCTAGAGATTGGCGAACAACTGCTTTCTGGGCCCCAGATAGCCGAACAGATAGGCCGCCACCTTGCGCATCTGGATCTCTTCAGACCCTTCGGTGATGCGATAGCGGCGATGGTGGCGGAAGATATGCTCGAACGGCTTGTGCCGGCTGTAGCCGATGCCGCCATGCACCTGCATCGCCCGGTCGGCGGCCTCGCACACCAGCCGGTTGGCCCAGTAATTGCACATGGAGATCTTGTCGGAGAGTTGGCTCTCGATCGCCTCGTGGGGCAGTGTGTCCATCTCCCACGCCGTCTTGTAGATCAGCAGGCGCAGCATCTCGCACTGGGTGGCCAGCTCGACCAGCGGGAACTGGATGGCCTGGTTCTTCGACAGCGCCTCGCCGAACGGCTTGCGCGTCCTTGCATAGCGCACGCTTTCCTCCACGCAAAAGGTGGCCGCGCCCAGGCTTGAGGCGGCCTGGCGGATGCGGTTCTGGTGGACGAAGCTCTGGGCGAGCGCGAGGCCGCCATCGGGCGGGCCCAGCCGGGTCGAATCCGGCACCCAGACATTGGTGAAGCTCACCCGCGGGTGATCGGTGGGCATGTTGAAGGTCCACAGATATTCCTCGACCTTCACGCCCGGCGTGCTGGTCGGCACCAGGAAGCAGCTGATGCCCCGCGCCGCGCCGTCACTGCCGCTGGTGCGGCAGAAGGTGGCACAGTGGGTGGCGACATGCATGCCGGTCGTCCACATCTTCTCGCCGTTGATCAGCCAGCCATCAACGCCGTCGCGGGTTTCCGGCACGGCGCGGGTTTCCATGTGGGTGGCGTCTGATCCATGGTGGGGCTCGGTCAGGCCGAAGGCGGTGATGCGCTGCCGGGCAAAGCCGCCCAGGATGAACTCCTGCTGCTGCGCTTCGGTGCCGAAGGTTTCGAACATGGCGACGAAGGGAAAATTGCCAACGATGCTGTGTTCGTTCTGCAGATCATTGTGCAGGCCCAGGCCCATGGCGGCGAAATGATCGCGGATCACCGCCATCCACAGATTGCTGCCATCCTTGCCGCCATATTTCTTCGGCGCCGAAAAGCGCCAGTGGCCGGCCTTGTCAGCCAGGATCGTCGCCTCGCGCAGCAGCGCTTCCCATTCATGGCGCGGCAGTCCGCCATTCTCGAAATCGGTGCGCGCCCATTCGCGGCGGTGATCGAAGAAGCGGATATTGTCGTCGCGGTTCTCCAGCGGCTTGATCTCGGCCGCGATGAAGGCGTCGAGCTCGGCCAGATAGGCCTTCAGATCGGCGGGCAGTGCGAAATCCATGGCATGGTCCTTCCAAGATGCCACTGCAGTCTGGGCCGCGGGGACGGCGGCCGAAACTGGCTGATTCGGGAAGGCGATTGGGGCGCTGGTCACCTCCGTTTTGGTTGAATCACTGTCGGTTGGCCTTACAAACGCCACGTCAATTCTTTATTAACTATTATTCTTTATCAAGTATTTACCCTGATTGAGGGATCAGTGGCACGGGTCTTGCTTGGCAGCAGGAAAGGTCCGTTTCGGACAGGGTCAACCAGGGTGGATTTGTGTTACACGCAGTGAAGATCACGGCGGCAGCGCTGGTGGGGGCCAGCCTAGCGGTCGCAGCGACGGCACAGACCGCGCTGACCACCACCCAGTCAACCACGCATGCGCAGATCACCACGACGCAGAGCCAGAGCCGCAATGGCGCCGGCACCTCGACCTTTGTCGGCACCACCAGCTTCAGCAGCCCGACGCTGATCCCGATCAGCCGCTTCGACACCAGCACCGGCATCCTGGTTGGCGCCCGGATGAGCGTCAGCATCCCCTACACGATGAGCGTGTCGGCCACGGGCACCGTGCCGGCCTCCGGCTCGGGCCGCACCGTCGACGTGACGTCCAACGTCTCCGGGTCGGTCATCATCGCCGGCACCAGCATCACCACGACGTCGTTTGCCGCGGCGCCCAAGTGCAATTCGGGTGACTGCCTCAACCAGTCCAGCAACAACACCGATTCAACGTCGGGCACGCTTAGCGGCACTGCCACGGTGGCCACCGCCAACCTGGCGGCGCTGGCCGGCAGCGGCCCGGGAACCGTGAACTTCTCGACGCGGGTCAACGCGACCAACACGCAGATCGTCAACGGCTCGGCCGTGACCACCGGTTTTGCCAACACCAGTGTGTCGCTGGGCAGCACCACGACGGCGAGCAACGTCTACAGCGTCAGCTATGACTATCTGAAGTTCGCCAACCCGTCGTTCAACAGCGCTTCGACGGTGCGCACCGCCACGGTCAACTTCGGCACCCGCTTCATCGACAGCGGCACCACCTCGCAAGTGATCACCCTGTCCAACATCGGTGATGGCAATACCGCGGGCCTGGCGGTCAATTCGATCACTCGTTCCACAAACAATGCCAATCTGACGACGACGCTGACTCCGATCAGCAACATCGCGGCCAACACCGGGCAGAACTTCGCGATCGGCCTGAACCCGGCGACGGTGGGCAGCCACAGCGACACCTTCACCATCAACACGTCGGACTATGCACCCGGCGGGGTCGGCATCCGCAATTATGCGCTGACCGTGACGGCCAGCGCCACCTTGCTCAACCATGCCAGCCCGTCGTTCAACGGCAGCACGATCGAGACCAGCAAGACGATCGATTTCGGCCTGGTCTCCTCGCGCGGTGGCCCGGTGCTGCAGAATTTCCAGCTGTTCAACATTGGCGACCTCAACAGCGCCGGGCTTGAACTCTATCAGATCAACGGGCCGGGCAATTCGCTGTTCACCTCGAACATCTCGACCTTCCTGAACCTGGCGGGCGGCGGTTCCAACAATTATTCCGTCACGCTCAACCCGCTCAATCTGGGCATTGCCAACGGCATCTACACCTTCCTGTTCCGCGATTATGCGCCGGGGGTGTCGGGCGGCCGCAACTACACGTTGACGCTGAACCTGATCGCCCAGGTGTTCGATCCGGTGCCGGAACCGGCGACCTGGATGTCGATGCTGTTCGGCTTTGGCCTGGTCGGCGCCCTCGCCCGTCGCCGCGCCCGCACTGCGGCCTGAGCGCCGCGTTCAGCCGCCAATCCGCGCATAGGCCTGCGCAAAGGCCTGGAAGCCGGGGTTCATCGCCACCGGTGTCGCGATGGCGTGCATCACGAGGTAATAGCCAAGCAGCGCCGGCACCGGCCAGCGCAGGCGGCTGAAGCGCCATTCGGCCAGGATCAGGCCGACACAGATCAGTTCGATGCTGACCAGCGAGACATAGAGCGCCGCGCTGAAATCCGGCGCCAGGCCCAGCAGGATGGCGGTGCGTTCGTTGGCCGCCTCCAGCGGGATGATCGCCGAACTGGCCATCAGCCGCAGATGGAGCGGGATGTCGCGGCGGCGCGCAGCGCGGATGGCGAGGCCGACGAAGGCGACGAACAGCGCGATACCGGTGAGATCGAGCAGCACGAACTTGTAGGTGGTCAGCGTGATGCCGGGATTGCTGGTCAGCACCATGGTCTGCACCACGCGCAGGCCGCTGATCGCCACCACCGCCGCCAGTGCCAGCGAGGCATAGCCCAATTGCCGGTGCACGCCCCGCTGGCGCCGCCGGATCAGCACCGCCTGCACCACCGGCAGCGCCATCCACAATGTCGCCGAGAGGCCATGGACCAGGATGTGCGGTGGCGCGGCGCTGATGTGCGACAGGAAGCTGGGCCAGAAGCCGATGCCGGTCAGCAGCAGCGCCGCCGCGAACCACAGCCATGGCTGGCGCAGCGTCTGCATGGATTGCGCGGCCCCCGTCTTGGTCGCCATGGCCTGTCCCCCCGGATGCATCAGGCTATGCCGCGCCTGACCTTCAGGCAAGTCACCCCCTTGGCAAGCGGCGGTGACCGGCGCAGCATGGGCAAAACGGGGGAGAAGAACCATGGATCGCCGACAGCTGATGATGGGGGCCGCCTGGGCCGCCTGGGCCGCCCGCGCCGCCGCGCACGGGCCGGATGCCGATGCCGTCTTGTTCAATGGCCGGCTGATCACGATGGACGATGCCCAAAGTTCAATTGCGCCGCGCGCCAGCGCCATGGCCATCCTGGGCGGCCGCATCATGGCCGTGGGCGGCGACGAGGTGAAGAGCCTGGCCGGCCCCGGCACAAGGCTGGTTGATCTGAAGGGCGCCTGTGTGGTGCCGGGCTTCATCGATTGCCACAACCACCCGATCGGCGATGTGCTGCTCTATGAAGTGCTGGTCGGCAACCCGTTCGAGGTCGAGTTCGTCACCATCCAGTCGATCATCGACAAGCTGAAGGCCAAGGCCGCGGTGACGCCGCCCGGCACATGGGTGGACGGATTCTTCCATGACGACACCAAGCTGAAGGACGGCCGCCAGCTGACGGTGGATGATCTCGACAAGGTCAGCACCCAGCATCCGGTGATGGTCCACCATCGCGGCGGCCACACCGTGTTCGTCAATTCACACGCGCTGCAACTGGCCGGCATCACCACCGCCACGCCCAATCCGCCCGGCGGTACCTTCGATCGCCTGCCCGATGGCCGGCTCAGCGGCCGCATCACCGACAATGCCATCGACATCGTCGACGCCAAGGGCCAGCGCCCGATCATCGACGCAGCCGAAAAAGCCAAGCGCACCCGTGCCGGGCTGGCCCATATCAGCGGCGCCTTCAGCCGCTATGGCCTGACCACCGTCCATCACCAGGGCGGTGATCTCGCCGCCATCCAGGACGTGCGCGCCGCCGGGCAGCTCAAGCACCGGGTGAGCTATGAAGCCTGGGGCCCGATGGTGGAGCAGATGATCGCGGCCGGGCTGAAGACCGGCTTCGGCGACGACTGGATCCGGCTGGGCGCGACGGCCGAGCACACCGCCGACGGCAGTTTTTCGGAGCGCACCATGGCGCTCTCCACCCCCTATGCCGGGCGCACCCCGCCCTATTATGGCAATGTCACCGAGCCGCAGGACGTGCTCGACGCCTGGGTGGAGAAGGTGGTGCGCGCCGGCATCCAGCCCAATATCCACGCCAATGGCGATGTCGCCATCGACATGGCGTTGACGGCCTTCGAACGCGCACAGGCCAAGCTGAAGGTGGCGGACCTGCGCCCCAAGATCACCCATTGCACACTGGTGAATGACAATATCCTCAAACGCATGGCGGCACTGGGCGCGGTGCCGGCGCCGTTCACCAGCTATGCCTATTACAACAGCGACAAGTTCGGATTCTATGGGGCGGACCGGATGGCCCACGCCATGGCCTTCCGCGATTTCCTTGATGCCGGCATCAAGGTGTGTGCCGGCAGCGATTTCTTCCCTGGCCCGTTTGCCCCGCTGATGGGCATCCAGGGCATGGTCACCCGCACGGGATGGAATGGCGAAACCTGGGGGGCGAACCAGCGCGTGTCGGTGCTGGAGGCCATCCGCATCAACACGCTGCACGGCGCCTGGGCCGCGCACGAGGAAGACCGCAAGGGCAGCCTGACCGCCGGCAAGCTGGCCGATTATGTCGTGCTGGCCGAAGACCCGACGGCGGTGAAGCCCGACCATATCAAGGACATCACCATCATCGAGACAGTGGTGGACGGCCGCGCCCGCTACAAGGCCTGACGCTCAGCTCACCAGCCGCGATCGCGAGGACTGGTTGGCTGACGCGCACAAGGGTGAGCCCGGCAGCGTGGCGGTGGCGTTGAAGCGGTTGTTGTAGGTGGCGGTGCCGGTGGTGCTGATGCGGTTGGCCGGCACGGCTGGGCTGGAGCCTTCGACCTTGAAGACGATATTGGTGAGCGGCGCGCCCTGGCCAGCGTTGTTCATCGTGATTTGCGGCACCACCACCCAGAATTGCCCGGCCTTGGGTGCCGTGAAGCTGAAGACGCGGGCATATTGCGATGGCGAGGTGATGCGGATGCTGATCACTGTTTCGGCGGGGTTCCAGTTATCGACACGGATGATCGGATTGCCCTGCGGGGTGGACCAGTAACAGGTGCCGGTGAGCCCGGATTGCGGCTTGCACGCCTCCCCCATGGTCACCACGGCGATGCGGCTGGGACTGTTGCTGCTGATTTCCGACAGCGTGGGGTTGGACGGGCACACGGCAGTGGCGGTGGCGCTGATATCCATGTCGCGCATGCCCAGTACGGCCCCAAACACCAGCCGGTGGGCATTGCCATTGGCGCTGGCATAGCGGGTGATGACCCGGACGGCGTTGGGATTGCTGCCGCCCGGCGCGAAGCTGCGGCCATTTTCGGTCCAGCGGCCGGTGACGACGTCGCCGGCCGCCAGTACCGTGCCGTGGGTGGACGCCGGCAGGTTGAGCCCGGCCACCCGCACCGCCTCGCTGCTGGCATCGCTCGACAATTTGCGGGTCGCGGCAGCGGCGGCGGCATCGGCCGCGACCTGCAGCCGGGCCTGGGCCGTGAACAGGGCGGCGCCATCGACGGCAAAGCCGAC
>NZ_WNJP01000011.1 GCF_009733735.1 Sandarakinorhabdus oryzae | reverse complement strand
ACTGGCGATGGTGCGGCGTTGAAATCGAACAGGCTGGGCTCCTGCGACTTCGGCGGCGCGGCGGCCGGCGCGCGCATCACCAGGCGCACGCCGCGTGCCGCCATGGCGCCGCCGCCGCGCCGCACCTCCTCCTCCAGCGACGGCAGCCGCGCCACGGCATAACGCAGCCATTCATCGAGCAGCACCTTGCCGTCGCGGTCGAGATCGGCCGGTCCGCCGCTGTCGGTCAGGCCCTCGCCGAGCGCAGCGGTGAGAAAACCCTGGGCCAGCGCGGCATTTTCCAGTGCAACGTCATCGGCCTGGGTGGCTGCCAGGATGCGCAGCCCCTTGTCGAAAGCCAGCTGGCCCAGGCTGGAATCGCCCATCGGGCCAGGCTTGAAATTGGGCGTGTTCACCGCCGCGCCCGAATGGCAGGCATCAATGATGAAGGCGATCTCGCTGGCCTGCATGAAGCCGAGCCAGATGGTAAGATCCTCGGCCGAAATCACCGAACGCGGGTCCGGCGCTGTCGCGCTCACCGGCCAGCGTGCATCGGACGGCACCAGCGCAAACTGGCCGGTGGCACTGGCAAAGCCGTGGCCCGAAAAGCTGATGATGACGATGTCATCCGGGGTGGTCTGTTCAAGGTTGCGCAGCTTGTGCACGTCTTGCAGGCGGATGGCCTGCTCCATTTCCGGTGGAAAGCCCGACAGGAAACCGAGCACGCCCAGCACATCGGCGCGTGTCACCTGCCGCGCCGGCTGGCCATCGGCAGCGGGCGCGCTGGTCAGGCTGATGTGCCGCATCTCATAGCCGGGAATGGCGGCGAGGCGGCTGGCAATCATCCGCGCATCGGGCACGGCAAAATTGAGGTCGAGCCGGCGTTCGGCATAATCATTGACGCCAATGGTCAGCACCCAGGCGCGGCGCGGCCGGGCCGGGGTGGTGTTGGCGGGCGGAACCCAGCGCCGCCGCGCCGTATTGCTCTTCACCCGGTCGCTGTTGAAGGCATAGGCGGCAAATTCCATCGGCTTGCCGGCGTTGTGGGTGGGCACATCCACCTGGAACCGGCGCGTCCAGAGTCCGGCGGCATCGACATCCTCAAGCTGGTTCAATTCGCGCCACTCGGTCAGGGTCGGGCTGGGCTTCTGCTGGAAATGCGGCGGATCCTGCTCGATCTGGCGATTGTCGAGCAGCAGCTTGACGTTGAACAGGCCAGAGCGCCGGCCGCGCGCAGCATCGCGCGTCTCGCGCGCCTCGACCTGCACCACCACCTGCCCTGGCGTGTCGGCTGGCTGCACATCGGTGATGCGCACCTCTGGCAATAATCGGTTGAGCCCGGCGACCGGCGGTACCGGGTGCAGCACGCGCGCACAGGTGCCGGCCAGCGTGCAGTCCATCAGCTTGGTGATCAGCTGCGGCTCGTAATAATCGCGCATCAGCGTCTGCGGGGCCAGCGATGTGAACGGCTCGTCGGACATCAGCCAGCGAAAGCTTTCGGAATCGGGGCCAAGATTGGTGTCGTAACGGCCATCGGCGGCGACCACCACGAACCGCTGACCGGGCAGCAGCATGATGGTCATCAATTCCTCGCCGGTACGGCTGTTCCACAGCCTCAGGCCGTCATTGCTGCTGGCCGCCCACAGGATCGGGCGGGTTCGCATGAAGCCGACCGAGGTGGCGCCGGGAAAATCGATGGCCGGCAGGGCGCCGCCGCTGACCAGATCGACGGCCTGGATCCGCTCTTCAAAGGCGCCGCCGATCAGCAGGCGGTTGCCCTGGCTGGCAAAACTGGTCGGCAGCAGCGAGCGCACCGAAAATTCCCGGGTGATCGGCTTTTCGGGATCAGGCTGCGGCTGATCGAGCTGCCATTCCAGCACCGAGGCATTGCCGGCAAACCAGACGCGCTGGCCATCGGGCGTGAAGCCGATGCGGGTGGGGCTGATGTCCTTGGTCAGGCCGGTGCTCTTTTCGATGGCACCGGTCTGGGCGTTGATGATGGCGATGCCGCCGTTGCCGGCTGCGGCGCGCACCACCACGGCCAGCCGGTCGCCTTTCGGGCTGGTCGCCAGCAGGCGCACATAGGCGCCCCTTTCCAGCTCCAGCCCCGGCAGCGGCCGCCATTTCCCCTCCACCAGGCGCTGCAGCGTGCGGTCCGTACCGGCATTGCTGCGGCAGTTGGCCAGCCCGGCACCAACCAGGCCGCCATCGGGCAGCACCGCCATGAAGCAGCGCGCTGGCGCCGAGCGCACGGTCTGGCCGCTGGCCGCGTCGATCAGCAGGGCCGGCGGCGGCAGGCCGGGGGCGGCATCGTCCAACGGGTCATCACTGCTGTCCTGCGCCAGCACATAATATTGGTTGGGATTGATCCAGCGCACCTGGTCGTAATCGCCCTTCAGCGTCACCGGCGTCAGGAAGCGGCCGACGGTGAGATCGAAAAGGAAGACCTGCGACGAGTCCGCGCCCAGGCTGTCGTCGCCCTGCAGCGACAGGAAGGCGAGGCGCTTGTCGTCGGGCGACAGTTCGGCATCGTCGATGCCGCCCAGGACGGTCTTGGCCGGCGCCAGCTCGCGCACGCTGCCGGTGCTGTCGCGCAGCGTGAAGCCAAGCAGAGCGCGTTCGATCTGCCAGCGGCCATCGGGCGAACGCGGCGCCGCTGGCAGCAATCGCAGCGCGTCGGCCGGGGCCATTTCGGTCATGCCGCTGTGGATGGTGCCCAGGGCCTTCATCCACAACTGGGTGGTGGTCTGCCAGTTCTGGCCGGCCGGCAAGGGACGCAGCGGGCGCGGCGCCACCATGCTGACCTGGCGGGTGAAGATGTCGATCTGATAGGCGCGGCCGGCGCGCAGATCGGCGCTTTCCGGATCAAGCACTTCGCCATCCAGCCGCAGTGTGCGGCCATCGGGCAGCAACTGCATCCGGTCAAGCTTCATGAACTCGCCGAGCGACTTGGGGTTGGACGGCAGCCGCACGCGATCGACGATCACGCCGCTGGCCGCGTCCCACACCAGCAATTCGCGCAGCAGGCCCGACGCCGTGAAGATGAAGCGGCTGTCCGCCGACCAGGCCGCGACGTCGAAGCCGCCTTCACCCATCGCCTGCACGATGATCTTGGGCTTCACCACGGCTGCTGCCGGCGCTTGGGCGGTTGCCGGCGCGGCCAGCGCCGCCAGCAAGGCTGCCGACCAGAGGATGGCCTGCATTCGCATCCGCGCTCTTCCCCCATGCATCCTGAAAAAAGTGTGAAGAGCAGGGGCGGTGAAGTCAATCACCATTGCCCGGTGCCGGCGATTGACGGGACCCGTGGGCGGCCATAGATCAACAGGATGCGCGCCGTTGTTCCCATCCTGCTGAAACGTCAAGGCGTGCCGTCATGAGCGCGATCCGGCTGGGGCTGGTCGGGCTGGGCAAGATCGCGCGGGATCAGCATCTGCCGGCCATCGCGCAAACGCCGGGCATCGATCTGGTCGCCGTTGCCAGCCGCAATGCGCAGGCACAGGGCGTTGCCAACTACCCCACTATCGAAGCCATGCTGGCCGAAGTCAGGCTGGATGCGGTGGTGCTGTGCCAGCCGCCACAGGCGCGCTTTGCCGCCGGGCGCGCGGCGTTGCTCGCCGGCTGCCATGTCTTCCTCGAAAAGCCGCCGGGGGCGACCCTGTCGGAAGTGGAGGCGCTGGCGGCCCTGGCGCAGGAAATGGGCGTTACCCTGTTTGCCTCCTGGCATTCGCGGGCGGCGGCGGCGGTCGATGCGGCGCGTGACTGGCTGGCAGCGGCCGATATCCGCGCCGTTCACATCGCCTGGAAGGAAGATGCCAATGTCTGGCATCCGGGCCAGACCTGGCTGTGGGAACCGGGCGGCTTTGGCGTGTTCGATCCCGGCATCAATGCGCTGTCGATCCTCACCGCCATATTGCCGGAGCCGGTGCGGATGCTGTCAGCCGATCTCGACGTGCCGGCCAATTGTGCGGCCCCGATCGCCGCCCGCCTGCAGCTGGCGACGGCATCGGGCGTGCCGATCACGGCCGAATTCGACTTCCGCCAGAGCGGCCCGCCGTCGTGGGACATCATCGCCGACACTGCGCGCGGCCGCCTGGTTCTGGCCGAAGGCGGCAATCGCCTGCACCTGCCGAACGGCCCGCAGCCGGCAGAACCGGAACAGGAATATCCGCGTCTCTATGCGCGCTTCGTCGAACTGGTGCGCGCCGGCGCCAGCGATGTCGACGTGACGCCGCTGCGGCTGGTCGCCGATGCCTTCCTGATCGCCCGCCACCACGCGGTGGCGGCGTTCAACGGCTAGACGAGGGCCATCAGGCTGGCATTGCCGCCGGCCGCCGTGACGTTGATCGAGGTGGAAACCTCCTCAACCAGCCAGTCGCGGCGATAATGGCCCTGGCTGTCGGCGACCTGCATGATCGGGATCGGGCCGGGCAGACTGGTCAGCCGCTCGATCAGCCCGGGCGCAGCCGGCGGCTCGATCAGAACGGCGGCAAAGTCGGCCTGTTCCGGCAGGTCGTGCCGCCACACAAGCCGGTCCGCCACCAGCGGCGGCAGCTGGTCGAACGGCGCAGGGCGGGCGCCCGGCCAGATGATGGTCGCGCGGTTGCCGGCGGCAAGCGCGGTGCCGATCTGGACGGCAAGGCCTTCCGCGGTGGCCGGCACCAGCAGCACATGCCCCCGCGGATGCAGCGCATAAAGATTGGTCTCGCCCACCGGGCCGGGCAGATCGCGCGTACCGCCATTCAGGCTGTCAGCTATCGCGGCCTCCACCGCATCAGCGCTGGGCGCCAGGCCATTGCTGCGCAGCCAGTCAGCCAGCGCCGCGGCGGCCGGATCGCGCCTGCTGTCGCCGGCAAGGCCGGTCAGCGGCTCACGATCAACCAGCCGCCCCAGATAGAGCGGCCCGCCGGCCTTGGGCCCGGTGCCCGACAGGCCGCGCCCGCCAAAGGGCTGCACGCCGACCACGGCGCCGATGATGTTGCGGTTGATATAGAGATTGCCGGCCACCACCCGCGCCGTCACCTCGGCGATGGTTTCATCGAGCCGCGTGTGCAGCCCAAAGGTGAGGCCATAGCCGGTGGCATTGATGGCATCGATCAGCGCCCCCATCTCCTCGCGGGCAAAGCGCACGACATGCAGCACGGGGCCGAACACTTCGCGGCTGAGCTGGGCGATGCTGTCGATCTCGATGATGGTGGGCGGCACGAAGCTGCCGTGTTGCGTATCGTCGGGAAGCGGCAGCTGGTGCACCGGGCAGCCAAGGCGGCGCATCTGGTCGATGTGGGCGGTGATGGTCTGCTTCGCCTCTTCCGTAATCACCGGGCCGACGTCGATGCTCAGCCGGTCGGGATTGCCGATGCGCAGTTCGGCGAGGGCGCCCTTCAGCATGGCGAGCTGGCGGTCGGCAATGTCCTCCTGCAGGCACAGGATGCGCAGCGCCGAACAGCGCTGGCCGGCGCTGTCAAAGGCCGAGGCAATGACGTCGGCGGTCACCTGTTCCGACAGCGCCGAACTGTCGACGATCATCGCATTCTGGCCGCCGGTCTCGGCAATCAGCGGGATCGGGCGGCCATCGTGTGTGGCATGGCGGCCCAGTTCGCGCTGGATCAGCTTGGCAACCTCGGTGGAGCCGGTGAACATCACTGCGGCAATCTCCGGCCGCGCCACCAGCGCCGCGCCAACCGTGCCATCGCCGGGAACGAACTGCAGCACATCGGCGGGCACGCCGGCGTTGTGGAGGATGTGCACGGCTTCGGCCGCGATCAGCGGGGTTTCCTCGGCCGGTTTGGCCAGCACGCTATTGCCAGCGGCGAGCGCGGCGGCAACTTGGCCCATGAAGATTGCCAGCGGGAAATTCCACGGGCTGATACACACCACCGGGCCGAGCGGCCGGTGGTCGGCATTGAGCGTGTCGCGCGCCTGGACGGCGTAGTAGCGCAGGAAATCCACCGCCTCGCGCACTTCGGCGATGGCGTTTGCGGTCGACTTGCCGGCTTCGCGGATGATCAGGCCGAGCAGTAGCGGCATCCTGGCTTCCAGTGCGTCGGCAGCGGCTTCGAGTACGGCGGCGCGCTGGGCGACAGGCACGGCGGCCCAACCGGCAACAGCGGCCTGCGCCGTTTGCGCTGCGTGCGCAACATCTTCGGTGGAGGCGAATGCGACACTGCCGACGATGTCGCGCCGGTCTGCCGGGTTGCGCACCGGTTGCGCCGTGGCCGGCTGGGCCGGGCTGGCGAGCAGCGGGCCCGCGCTCCAGTCGTGGTGGGCGCTTTCCTGCAACTGCGCCGTCAGGGCCGCCAGCGTGGCCTCGCTGGCCAGATCGAGCCCGCTGGCATTGCGACGATCTTTGTAAATGGCCTGCGGCAGGGCAATGATCGGGTGCGGCGCGCCCAGCGGCACGATGGCGCGCGCCTCGTCCACCGGATCGGCGGCCAGTTCATCGATCGCGACATTCTCGTCCCAGATGCGGTGCACGAAGCTGCTGTTGGCGCCATTTTCGAGCAGGCGGCGCACGAGATAGGCGAGCAGGGTCTCGTGCGTGCCGACCGGCGCATAGATGCGGCACGGGCGGTTCAGCTTTGCCGGGCCCACCACCTCTTCATAGAGCGCCTCGCCCATGCCGTGCAGGCACTGGAATTCATGATCGCCCAACCGGAAATCCGGCCCGGCGAGGTGATGGATGGCGGCCAGCGTGTGGGCATTGTGGGTGGCAAACTGCGGGAACACCGCATCCCGCGCCGCCAGCAATTTGCGCGCACAGGCGATGTAGGACACATCGGTGTGGACCTTGCGCGTGAACACCGGGAAATCCGCCAGGCCATCAACCTGGGCGCGCTTGATCTCGCTGTCCCAATAGGCGCCCTTGACCAGCCGCACCATCAGTCGCCGCTGCGACCGCCGCGCCAGATCGATCAGCCAGTCGATGACATGGGGGCAACGCTTTCCATAGGCCTGCACGACGAAGCCCAGCCCGTCCCAGCCCTTGAGATCTGGCGCCAGCGCCAGATGTTCGAGCAGATCGAGCGAAAGTTCGAGGCGGTCAGACTCCTCGGCATCGATGTTCAGACCAATGCCATAATGCCGGGCCAGCCGCGCCAGGGCATGCACCCGCGGCAGCAGCTCGCCCACGACCCGGTCCAGCTGGGCCCGGGCATAACGCGGGTGCAGCGCTGATAGCTTGATCGAGATGCCCGGCGCTTCGTACAGGCTGCGCCCGGCCGCAGCCGCACCAATGGCGTGGATGGCATGTTCATAATCGGCGAAATAGCGATCCGCATCGGCCATCGTCGTCGCCGCCTCGCCCAGCATGTCATAGCTGTAGGCAAAGCCCTTGGCTTCCAGCCGGCGGGCGCGCTGCAGGGCCTCCTCGATGGTCTCGCCGGTGACGAACTGATCGCCCATCATCTGCATCGCCATGTCGATGCCGCGACGGATCACCGGCTCGCCGGCGCGGGCGATAAGGCGGGTGAGCACGGCACCCAGCCCGGATTCGGCAAAGCTCGCGGTCAGCTTGCCAGTGACCATCAGGCCCCAGGTGGCGGCATTAACGAACAGGGTCTTGCCGTCGCCCAGGTGCGCCCGCCAGTCACCGCCGGCGATCTTGTCACGGATCAGCGCGTCCCGGGTTTCGGTGTCGGGGATGCGCAGCAGGGCCTCGGCCAGGCACATCAGCGCCACGCCCTCCTGGCTGGACAGCGAATATTCCTTCACCAGGCCTTCCACTCCGCCCTGCTGGCCCTTGGCGCGCAGGGCGGCGACCAGCTGCCGGGCCGTGGCGGTCACGGCATCGCGCAACGGCGCCTCGATCTGTGCGGTGGGCAAGAGTGCGGCGACAGCCTCGGGTTCTGGCGTCCGGCACGCCGCGGTGATGCGCTGCCGCAAGGCAGAGGCGGGAGCCAACGGCGGGGCAAACCGGGCAAAGGGGGCAGTCTGGTCGGGCATCAAGCAGGTCCTGGCGGTCGGATACGAGCGACCCTACAGCGACAGGCCCCTTCAATCAGGCAAAAATCACGCCGTCGGCCATTTTATGCACCGGAAAATCAGGCGGCGGCGGTCTGATGCGACGCCTGCCCGGCGCCGGTCAGGCGGCGGATCAGGGCCACCTCGGCTTCATCATGCGGCGTGCCATCGGCATCGAAGATGTCGTGGAACCACGGCCCGTCAGGTCCGTTCAGATAGGGATTGTTCCAGCTGTCCCACGGCAGGTGCGTCTGGGTCTTGCCCTTGACCAGACCCCAGCAGAAGGCGCCGACACCCTGGGCCAGCGCGATCGGCAGGATCGCCTCGAACGTGCTGCCGGTGGGCCGTGCCATGAATTCGGTGCATAGCAAGGGGCGATCGAAGGCCTGTAGCCAGGTGATGCGTCGAGCAAAATCCGCGGCGTCGCCATAGTTGTGGAACGAGATGACGTCGGACTGGGCGACCTGCGTCGCCTGCAGGTCCGACAGGCGATGCGGGGCAGACCAGTCGCCCAGCCAGACACCGCTGGTCAGCGGTTGCTGCGGCCGTTGGCGGCGCGCCCAGCCGAAAGCGTGGTTCAGCAGGGGCAACACCAGCGCGGCCTTGGCCGCCAGCGAGGCCGGGTCGCACAGCGAGACATCGGGGCCGTTGTCCGGCTCGTTCCAGATGTCCCAGGCCAGCACGCGGTCGTCACGGGCAAACCGCCCGACAACGCCTTCAACATAGGCCTGCAGCCGTCCATGCTGCGAAGGATCGGCAAGCACGGCCGGGCCCGGGGACTGCACCCAGCCGCTGTTGTGCACACCCGGCAACGGCGCGCGCTGAGGGCCCAAGTGCGGCGTTTCATTCCAGCAACTGTCGAACAGCACCAGCATGACGCGAATGCCCCGGCGGTGGGCTGCGGCCAGTAAAAGATCGATGCGCTGCAGCAGGCCTTCGGCATCATCCAGCCACAGCAGATCGTGCAGATAAACCCTGAGCGCATTGAGGCCGAGGCTGCCGGCCAGATCCAGCTCCCGCTCGATGCAATGCAGATCAAAGCTGGCGCTGCCCCACATCTCGATCTGGTTGATGGCGCACGACGGCGTGAAGTTGCAGCCAACCTGCCAACCCACACGGGCCTGCCATTCGCGTGCGGTCGCCACCGACCAAAGTTGCATGTCGCCCATACACCCGATCCCCCCGGCGCACCGAGTCTATCAGCAGCATCCTGGCCGGCGAGCGATATCGTCCTTTTGGAACGGGAAATGCGACGAGCCGACGAACCGGCACGCAGCGTGGCCAATGCGGAAACCCTCTGGACACTTGCGCTTAATGCAGAGGCCAACGCCGGTGCCGATATAGGACGATCAAGACGACTGACGCCGCGATTCGACCAGCGAACGCGCAGCCGCAACCGAGCCGAACACAGTCGCTCTGCTAGGTTTCATTGCAGGAAGGCGGCCATGGAAACAGCGAAAATGGTGGACGCACCAGGGCTCGAACCTGGGACCCGCTGATTAAGAGCTGGCCTTAAGGCCTTGGAAAACTGTTGCAAATCGTTGCAACCCGTTGCACTGGGCACGCGAACATAATCACTTGGCGGCTGCAGAGCGGAGCAGACTGTTGCAATCCGAAGCAGCCAATTGCATGCGTCTGATGCCCCGTTGGGACCCCGCACCGTTGCCTAATGCGACGCGCCTTGGATATCGCTCAGAAAACCGTCGCAGCCTTCAAAATATGATGCAACAGCGTCCATGACATCCGCCAGGTTTGGAAGGTGCGTTGCGGCAAATGCAATTGGCAGTGGGCTTCCCTTCTGATCTACAGGATAACGATACGCATCTGACCTCGGGTCGATTTTTGAAAACTCTGCGACAATAGAAGCTACGATAGGATCGGCATCATCTGGATCAGGTGTGCCGTATATTTGAAGCATTTCAGCAAACGTTGCCCAAAGGACGTCTAGTCTATGAGTCTTCCAGTTTGGATTAATGCCAACGGTTCTGCCGTAAGTGGCAATCATATACTTAAGTGATAACTCAATAAACTGTCTGTAGTTGAAGATTGTCGGGTAGACTAGGGAATCTCGGTCAGCAGGGTTCGCGTCGCAGTGGGCAACAGCAATATCCCCTGCCTTTCGATATCCCTCCTTCATGAGTATCAACCGGGTGAAGTCATCCTCCGCGATGACGGCATTCTCCGCAGGATTCTCAGCCGAAATGAAAGGTGCATCTCCTGCCATCGGCCACCTGAAGTCCATGTCCAGTGTGGCCTCGAATACGTGTCTCTTTGCCATTGGCTAGCCTTGTCCTATCAAGAAACCGTGAGAAGTCTCTCCCGCCCCAATCGGCGGCGCAATCGAATACTTAGTTGGACAATAGCATGCCAACACTCAGAGATTCATACGGAAACTCCAAATCCAGTGGCTACACCATGGACTTTTTCGAGCTGACGGCGCCCAGCGCGACGTCGGCCATGCTGGCGAGTCCGTTCTTTTCGACCTACGAACCGATAGAGAAGCTGACCAGGCGTGGCTGCCAAGTGAAGCTCATTGTGCGGTTGTGCTCGGTCACACCTCCAGCGGTTGTAGCCAAAGCAATGGCTGACCCTCTCGTGACGCTGCGATACTATACAAGTCGGGGCTTTCACGCCAAACTCTACATAGTAGATGATCGCGCTATGGTTGGCAGCGCCAATCTCACAAATGCCGGCTTAATGACCAATCGTGAGGTTTCCATCGTACTTCACAGAGATCGTGATGCAGCCTTCGAGGAGTTGCCGGCTCTGTTCGAGACTTTCTGGAACCACGCGGGCGCAATGACGAGCGAGATATTGGCCGCCTATCAAGCTGCCTATCGCCTGATCGGCAACCCGAAAGAAGAAGCGGAATTTGAAAGCCATCTCACAAAGCATGTGGGTAAGGTTGATCCGCCGAGCGCGAAGGCGGGAAGCGAGGTGATGTCCAAGCGACGGTCCTTCCTTGAGCAACTGCGAAGGAAGTATGACGAGCGGGTGATCCCAGCCTTCCGCGAAGTGAAGGACATCATGCTGGAAACTGGCCTGAGGCGGCCCGAATTCGCCGGTGGGGATGTTGAGATTGAGCTCAATCGCTTCCTCGGTTGGACCCGACTGATTCACGCGCCTGGTGATGCATGGAAAGAGTCTTCGCTTGCTGAGCGGCCAGCGCGACGCGAGCGCACGCTCAACTATCTTCAAGATTGGGTGCACGTTGGCGATACCAGAGCGGGCGATATGTACTACGCTGAAGAGGAGCTTGGGAACATCGCTCGCCTCCGAGAGGGCTTCACATCGGTCACGTCCATAGAGGCCATGGACTACGATGAAATGTTTGACACGCTGTGCGGCTGTCATGCCTTTTATGACATGCTGCGCTTCGTATCTGGAGGCCTCCCGGGGCTTAAAGCCGATTTCGCGCAGCGGAACACCCTGACCGATATAAAAGAAACGCTCATATACCTGTTGCACGGCGATGGGCTGATGCTCGAACGAGCCTACGACTGCATTTTTGATGAGAAATGGCGACTAGGTCGGTTCGGTGAGAACTGCGTCATGGAGCTGGTTGGATGGATGACGCCTGATCGGCCACCGGTGAACGGGAGGACACTCAAAGCCTTGAGGTTTCTTGGCCACGACATCCCCGCCTAATGCTCTCGCTGCTGGACGTATCCATTAGTCCTAGGCCGCGCGAAATTTCGTTAGACAAAAAATCTACAGGCCATCGCGCACCAGCTGGTGCGTCTCGCGCAGCTCGAAGTTGGTTCCAAGGACCGGGGGGGGGCTACAGCAAGTTGCCTTGGCCGGCGCTCTTTAGTTTGCGCTGCCTCTCCCTTCGTTTGAAGCTCCATGGTGGTTCGGGTTTGTCCATCGCCCAAAGGCCGCGTCTGCTGTGCTGAGCATCTTCCTGTGCCGCAAAATAGTCGTCTGCGCGGTCAAAGGCATATTGCTGCGTCACCCATGCCCAGCCGTTGACGACCATTTCCAGCTCAACATTGCGGGTGACGGCGCGGGCGCTTCTCGCAGTGCCCGTACTGCACGTTCGGTTCATGAAGTAGGTGACCTTGCCGGCCGCAAGCTGATCCGACAAGAAGGCCATGCAGAGCATGCGCTTGTAGGGGTCGACAGGGATAAAGCCTGTTGACTCTTTGCCAACGGGGTCCAGCCGCAGCGACCTGTCTGCGATTAGGCGTTCCAGAAAAACCTTCGACTCCTGGCCGAACGGCTGGCCCATTTCAGGGGCATCGATAAACGCGAAGCGGAACGGCACGCGTTCAACCCATGCCTGCCTAAAGGGATTCCATACACGGGCAAGAAAACCGTCGCCGTCGAAGACCCTTATGACAGTGGCCTTCAATGCCTCCTCAAGCGTTGCGGGCTCAGGCTCGTCAGGAGCGATGATCATGCGAATCAGTCTGCATCAACCTGGTGCTGCAGTCACCTGTGTGATGCTTCTGACAAGCCCGAAGCAGATCGTTGAAGTTCGAAGCATACTGTTGCAAACCATTGCACGAATGGGAATTTCTTTGAGATAGTCGGAAATCCATGATTATTGAGGTGCCGTTGAAGGGAACGGCACATGCGGAAAGCACTTAGCGCAAAAGCAATCGATGCATTCAAGCCGCAGGTGAAGCGGTATGAAATCCATGACATCCTGTGCCCCGGTTTCAGCCTTCGCGTGTTTCCGACCGGCAGGAAGGTCTACACGGTCAAGTATCGCTATGGTTTGAAACAACGCCGACTGCCGCTTGGCGTTCATCCGCGCATTTCCCTCGCTGAAGCCCGCGCCAAAGCACTCGAAGCCTTGCGGCTGGTGGATGAGGGGACTGACCCTGCCGCGCGTCGCCGTCAGCCGGGGATGAGCGTTGAGGCAATCTGCAATGACTTCATTCGTCAGTATGCGCGCCCGCGCAACCGCAGCTGGAAGGAGGCGGAGCGCATCCTGCGGCGTGAGTTCGTAGGCCAGTATGGACAGCGCGATATTCGTGACATCAAGCGCCACGACATCCTGGAGCTAATGGACGGCGCCATCGAGCGCGGGGCATCTTATCAGGCAAACCGTATCCATTCAAACCTGCGCAAGCTGTTCAACTGGTGCGTAGAGCGCGGTATTGTGGACGCCTCACCGGTGCAGGGCACCAAGCCGCCGACCCGAGAGCACCCACGCGACCGGGTGCTGCAGGATGATGAACTGCGCGCCGTGCTGCGGGTATGCGCGGGGCTTTCGTATCCCTTCTGCCAGTTCGTGCCTCTGTTGCTGGCCACAGGTCAGCGACGCGGCGAGGTCTCACAGATGAAGTGGAGCCAAGTCGATCTGGAGGCCAAGCAATGGGTGATTCCGGCAGATCTGTCCAAAAACGGCAAACCGCACCTGGTACCGCTCAACAAGTATGCGCTGCGGTTGCTGGCGGCTGTCCCACGCTTTGCCGGTTGTGATTGGGTGTTTACCACGACGCGGCGGTCACCAATCAGCGGGTTCAGTAAGGCGTTGCGGCAGATCCACGCGCTGTCCGAGACATCGGACTGGAGACTCCACGACTTGCGTCGCACAGCGGCGTCAGGAATGGCGAGGGCAGGGATCGCGCCGCATGTTGTGGAAAAGGTATTGAACCACATATCTGGCACCATCAGCGGCGTTGCGGCAGTATATAATCGCTACGGCTATGACGCCGAACGACGAGACGCTTTGGATTCTTGGGGGAGCTTTCTTGATGGCCTTAGTGAATAACGCGCCGCCAACGAATCGACGGATCAGTCTTGCCGCAGCTGCCAATCTGGTTGGTGAACGATTTCACCATTCTAACTGGTCTGAAAATGATCCAGCCGTGCTGGTATTTGGTGCTGATGCAGCGCCCGACCGGGAGGCCTGGGATCGGGCTAAGCATGTCCAAGACTTGCTTCACGACTACATTACGGGCGGGCGCGTCAAGGTTTACGCGCTTACGGACGATGGATCCAGCATCACGGATTTGCCCCTCCATTGGGTTACCGATCCCGTTTTTGCCGTATGCCTTCAGAGCGGGGCTTGTAGGATCCAATATGATGCTTGGGAGCCGTGCTGGGTCGATGAGCCTGAGCTTATTGCAGTGCTTCCAGAAGCGGGCAGGCCACGCAAGAAGCACAGCTTTGAATGGGACAAGATCGTCCACGAGGCATGGATGTTTACGTTGCAACAAGATTGCCTGCCTACGAACGCCGCCATCGTCAGGCACCTCGGAGATTGGTGTCCAGCCCAAAACCAAAACATTCCCGACGGTTCTCACCTATCGAAGGTAGCAAAGACAGTTCTGGATTTCCTGAAGCGGAACAAAACAGGGTTGCGGAATTTGGATTCACAAAGTTGTGAAGCCGCAGTTGAACCAGGGAGATAGATAGCTCGCTCCCCGGAGGATCGTCTCCGGCAACATGGAGCAGTTATGAGTCATGATACCGCCAGAAGACCCTCTCCTCGTCGATCGCGCCGGCCTTCGTCGGCTAGGAGTAAAGCTCGACAACTCAACACTGTTGAGGCTCGAAGCAAAGGGGCAGTGGCCTCGGCGTGTGAAAGTGGGGGCCACGACTTATTGGAAGTGGGCAGACCTGTCGAAGTTCATATCTCGCCTCTGAAAGAGAAGGCGAACTGGTACAGATTTGTATTCGAGGTAGCACACCCACAATGCGATGAGTTGAGGCTTCGGTTTGTAATCGAGGTCCCAGATCCATTTGTGGGCACGGTACCCGCTGGAACATTGCGGCAAACCCGTATTCGATGGCGGGAGGTTAAGTAAGATGTCCAGTAAGCTCTCTAAACGGGCAGCTATGCTGGCAGAGATCGCTGAAAATGCGATTGCTGCTGGCATGGGCATTATTGCCATCAAACCTCGTTCCAAAAGCCCGGACACCCGCTTTTCACCACATGGCCTGAATAGCGCAACCAAGTCGCTCAAGACAGTGAAGCGTTGGCTTGCGCAGGACGGCGAGATCAATCTTGCGGCTGGCCTTAAAGGCTCTGGCATATGCGTTGTGGATGAAGATGGCCCCGAAGCCGCTACAGCGCTCAAACGGTTGGCAAAGCTGCCTCCCACGCGCAAAACGCGGACAAGGAAGGGCAGCCACAGGTTTTACCGCTACTCCGGTAACCTTGGCGGGAGTGTCATCAAGTTTGCGGTTGATTTGGACTTCCTGCTGTCCAGCTATGTGCTGCTGCCCGGTTCACGTCATCCTGATGGCGGTATCTACTCGTCGAAGGACTTCGGCGCACCTATCGCGGACCTGCCTAATGAGGTGGTGAAGGCCATTCGCAAGCACCGCAGCAACAGGTCCAAACGGAAAGGCGACATGGCGCAGGAAGAGGCGGGGGCGATCAAAGTTACTAAGGGCGGGCGAAATAGCCGCCTGACCCAGATTGCGGGATCGATTCGGCGGCAAGGCTACAGCGAACCAGTGATTTTCAGCCTGCTTGATACCTTCAACCGCAAGTTCTGCGAGCCACCCTTGCCGACTAGCGAAGTGGAATCAATAGCGGGCAGCATCAGCCGATATGACCCTGCACACGAGGGCCTATTCACGCTGATGTCCGACGTGACGCCGCGTGCAGTAGAGTTTCTTTGGAAGCCCTATTTTGTGCGGGGCGCGGTCAACCTGCTCGAAGGCGACGGGAATGTGGGTAAGACCTACTTCCTATGTTGGCTCGCGGCGCTCTTGTCGTCAGGCAGGGCATTGCCAGGCCAAGAAGCCATGGACCCACAAGGATTCTTGTTCCTAAGCGCCGAGGACGATCCTGAGACAACTTTGTTTCAGCGATTTACGCGCATGGGCGGCGATCTTTCGCGCATCTGGGTGATGAAATATCTGCCCCTCAATGAGGACGTGATCATGCTGATCGAGGAGCACATCAAGGTAAATGGGGTCAAGGTCATCTCAATTGACCCTCTCCTAGCCTACATGCAGGGCGTGGACATGAACAAGGCAAATGAAACGCGCCCGTTCATGGCGCGCCTTGGTGAGCTTGCGCGGGACCACAATGTGACAGTCATTGGCCTTAGGCACCTGAACAAGTCGGACAAGGACAAGGCCATCCATCGGGGCCTGGGGTCGGTTGATATCTCCGCTGCTGCCCGGTCCTCGACCATGATCGGTTTGCACCCTGACGATGAAGACATCAGGGTCTTCGCCCATTCAAAGCACAATCTATCTGTCCGGGGTGATAGCCGTCTCTACACATTGGACGGTGAAACCAAAACACGTGTGCCACGGCTTGTATGGTGCGGGACCACTGATCTGACGGCCAACGACCTTGGCCGAAAGCCCAACCCGCCCGGGCGCCCTGCCAGTGAAGGGGTTGATGCGGAGCAGTTCCTTAAGCGCGCACTCGCCAACGGAGCCCGGCCGGTCAAGGATGTAATTGCGGAAGGGGACCGGCGATCAATCAATCCCAGCACCCTCCGCAAGGTTGCGCGCAGGATGGGCGTCGAAAAGAGGAGGCGACACTGGAAACTGGCCGAAACCCCTCTGTAGGGACATTTCGGCCAGTTTGAGGGGTAATGAAGGCCGGGATCAGTTGTCTCGGCCTTTTTTCATGGGTTGGTGTTGCCAGCGGATAAGGCCTTGCGGGCCTCTTCCAGTGCCTTCGAACCCGGTGCCCACTGCCATGGCTGTCTGGCGAGGTGTTCCTTGCCTAATGTGGGGTAGGTCTTCGTCTGCTTTGCCGCCAACCGCAGCAGCATGCGGGCATCACGCGGCGGCATTTTCATTTCGCGGGCAAGCTGATCAAGGGTGACCATATCAACTGATGTCTCAGCTTTGACTTCGGGCGCGGCTTTGGCAGCCGTGGCGGTCCTTAGGACCGAAACCGGCGCGGTGGTAGGCTTGGTCAGTTTGGTAATCGTCATGTCGGTCATCTCCTTAAGTTGGGACCGACATTTCCATTAAGATGGCATGGAGAAGCGTGTCAGGAAAAATCCCAGAAAGCCCTCGGTTTCTCTTCGTGTTCACCATTCATGATCGTGGTGAACAGGATGCAGGGGCGACATGAAGGATATCGAGCTTGAGGACGCGGTCATCGCTGTTTTCGTTGGTCAGCAGCATGAGACGGGCGGCGAGCCAAGGGCGATCAATGTGTTTCGGCGCCTCGATCCAGAAGCGAACCGCTACGACATGACGTTGGGGGCCTGCGAAGCGCGCTGGCACAGACATCCCGACCATCGCTTGGGATTCTTGTATGAGATCCTTTGGACGCTTGTGCTCGGCTTTGGGTTTCAGCCCGAAGCCATAAATGAGGTGCTACAGGCGATCCCTGAGTACCGCGCTCTTAACCCGCCGAACAAGCCTGCAACGCCAATTCGCTGATTTCGGCTACTTGAAGCCGGGATCCTCCCTTGAATCGTAGGTGGCAGCAGGACCTGCTGATTTACAATCAGATGGTCAGCTTGCCCAAAGCCATGAAATTGCGACTCTTAGTCTAGTCACGTCCTGTCGCGGGGCATCCGTTGGGAACCAGACCGATCGACCAGAGAACTAAGCCGATCAAGGTATAGCGTCCGGACTTGGGATTCTACCATTTGAAGGCGTTCTGCCAGCTCAATCCGGTTGCGCCCTCGCGGCCGTGGTTGGTTGTCCAAGCCCTTCAGTCTGCGACGCAGCTTAGCTGCCTTTCGGCGCGCTCTGGTCAAGGCATCCATGCCTTGCACAGCATAGCTAAGCCTATGAGCCTTACGCGAGCCAAACCTGCCATAGATGTAGTAAAGGGCTTCGCAGCGCCCGCCACTAATCGGGCAGACAAAAAAGCATCGGTGCCCGCCGAAGGGGGTTGGGGTCATTTCGATCGCAACATCCTGGGTGGTGGTAGCCACATCAGGCGCTGCAATGCTGATCGTTAGTGTCCCGCCACGAGCAAAATCACTGAGATCGGTTCGAAGGCGCGCGTAAACGCCGCTTAGGCCGCCGCTAGACCATCGAATTGTGTCGATCACACACTCGCCGATTCTAACGACGCCCAGCCGCCGCAGGGCGCGAATATCGAGCGCCAGCTCCTCCTCAACCTTACCAGCGTGAAATGATCGCCTGGCGCCTGATCCGATGCCGCCCATGGATGTCTCCGTCGTCTCGGACGGCATCATACATCGAGATCGGCTGCGTCTCAGGCCCAACCTCTGGCTCTTCGGACGGCGGCTCTGTGTCTCTCAAGCTAGCTTTTTAACGAAATACTGTGACTTGGGGCAGCTCCGTCAGCCTTCTGTTGAGTGAAAACGTCCCTGGTCTAGTATCAATAGCTGGAGATGCGGCGCACGGTTCTGCAGCTCCAATAGCCGATTGGGCTTCTCGCAGCTTGCCTCAAAAGGATTCGTTCAGCCGGATTTGGACTGATTCATCCGCCCGAGTTCCTTCGGCGTTCATCCATTCTTCTAGCGAACTTTCCCCTTCGCCATCCGGCGGCCGTTTGTCGATTTTAACAGCGAGGGTGACCGCGCGACCAGTTTGTATGACCTCACGGATCAAAGGTATAAGAAGGGCTGATTGTGCAGCATTGGTGCCGATCCAGCCCTTCGAAACGACTTGCACAAACTCGGTGTTGTTAAGGTGACGACCGACATTGCTGTAGGTCAGAGCACGACCACCTCTCGGACCAACCAGTTCCTCATCTGTTGCGCACAGACGCCAGTAATCTAAAGGAATATACATCCCTTTAACCAAGCCGGTATCGTCGGGATTGAAGTTCAGTCTGGGACAGAATTTCAGAAAGAACGGGTTCTCAAAAAACCGATAGTCAGTCCGAGTTCCATTGCCAGTGGCGTGGCGAATATGGTTCAAGTGGTCGTCCATACGCGATATTTCGATATCAAGCTGAGCTGATGGAAAGCGAAACACTGCTTCGCTTGCGCCCTCGACCTGCTCCATCGCCTTGTATTGGACCATGACAAACGACTGAAATGTTTCGTTAAAGTAGATCAGGTCCACGCCTAGTTGCTCCTCCAGCGGAAGATGGTTGGCAATTGTTACGGTCAAACGAGAGAAGTCGTTTTCAAACACCGCGCTCCCGTGGGTCATTTCGCGAACTTGATCAAAGCCGGGCATGCGACGTAAATCGGCGATAACCATTGCGTCTTCACGGGCGCGAAATGCATCTAGCCCATCCAGATAAGAGGTTGATGCGTCCATGTCCGCAGGAGGCTGCCAATCTGCAAGTTGGCGTTTGTCTATTCCTGCGATTGACATCGCAATCGCCACACTTTCCTTTTGTTCTGCAAGATTATCTCGCGCACGCTCTGGCAAAGAAGAAATGCGCTGCGCTCGGCTTCGGCTGTAGCTTTGCAACGTTGACGCCAAATCCGGAGCCAGTTCGCTGAGCGCATCGACAAGTGCCGAAAAGCTGGCTGGCGGCAGCAATCCCCCGCTTCTAAGTCGCTGATCGATGTGTCGGTAAACGTGACCGTCAAGCTCGTCTCGTATGTCGCGAAAACTGATCGGTTCGGGAAGTTCGACCACCTCAGTGACATTTAGGCGGCTAAGGTCAGTTCCAGCGCTAACTCCTCTTCGGCCTTTGCCAATATGAGTTACATATCCCGGCTGGAAACTGATGAAGCAAATCAAAGGAGCGTTGCGACTATGCTGAAAATACGGAACCGCCTCGGCAAAAAGACCTCGTACGTCGAGGTCGTTCAAGAGTGCCTCTTGCCGACTCTTAGACACCTTTAGGATGTAGCCCCCAGCTCGAGCCATAGACTAATTCCAGCAATGATGAGTTTGGACTAGGGACCGGCTAGGCATCATCGTCATCTGCGATTTCTCGGTTTCCATAGTCGCCGATCTTGACCCCCTCGTAGGCCCAATAGGCCATACCGCTGACTGCTGGCCAATCGTATCCCATTTCATGGATGACAAGCAGCGCAGCCTTGGACGGGCTCATTTCTTCGCCTCGAAAGTTGACCTTGCGCGGGCCGGCTACGGTGCAGGTGACCGTTTCATCCTTGATGAACGTCAGCACGCTGCCAACGGGAATATTCATGCTCGGGAAGGTCCTCACCTCACGGCGTTTGCGCATATCCTCGATTTCGCGCCGCTCCTCCTTGTCGATAGATTGTTCTGCATCGGTCAGGGAAACCTTGTCGATGGCGACCAACTCGATGATAGCCTTCGCCAAGTCTGGATCGATCGTGAAGAACTCACGGTTGCGCCGCGCGCGTCGTCCACCGAAGACGAAATGCAGCGTTCGCTCAACCTTTCGGCAATCGGGCACATGGGCCGCGAAGTAGCACTCGAAAGGAACCGGGATCGAAGTGTTATCAAGCTGCCTTACCCGATCCCCGACATCATCCTGTTGCGTGAGGCCAATCTTGACATATCCCGGCATTGCTTCATTGGTCAGAATATAGACGATCCCGCCGCTCATTTTTGAATGACCCTCCGTTGGATGTTAATGTATGCCGCCTTCAATTCACCAGGCGAAAAGACTTTGTTGTGGCAAGCACTGCCAAACCCGATCAAGATTCCGCATGACCTATCGACGAGCCTCGGCTAACCCTTGGTTATGGCTGGCATTAACGAGTATCACGCAAAATTCATAGCGTCGGACTTGGTTCGGCGGCGTTCGGCCGATAGTTCGGAACGGCTTGCGATCGCTGTTGCGGGTGCGCAGGTCGACATGAACCCGCACCAAGTTGATGCGGCACTATTCGCCTTTGCGTCACCCCTTTCAAAAGGAGCCCTGCTGGCTGATGAAGTCGGATTGGGGAAAACTATCGAAGCCGGTTTGGTCATTTCCCAACGATGGGCCGAGGGCAAGCGGCGCATCCTGATCGTTGCGCCTGCCAATCTGCGGAAGCAATGGCATCAGGAACTCAGTCAAAAGTTCTTCCTACCCTGCGAAATTCTTGAAGCTAAGTCATACAACCAGTTGATCAAGAGCGGTGAACGCTATCCCTTTGACCGCCCGGGACGCGTCGCGATCTGCTCCTACCAGTTTGCCCGCAGCAAGGAATTGGATGTGCGCGGAACTGCGTGGGATCTTGTTGTTTTGGACGAAGCCCATCGCCTTCGGAACGTTTACAAGCCCTCAAATGTGATCGCTAATACCTTGAAGCGGGCCTTTGAGGGTAGGCAGAAGCTGCTACTCACCGCGACGCCACTGCAAAATTCGCTTCTCGAGCTTTTCGGCCTGGTGAGCTTTATCGACGAGCACGCATTTGGTGATCTGAAGAGCTTTCGCGAACAGTTTGCCAATCTATCTCAGGATCGATCGTTTGACATTCTCAAGGAGCGGCTGCGCCCCGTTTGCCATCGCACTTTGCGTCGACAGGTAACCGCATATGTGCCCTACACTCGCCGTCACGCCATCCTTGAGGCGTTTGACCCGAGCGAAATTGAAGACCGTCTTTATGATCATGTGACCGAGTATCTCGGGCGCTCGAACCTTCAAGCGCTGCCACCAAGCCAGCGATCACTTATGACGCTTGTCCTGCGGAAGTTGCTCGCATCATCGACCTTCGCCATCGCCGGGGCACTAGGTTCTATCGCAGACCGCCTGCAAAAGCGTCTCGACAATGCGGAGCCTAGCCAAGACCTCGTTGACGAGTTGGATGAGGATTACGAGGTTCTCGACGAGACAGCCGAGGAATGGGGTGATGATGAGGTCGAGCCGATATCTCACGAAGAAGCGCAAGCACTCAGGAACGAGATTGCCGACCTTCGTGAGTTTACGAATCTGGCCACATCCGTCGAGCATAATGCGAAAGGCCTAGCCCTTCTCAAAGCGTTGAAAGTCGGCTTCGACAAGGCACGAGAGCTTGGCGCAGCCGAGAAGGCTATCATCTTCACCGAGTCCCGAAAGACCCAGAGCTACCTTCTCCGCCTTCTAGGTGACAGTGACTATGCAGAGGGCATTGTCCTGTTCAATGGTTCCAACACCGACCCAGAATCTAAGCAAATCTATGATGTTTGGTTGGCCAAACATACCGGTTCGGATCGCATTACCGGTTCGCGGACAGCGGACATGCGTTCCGCTTTGGTTGACTACTTCCGCGAAAAGGGGCGGATCATGATTGCGACTGAAGCAGGCGCTGAGGGCATAAACCTCCAGTTCTGCTCGATGGTCGTGAATTATGACCTGCCTTGGAATCCCCAGCGGATCGAACAGCGCATTGGCCGCTGCCATCGCTATGGGCAAAAGCATGATGTCGTGGTGGTCAACTTCCTAAACCGGAAGAATGAAGCTGATCGCCGTGTTTATGAACTACTAGCCGAGAAGTTTCAGCTATTTGAAGGTGTTTTCGGCGCCAGCGATGAGGTGCTCGGGGCAATTGAATCTGGGGTTGATCTCGAAAAGCGCATTGCCGGCATCTATCAGCAATGCCGTCAGCATGACGAGATCAAGGCTGCATTCGACAAGCTGCAATTGGAGCTCAGTCTTGAAATAAATGAGGCCATGACGAACGCACGGCGTAAGTTGCTTGAAAATTTTGATGACGAGGTAAGGGAAAAGCTGCGCAATACTAGTGAAAACACAACCGCGCAGCTTAAAGGCTTCGAGAGAAGTCTGATGCGCTTGGCCGAGTTTGAATTGGCCAATGACGCGCACTTTATTGACGACTCCAGTTTCAACCTTATGCGTCATCCCGAATGGCTGGCCGCTGACGAGATACCTACTGGCCTCTATGAGCTGCCGAGACGGACAGGCGAAGCGCACCTGTTTCGGATCAATCACCCACTGGGTGAGGCGATTGTCGCTCGCGCGAAAGGGCGTAATCTCCCTATCGTTGAAATGACCTTTGACCTATCCGGGCATGACGGGCAGGTCTCGATCCTGAACCCGCTTAAGGGGCAATCCGGGTGGCTAACTGCAAGGCTGCTGAGCATTGAAGCTTTGGGGCAGGGCGAAGACCATCTGCTGCTTTCTGCCATTTCTGATGGCGGGACGATCCTTACCGATGAGATGACCAGCCGCTTGATGACGGTCGGCGGTGCGGTAGGCTCCGAGGTTGCCGTTCCAATCCTGATTGATGCTGCACTTGCCAATGCTATCGATCAACAGCGGGCGCATGTTCGGCAGGCCATCTCGGAGCGCAATGCCCGTTTCTTCGAGGAAGAGGCGACCAAACTCGACGGTTGGGCAGATGATCTGAAAGTTGGACTGGAACGTGAGATCAGAGAGATTGACCGGCAGATTAAAGAGGCCAGGCGTGCGGCAACGGCGGCGCTGACGCTTGAGGATAAGCTGGCGGGCCAAAAGGCCGTCAAGGCGCTGGAAAGCGAGCGCAATAGCAAGCGGCGCTCACTGTTCGATGCACAGGACCGCATCGATGAGCAGCGGGCCGAGCTCATCAACAATATCGAGGCGAGGCTTGAGCAAAAGGTCGATGAAGAAAACCTCTTCACGATCCGGTGGAGCGTCATCTGATGGCGGATCGTCCGATTGAAGTTCTGGCGTTAGCGCCCAAGCTTCATGAGCTTTTCGACGGCCATTTACCGATCAAGGCAAATGGCGATGCGGATCAAAATGAGCGGGATTTTCTTAGCAGGGCGCTCGCCGCCTATGCGCTCCACAAGCTTGGTGGTGCATCAATTCAAGATGCCGCCGCAGGCGTCGTCGATGGCGGTGGCGATGGCGGAATTGATGGAATCTACTTTTCCCCTGTCACCAATACGCTTTGGCTGGTTCAGTCGAAGTACATTCATTCAGGGACGGGCGAACCGGACTTGGGAGACGTTACTAAGTTCAAGACCGGCCTTGAAAACATGCTCGAAGGGCGTTTTGATGCCTTTGCAGAAAACGCGAAAATCACCGCCTTACGTCCCCAGCTTGAAGCGGCTCTAAAGAACGCGTCAACGCAGGCCCGGGCCGTGCTGTGCTATTCAGGCCTTTCGTTTGTTTCCGAGGACCGCAAACATTTGTTTGAAAGCTTGCGCGCGAAGCTCGCGCTTGATCAAACAGACGATTATTTCGCGTTCCAAGCGGTAAACCTGACCACTTTGAATGATTGGGTCAGTGGCGGGGATGTTGGGCCGGGGATCGAAACGGTCGAGCTTGAGATCGTTCGCCCTGGCTATGTCACCACGCCTTACGAAACCATCTATGGTTTGATCCCGCTAGAGAAGCTGAAGGCGCTTTACGACGAACACGGCGCAAAGCTGGTGCGCGCGAACATCAGGGGTTTCAAAGGCAGTACCGAGGTTAACGAGGACATCCAGAAAACGCTCTCAGATGAGGCGCAGCTATTCCACTATCTCAACAACGGGCTGACTGCTTACTGCGACCGGCTGGAGCTCTACCCCGTTGATCGAACCAACGCGGAACGCAAGCGGGTAACCGCCAAGGGCTTTGCCATCATCAATGGCGCACAAACGCTTGGCTCTATCGCCAAATGCGTTCAGGTTCCCGAAGGTGATGCTGCTCCGAAAGGGTTCGCCTTTATCAAGATCGTATCGCTGGAAAAGTGCGTGGATGACCGTGCTTTTGCGGATCGGATTTCGCGGACGGCGAACTTTCAGAACACCGTGCTCCTCAAAGACTTTGCCGCCGCCTATCCACTGCATGCGCAAATGGCATCGACCCTGAGGCCGCATGGGATCGGTTATCATTACCGCATTGATGAGGATACGCCTGACGCCGACGAGACAAACTTCACCATTGATGAGGCGTTGACGGCATGCGCGTGTCTGGCCAACGCCGCAGATTGCGATCTCGTGACCCGCGTTGCCGCAAACCGGCCCTCGCTTCTGTCGTTGGACGTTGCCTTTCCGGATGATGTCCTGTGCCCCAGCCGCCACCAGCGCGTGTTTCCGCAAGGCCTTTCGGCACGGTCGGCTTGGCGCGCGGTCCAAGCGCAGCGGATCGTGCTGAAAGGGATGGGGGACAGCGCCAAAGCGGCCAATGGAGCAACCAAGTCGTTTTACACGAATGCGCGTTGGATCGTCCTGTCGGCGATTTATGTTAGGCTTAAGCCGCAGGAGGGCGAAGCCTTAGCGTTGACGGCCGACGAGCAGGCCGCGATCTCTGCCGCTGTGTCGGACTATGCCGAGAAGCTGCTCGCTCAGGCCGTGGCCAAAGGCTTTGCGGCCTATGAGGCGGTCCTTGGTGGGCTGCAGGTGTTAACGACGCAGCGCGACTTCCAATCGGTGTTTAAGACCCAAGGCGACTGCCAAAACCTGTTTGGTGCGCTAAAGGCTGCTATCTTCCAACCTCAGAATCAAGGGCAGGCAGCTCCCGCCGTTGCGCCGCCCCAGCCGAATGAAACCGATATCACATGACGAAGAAGCAGAAACTTGAACTGACATGGGTGGGCAAGGAGAACCGGCCCCGGCTGGAACCGCGCATTCTGAGGGAGATTCCTGAGAGAAGCTATCACGCAGCGGCGCGGGTGAGTGACAATGACATCTTCGACAATATCCTGATCCATGGCGACAATTTGCTCGCGCTGAAGGCCTTGGAGGCGGATTTTGCAGGTCAGGTGAAGTGCGTGTACATTGATCCGCCATTCAATACCCAACAAGCGTTTGATCATTATGAGGATGGTCTTGAGCATTCGCTATGGCTTGCTTTGATCCGTGATCGGCTGGAAATCATTCATCGATTGATGGCTCCCGACGGAACCTTGTTTATCCACATCGATGACAACGAACTTGCCTATCTTACCGTTCTAACCGACGAAATTTTTGGCCGGCGGAACCGCATAAACATCGCCACTTTCAAACAGGGTTCTGCAACCGGCCACAAGTCCATCAATCCCGGACTTGTCAGTACGTCCAACTTTATCCTCATCTACGCTAAGGATAAATCGGTTTGGAAGCCAAACCGTGTTTTCACTGCACGGTTTGAGCGCGATAAGCGTTACGGACAGTTCATTGAGAACGTCGCCGAACCATTTGCTGAATGGCGTTTCTGCACATTGATGCGAGCCTTTTCAGACGCCAAAGGTATCCCAGAAAAGGCGGTGAAAAAGGCACTCGGAGATGACTTTGAGACTGAGATGACCGCATTTGTTCATGCAAATGCTGAGGCGGTAATACAGCTTGCGAGACCAGACTATAACGCGGTCAGCTCAGCTGCGCGCGAAATGATTGATGCATCCAAAAGTGCCCCCCGAGAGGTTTTCAAGCTCGAACGGCCGAACCTCTCGGATATGTATTTCATCGGCGGACAGCGTATCCTTTTTTATGCGGACAAGCTAAAGCTCGTCGATGGTCAGTATGTTGCCGGTGAGCCGCTGACTAGTATTTGGGACGACATCCTGTCTAACAATTTGCATAACGAGGGCGGTGTCGATTTTCCAAAAGGCAAGAAGCCGGAGGCGCTCATCAAGCGCTGCCTTGATTTATCGACAAACCCGGGAGATTGGGTCCTAGATTCATTTGGTGGGTCTGGAACTACGGGAGCAGCTGCTCACAAGATGGGACGCCGCTGGATTATGGTGGAGCTGAGGGACCAAGCTCACACTCACATTCTGCCACGCCTCCAAAAAGTGATTAATGGCAGCGACCAGGGCGGGATCAGCAAAGCGGTCGATTGGAAGGGTGGCGGTGGCTTCCGCTACTACGAGCTTGCACCAAGCCTGCTTGAAAAGGACAAGTGGGGTCGCGAGATCATAAGCCGGGACTATGACGCGGCGATGCTGGCGGAGGCGCTGTGCAAGCTGGAAGGCTACACTTATCAGCCAAGCCCCGATATCTGGTGGCAGCAGGGTCAATCGAGCGAGCGCGACTTCCTCTATGTCACCACGCAGACGCTGGGGCCGGATGAGCTGGCCGCGCTGTCCGATGATGTCGGGCCGGATCGTTCGCTACTGATCCTGTGTTCCGCATGGCGCGGCAATGCCGATCAATTCGCCAACCTCACCTTGCGCAAAATCCCCAACCACATCCGCTCCAAATGCGAATGGGGGCATGACGACTATTCGCTGAACGTCGCCAACCTGCCGATGGCGGAGGCGGTGGAGGATGACGCGCCACCACCCGCGCGCAATCCCCTGCAAGGCGGCCTGTTTGACGGGGAGGACGGGCAATGAGCAACATCCGTCATGTCAACGCGATCAGCAACCGCCTGAGCCTGCGAGCACCGCAGCGCCGCAGCCTCGAAATCCTCGACCGGATGACCGAGATCGTCGCGCCCCGCAAAGGCGCTGACCTAAAGGCCGCGCTGGAGGCGATCCGCAGTGAATTCCCCGGCGTGACTGATTTCGAGCGCGAATTCCCCTCGCTTTGCTTCGCGCTGGCAACCGGCGTCGGCAAAACCCGGCTGATGGGGGCCTTCGTCGCTTATCTGCACATCGCGCACGGCATCAACAATTTCTTCGTGCTTGCGCCTAACCTTACGATCTACAAGAAGCTGATCGAGGATTTCACACGCAACACGCCCAAATATGTGTTCAAGGGCATTGCCGAATTCTCCGTGATGACCCCCGAGGTCATTACCGGCGAGAATTACGAGAGCCGGGGCGCGCTGCTGGACGATGTCCTGCGCTGCAAGATCAACATCTTCAACATTTCCAAGATCACCAGCGAAGTGCGCGGCGGCAAACAGATGCGCATCCGCTCGATGCAGGAAACCCTTGGCGACAGTTATTTCGATTACCTTTCCAAGCAGCAAGACCTTGTCATGCTGATGGATGAATCCCACCGCTATCGCGCCACGGCGGGCATGCGGGCGATCAACGAGCTGAACCCGGTCATGGGCCTCGAATTGACCGCGACGCCCTTTGTCGAGGGCAGCAAGGGGCCGGTGCCGTTCCGCAATGTGGTGTTCGACTATCCGCTCGCCCGCGCGATGGAGGATGGCTTCGTCAAGGACCCGGCGGTCGTCACGCGCAAGAACTTCATCGCAGCCGGGAAAACGCCCGCGAGCATCGAACAGATAAAGCTGGAGGACGGCATCCGCTTGCACGAGCGAGTGAAGGTCGATCTGGAAACCTATGCCCGCGAAAATGGCGAGCGGATCGTCAAGCCCTTTGTCCTCGTCATCGCCCGCGACACGACCCATGCGGCGGAACTGATGAAGCTGATCCAGTCCGACGTGTTTTTCGGCGGCAACTATGCCGAGAAGGTGATTCAGGTCGATTCGAGCGTGAAGGAAGAGGAAACGGTCGAAAAGCTGCTGACCGTGGAGCACGCCGACAACCCGGTCGAAATCGTCATCCACGTCAACATGTTGAAAGAGGGCTGGGACGTAACCAACCTCTACACCATCGTGCCGCTTCGCGCCGCCAATGCCCGCACCCTGATTGAACAAAGCATCGGGCGCGGCCTTCGGTTGCCATATGGCAAACGCACTGGGGTTGCAGCGGTGGATCGCCTGAACATCGTGGCGCATGACCGCTTTCAGGAGATAGTGGACGAAGCGAACAATCCCAGGTCCCCCATTCGGCTGCGCACGCTAGTGCTCGATGAGGAGATATTGGACCACAAGAAGGTAACGGTTGTCGCCACACCGACCATTCTTGCGCGCTTGGGCCTGCCTTCGGGGCAGGGCGATGAGGGTGCGAAATATGCAGGCACGCAGCCCAAACCCAAGTTTGAGGATGCCGAGACGCAGCGCGTCGCACAGCTCACCTATGAGGCGATCCGGAAGCTGTCGCGTGATCCGTCTGTAGTTCCGGACATCAGCTATCTAACCCGACCCGATGTGCAGGAAAAGCTCGTCCGCGAGGTGCGGAGCCAATATCGCCCGCAACAGATGGCGCTGGAAGGCGTAGTCCCGCCGCCGGACTTCGCCAAGATTGCCGCTGAGACCTCATCTGAGGTCATCGACCAGACGATCAGCATCCCGCGTATATCCCTGATGCCAAAGGGCGAGGTGAAGGCAGGATTCCGACCCTTCAAGCTGGACCTTTCGACCATGAACCTCGTTGCGCCTGATGGTGCCTTGCTGGCCCGCTACCTTGATCGGAATGAGGCGGATACCATCGGCGTCATTCAGGGCAATTTCCTCGAAAAGACGCCAGAGGACTATGTCGTCAGCGGACTGATCAACTTCCCTGACGTTTCGTATGATGACAATGCCGATCTCCTTTATGATCTGGCGGGACAGGTTGTGGAGCATCTCCGTTCGCGGATGGAGCACAACGAACTGATGGCGCTGTTGCAGGCGGAGCAGGACGTAATTGCCCGCGCTGTCCGAGCGCAAATGCTCAATCATTATTGGATCGATGACACGGTCGAATATGAGGCGGTGGTCAAACAGGGATTCACCGAAATCCGTTCATCGGCCCATACGTCTGAGAAGACCGAACCACTCGATTATCGGTTGCCGCCTGCCGATAAGTCCAACATGGCGCGCTACCTGTTTGGGGGGTACTCCAAGTGTCTGCTGACGCCGGTCCGTTTCCAGTCTGATACCGAGCGCAAGCTCTCGGTCATTCTTGAGCGTGAGAGCCTGAAATGGTTCAAGCCCGCTAAGGGGCAATTCCAGATGTTCTATCGCGATGGCAGCGATCATCAGGAATACATTCCGGACTTTGTGGCGGAGACTGAAATCGAGATCCTTATGCTTGAGCCTAAGATGGCGACAAAGATGCAAGATAGCGATGTGCTTGCGAAGCGTGACGTGGCCACAAAGTGGTGCCAGCAAGCGAGCGAGCACGGAATGCCACATGGCGGCAAGCCGTGGCGCTACGCTCTGATCCCGCATGATCAGATCCAAGACAACATGGGATTGGATTTTATCGTGAAGCGGTTCGCAAGCTAGGTGCTGCCGCGATCTGGTGCCCCATTGATGCCCCGCCAGTAGGCGATGCCCGCAACTCACATCTAAGTCATTAAGAAGGTGGTGGACGCACCAGGGCTCGAACCTGGGACCCGCTGATTAAGAGTCAGCTGCTCTACCGACTGAGCTATGCGTCCATTCGCCGATCGGGCGAGGGATCGGGCGGCGAGGCCGTCCGGTCGGGAGCGGGCGATTAGCAGGGGGGTGGGGGGTTGTAAACCGGTTTTTTGGGGCAGCGGCTCGATGGTCGGCACCAAGCCAGCCCCTCAATCCAGTCGGGGCCGGTTGGCGCGGGCGATGCCCATGACGACGCCGAGCAGGATCATCACCGTCATCATCGCGCTGCCGCCCCAACTGATCAGCGGCAATGGGATGCCGACGACCGGGGCCAGGCCCATCACCATCATCATGTTGATCGCCAGATAGAAGAACAAGGTCGCGATCAGGCCCAGGCTGAGCAGGCGCTGGAACTGGCTTTTCGCGTTCATTGCAGTGCGGATGCCCCAGGCAAGCACCATGCCATAGAGAATGATGACATAGAGCCCGCCCATCAGGCCCCATTCCTCTGCCATTGTGGCAAAGGCGAAATCGGTGTGCAGTTCCGGCAGATAATCGAGGTGGCTCTGGGTGCCGCCCAGGAATCCCTTGCCGGTAAGGCCACCCGAGCCAATGGCGATCTTGCTCTGGGTGATGTGATAGCCGGCGCCGCGGGGATCGCTTTCGGGATCGAGGAAGATCAGCACGCGCTTCCTCTGATAATCGTGCAGCATGTTCCAGGCGATGGGCAGCATCGCCGCCACCGCTGCGGCCGCCGTGCCGAACAGCCACAGCCGCACCCCGGCCAGGAACAGCACGACCACGCCGCCGAACAGGATCGACAGCGCCGTGCCCAGATCGGGTTGCAGCATCACCAGCCCGACCGGCATGGCGATCAGCGCCAGCGCCGGCAGCAGCACATCGGGCCGACTTTCATAGCCCTTGGGCACATATTGATAATAGCGCGCCAGCACGAGCACGATGGCCAGTTTCATCATCTCCGAAGGCTGGAATTGCATGATGCCGATATCGAGCCAGCGCTGGCTGCCGCCACGCACGGCGCCGGCGACCTCGACGCCGACCAGCGCCACCAGCAGCGTGAGATAGATCGGCCAGGCCCAGCCCAGCCAGCGTTCCGGCGGCACCAGCGCCAGCGCCAGCGCACCCACCAGCAGGATGGCAAAGCGGATGCCCTGTTTCAGCGCCCACGGGTTCAGCGAGCCGCCGGCAGCCGAATAGAGCACCACAAGGCCAAAGCCGGCAATGGCGCAGACCAGCAGCACCACCCCCCAGGGCAAGCGGCCGAGTTCGCGGCGCCAGGGACCGTTGAGCAGGTCCACGGCGCTTACTCCGGCTCGCGCGGGGGTTGCGGCGCGTCCGGATCTTCGATCTCGAACTGCGGCGGCTGGATGTCGAGCTTGAGCCAGCTTGGCATCATCTGGCGGGTTTCGGTGGCGATGCTGGCGGCGGCCTCGCTGGCTTCCCGGGCGGCGCGGGCGCGGGCGGCCTCGGCCTCGATCGGTGGCAGTACGGCCAGGGCCCGTTCCGGCTCGAACAGGAAGCTCAGCACGTCGCGTGCGATGGGGGCGGCATATTTGCCACCGGCAATGCCATGTTCCAGGATCACCGAACAGGCATAGCGCGGGGCATCGGCCGGGGCAAAGGCGACGAACAGGGCATGGTCGCGCTGCTTCCACGGCAGCGCCTCGTTGCGGATGACGCCGCGCTTGCGCTCGGCCGCCGAAATGCGGCGCACCTGGGCGGTGCCGGTCTTGCCAGCGAACATCAGATCGGCAATCGGGCTGCGCGCGGCCCGCGCCGTGCCGAAGCCGGCGTTGACGACGTCGATCATGCCCTGTCGCACGATGGCCAGATGCGATTCCGGGATGCCCAGGGAGGGGAATTCCGGCGCCTTTCCGTCAGCGATCAGGCGCGGCATCACTTCGCGGCCGCTGGCCAGCCGCGCCGTCATCACCGCCAATTGCAGCGGGTTGGTGATGATATAGCCCTGGCCGATGGCAGCGTTGAGCGTCTCGCCTTCGCGCCAGGCCTGCTTGTACCTGCGCTGCTTCCACGCCTTGTCGGGCACGATGCCGCTGGCCTGGCCGGGCAGCGGCAGCGGATATTCCTGACCAAGGCCAAGCCGTCGGGCCATGGCGGCGATGGCATCGATGCCCACCCGGCGCCCCATTGTGTAGAAATAGATGTCGCACGAAAGCGGCAGGGCGCGGTGCATGTTGACCCCGCCATGGCCGCGCCGGGCGTGACAGTGCCAGACATTGTTGCCCAGCCGATAGGCGCCCGAACAGCCGACCGTCTCGCCCGGATCGATGCCAGCCTCGAGCGCGGCGAGCGTGCTCACCATCTTGAAGGTTGAACCGGGCGGGTAAAGCCCCATCGCGCTCTTGTTCAAAAGCGGCGTATGGTCATCCGTCTGCAGGGCGTTCCACAATTTCGCCGGCACACGGCGCGAGAAGATGTTGGGATCATAGGCCGGCATCGAGACCATGCAGAGCACGTCGCCCGTGATGCAGTCCATGACGATGACGCTGGCCGAATTGTCGCCGAGCCGGCGCGCGGCGTAGTTCTGCAAGTCGCGGTTGATGGTGAGACGCAGCGTGTCGCCGGGCCGGTCTGCCTCGGTGCCCAGTTCGCGCACCAGTTCGCCGCGCGCCGTCACTTCCACCCGCGATGATCCTGCGACCCCGCGCAGGCGCTTGTCTTCGTGACGTTCAATGCCATCCTTGCCGATGCGGAAGCCGGGGTAGATGAGCAGCGGGTTCCTGTCCTCCCGATATTGCTCCGGCGTTGGTGCGCCGACATAGCCGATGAGATGCGCAAAGCGCTCGCCCTCCGGATAGAAGCGCGAGAAGCTCTGCACCGGGGTGACGCCGGGCAGGGTGGCGAGGCGCACATTGCAGGCGGTGAATTCCGGCCAGGTCAGGTTCTGGCGCACCACCACCGGCATGAAACTGGGCTGGCTGGCGCAATCATCGCGGATGCGCAGTTCCTCGCCGACATCGAGATCGATGACGCCGCGAATGGCGATCAGCGCGGCATCGAGATTTTCCACCTCGGCCGGACGCAGTTCCAGCCGATAATCCGGGCGGTTGAGTGCGATCGGCTTGCCGCCGCGATCGACGATCCAGCCCCGGCGCGGCGGGATCAGCCGATCCTGCACGCGATTTTCCTGCGCTTTCAGCTGGTAACGTTCGCCTTCGAACACGGCGAGCCAGGCCATGCGCCCGGCCAGCACCGCGCCGGTTGTGGCCATGCCCGCGCCCAAGAGCAGGGCACGGCGCGAAAATTCCATGCGGCGGACAGGATCATCCATGGCGCCAGAGCGGTGCCGTCGCCGCCAGCCGGCGCTGTACGGCGGCGCACCCCCGCGCCACCAGCGGCCAGGCCATCACGCTGGTCAGCCATTGCCAGAGCAGCGGCAGCACCGGCGTCGGCCGGCCAGCCAGTGCCATCAACGGCCCGGTGAGCAGCAGGAAGCCGAACAGCACGGCAGCGACCAGCAGCCAGTCAAAGCCGCTGCCATGGCGGCCGAACAGCCGGCCCGACAGGCGCATTACCCCGGTGGCGATGGCGAACAGCGTGGCATTGACGCCGAGCGGCACGCCGAACAGCAGATCCGCCAGCGCGCCGATACAGAAGGCCAGCCAGGGCGGCATCAGCGCCGGCTGCAGCATCGCCCACACCAGCACGCCCATCAGCGCCAGGTGCGGCATGGCCGGCACGCTCAAGGGCAGTGGCGCCAGCATCAGCACCAGCAGCATCATGCTGGCCAGCGCCGGCACGGCATAGCGCCACGTCGACAGCAGCCAGCGCCGGCGTTCGGCCGGAGTCATCAGCAGGGCAGGGGGCGGCGGCGTGGCGATCACGGGCGATACGGCGTCATTGCGCCGGGGCTTCGGCATCACGCAGGCGCGGTGGCGGGGCGCCGCGGGTGCGGGCCTCCACCGGCACCGGCGCATCGAACACCGGGCCCTTGGGGCTGGTATCGGGAATCGGCAGCCACGCCTTTTCCACCGTGACAAAGCCGCCGCCGAGCGGGCTGGCGGCTGGGCGGATGATCGGGCCATCGCTGCGCGGATCGACCACCACACCCACTGGCACGCCGGGCGGATAGACCCCGCCATCGCCTGAGGTGACGATGCGATCGCCCACCACCAACGGCACATCGGGGCCAATGCGATCGGCCAGCAGCAGGGTGGGCAGGTTGCGCCCGGTGGCAAGGCCGGCCTGGCCGGTGCGTTCGACAATGACCGGCACCCGGCTCAAGGGATCGGTGATCAGCAGCACGCGGGCAGAAAAGCGCCCAACCTCCAACGTGCGGCCGACCAGGCCTTCCGCGCCGATCACCGGCATGTCGCGGGTGATGCCATCGCCGCCGCCCACGGCCAGCATGGCGGTGCGGGCCACGCTGCCCGCAGTTGCCGCCGCGATGCGGGTGGTGGCGACCACGGTGCGGGTGGGCTCGCGCACGGCCATCAGCCGCTTCAGTTGCTGCAGTTCGCGCTGGCCGGTGCGGGCGGCACGCAGTCGGGCATTGGCCTTGTCGAGCTCGGCTTCCAGTTGCTCAGCCCGCGAAACGGCGCCAAAATAATCGCTGAATTCGCCGCCCAGCTTGGCCGCGCCATCAATGGGCGCACGCACAACCGACCACACCGGCGCAACAATATCGGTGGCGGCCGCCCGCACGCCGTCGGCGGTTTCGGGATTGACCCGCGCCACCAGCAGCAGGATCAACCCGGCCGCAATGACGCCGCCCGAAATGACGGCCGAGACAAGCGCGAGATTCTGCTCCCGCCGGATGGCGGTGGGTCGGCGAGGGGCGGGAGTCCAGTCCATGGGTCCCCTGGTGCGAGCCGGCTCAGGCCGTGATCAGGACACCGCGATACATCGGGTCTTCCAGCGCGCGGCCGGTGCCGATGGCAACGCAGGTCAACGGTTCGTCGGCCACGCTCACCGGCAGGCCGGTGGCTTCGCGCAGCACCACATCGAGATCCTTGAGCAGGGCGCCGCCGCCCGTCAGCACGATGCCCTGGTCAACGATGTCGGCGGCCAGTTCGGGCTGGGTGTTTTCCAGCGCGGCGCGTACACCTTCGACGATGGTGGCAACCGGTTCGGCCAGCGCTTCGGCGACCTGGCTCTGGTTGATCTGGATCTCGTTGGGCACGCCGTTCATCAGGTCGCGGCCCTTGATGAAGATGGTCTCGCCAATGCCGTCAGCCGGCTTCTTGGCGGTGCCGATTTCCTTCTTGATGCGCTCGGCCGTGGCTTCACCGATCAGCATGTTGAAGTTGCGGCGGACGTAGTTGATGATGGCTTCGTCCATCTTGTCCCCACCCACGCGCACGCTGGTGGTATAGGCGAGCCCTTTCAGCGACAGCACGGCGACTTCGGTGGTGCCACCGCCGATATCGACGACCATCGAACCGATCGGTTCGGTCACCGGCATGCCAGCGCCGATCGCAGCGGCCATCGGCTCCTCGATCAGATAGACCTGGGTGGCGCCGGCGTTGTTGGCGGCGTCGCGGATGGCGCGCTTTTCCACGCTGGTCGAACCCGATGGCACGCAGATGACGATTTCCGGATAGCGGCCGAAACGGCTGGTCTGCACCTTCTTGATGAAATGCTTGATCATCTGTTCGGCAACATCAATGTCGGCAATCACGCCATCGCGCAGAGGGCGAATGCACTCGACGTTGCCGGGGGTGCGGCCCATCATCACCTTGGCTTCGTTGCCAACGGCCTTGACGATCTTGTTGCCGCGGATGGTCTCGATGGCGACCACGCTCGGCTCGTTCAACACGATGCCGCGGCCGCGCACGTAAACCAGCGTGTTGGCCGTGCCCAGGTCGATGGCCATGTCCTGGGAGAGGAAGGAAAACATCCGGCTGAAAGGCGACATATTTGGGGGCTTTTACCAAGACATGAGGATGGAATTCGCGAACCTGCGCGACCAATCAGCCGCCTTTGGCCCCGAATGCCCGATTCTGCAAGGGTGAAGGCCAAAGTGGAACGGGGAGCACATGACAGTGCGCCCAACTGCCCCTAATACAGGCCGGTGCCCATTCGTCGCCTGCCTGAAACGCTGATCAACCGCATCGCCGCCGGCGAGGTGGTGGAGCGGCCGGCCAGTGCTGCCAAGGAACTGGTGGAAAATGCGCTGGATGCCGGCGCCCGGCGGATCCGGGTGACGTTGGTCAACGGCGGTATCGATGGCCTGGAAGTGGCCGATGACGGCATCGGCATGGCGCCCGATCAGTTGCGGCTGGCGGTGGAGCGGCATGCCACCTCGAAACTGCCCGACGAGGATCTGCAAGCCATTGATACCATGGGCTTTCGCGGCGAGGCGCTGCCGTCGATCGGGTCGGTTGCCACGCTGTCGCTGACCAGCCGGCCGGCCGAGGGTGAGGGCTGGCGGCTGGTGCTGGACAATGGCCGGGTGGTGCACGACGGCCCGGCCAGCGCGGCGCCGGGCACGGTGGCGCGCGTCGAAGGCCTGTTCGCCCAGGTCCCGGCCCGGCGCAAGTTCTTGAAATCACCGCGTTCCGAGCTGGCTGCCTGTCTCGACCATATCCGGCGGCTGGCGATGGCGCGGCCAGAGGTGGGCTTCGTGGTCGAACAGGAGGGCCGCCGCCTCCTGAACCTGCCGCCGCTACCCGATGCCAGCCCACAATCGACGCTGGCGCGGCTGGCGGCGATCATCGGCCCGGATTTTGCCAGCAATGCGGTGGCGGTGGATCTGGAACGCGAAGGCCTGCATCTGGCTGGCCTGGCGGGCCTACCAACCTGGAATCGCGGTGTTTCCGATCACCAATATCTGTTTGTGAATCAAAGGCCTGTGAAGGATCGCCTGCTGGTGGGCGCCCTGCGCGGGGCCTATCAGGATCTGCTGGCCCGCGATCGCCATCCGGTGGTGGCGCTGTTCCTCGCCGTGCCGTCCGATTTTGTCGATGTGAATGTCCACCCCGCCAAGACCGAGGTGCGATTCCGCGATGCCGCCCAGGTGCGCGGGATGATCGTGTCGGGCCTGCGCCGGGCGCTGGACGAGGCCGGGCACCGCGCCAGCACCCAGGTTTCGGGGGCGGCGCTGGCGGCCTTCGTGGCCGAACCGGTGGCCGCGGTGTCCGGCGGGTGGACGGAAATGCCGCGCGGTGGGCCGGGG
>NZ_WNJP01000109.1 GCF_009733735.1 Sandarakinorhabdus oryzae | reverse complement strand
TGGCCGGCGTCGGCGGCGGCGGTGGGCCGTCGCTGCGCAGCAGCGGCAGCGGCTTGCGCCCGCGGGCGACTTGCGCGGCAAACACGTCGGGCGGAGCGCGATCGAGGATGATGGTGACCTGGTTGCCGCTGGCGCGCGCCTCGCGGATGATCACCGGGGCCTTCAGATCGATCACCAGCCGGGCGGTGCCGGGCGCGAACATGGCGGCGCGCAGGGCCGAAACGCTGTTGGTGCCCGGCGCAGACAGGCCGGGTTCGACAACGCCGACAAAATCCACCACCAGCCGGAATGGATCGGAGAGGGCAAAGGCCTGGGCCGCCGGCAGCGGGCCATCCGCCGTTACGATCACGCGCCCCGGCTGGCTTTCAAGCGCGATGATGCGCGCAGCCAGCGACGGCGCGGCCCACAACAGGCACAGGATCAGCAGGAAGCGACGCACGGCCGCTTGGATAGAGGGCGATGCGGGCCGGAGCAACCTCAGCGCAGCACGGACCGGCCGGCGTATACGGCGTCCGAACCCAGTTCTTCCTCGATACGGATCAGCTGGTTGTACTTGGCCAACCGGTCGGAGCGGGCTAGGCTGCCGGTCTTGATCTGGCCGCAGCCGCAGGCCACTGCCAGGTCAGCGATGGTCGAATCCTCGGTTTCGCCCGAACGGTGCGACATCACCGTGCGATAACGGTTGCGGTGGGCCAGTTCGACGGCGGCCAGCGTTTCGGTGAGCGTGCCGATCTGGTTGACCTTGACCAGCAGCGCGTTGGCGAGGCCGTCGCTGATCCCCTGCCCCAGCCGCGCCGGGTTGGTGACGAACAGATCATCGCCAACCAACTGCACCGTGCCACCCAACTTGTCGGTCAGGATCTTCCAGCCTTCCATGTCGTCCTCGCTCATCCCGTCCTCGATCGACAGGATGGGATAATCGCCGGCCAGCGCCGCCCAGTAATCGGCCATCTGTGCCGGCGTCAGGGTCAGGCCTTCGCCGTGCAACTGATAGGCGCCGTCCTTGAAAAACTCGGTCGCAGCGGCGTCCAGTGCCAGCATCACGTCGTCGCCGGGCTTGAAGCCGGCCTTTTCCACAGCGGCCATGACGAAATCGAGCGCGGCGCGGGTGCCGTTGAGGTTGGGGGCAAAGCCGCCTTCATCGCCGACGGCGGTGTTGTGGCCCTGCGCCTTCAGCTCAGCTTTAAGCGTGTGGAAGATCTCGGCGCCCCAGCGCACGGCTTCGGCGATGGAGCTGGCGCCCACCGGCATCACCATGAACTCCTGCACGTCGATCGGATTGTCGGCATGGGCGCCGCCGTTGATGATGTTCATCATCGGCACCGGCAGCAGGCGAGCCGAGACGCCGCCAACATAGCGGTGCAGCGGCAGGCCGCGCGCATCCGCCGCCGCCTTGGCAACGGCAAGCGACACGCCCAGGATGGCATTGGCGCCGAGCCGGCCCTTGTTGGCCGTGCCATCGAGCTCGATCATGGCGGCATCGACCGCACCCTGCTCTTCGGCTTCCATGCCCGACAGCGCGTCGAAAATCTCGCCGTTCACGGCCGCGACGGCTTTCAGCACGCCCTTGCCGAGGTAACGGGCCTTGTCGCCGTCGCGCAATTCCACCGCTTCGTGCGCGCCCGTCGAGGCACCCGACGGCACGGCGGCACGGCCGGTGCTGCCATCTTCCAGCACAACGTCCACTTCCACGGTGGGATTGCCGCGGCTGTCGAGGATTTCACGGGCGTGGATGTCGATGATCGCGGTCATGCAGTGCGCCTTCCAGTGTGGCATAGGTGAACCTGCCTGCTTGCGCAGCGGCGTCGGCCACGCCAGATAGAGAGGTGAGCCCGCGTGGGCAAGCGTTGGCGTGTGCACAGCCATGGAAGAAGCAATGACCGACCCCCTGCCGATTGATGCCAGCGACTGGACCGCCGACGAGATCGACGCCGGTGTGGCCGTGCCCGGCCAATCCAAGGGCCTGTCGGGTCTTGCCGATTTCGCCCGCGACCGGCTGGTGGCCATGGTGGAGGATGCCCGCGACAGCCTGGTGGGCCAGGTGCGCGGCCTGAAATCGCTGGCCGATCTGTTGACCGACAATCTGCCCGAAGCGGCGGCCCCGGTTTCAAAACTGGTTGGCGAGGCGTCGGGCACCATCGATGCCATTGCCGATGCGCTGGCCGAAAAATCGGTGGAGGAACTGGTCGAGGATGGCCGCGAACTGGTGCGCGCCCAGCCGGCGGCCGCCGTTGGCCTCGCGATTGCCGTTGGCTTCCTGGCCGGCCGCATGTTGAAGGCCGCGCGCGACTGATGAAGCTGGGCAGCGGCCTTGCCAACCAGACCCGGCAGATGGTCGGCGGCTTCCTGCTGCTCATGCAGAATCTGTCGCGGCTGACCGCGGCGGAACTGCGCGCCAATGCCGGCGCCCTGCGCGCGCCGCTGATCATGCTGCTGGCGGCGTCGGGCCTGATGATGACGGCGCTCACCCTGTTGACCGTGGCCGGGGTGCTGGCGCTGGCGCAACTGGTTGGCCCGGTGGCGGCCTGCGCCATCGTGGCCGTGCTGGCGCTGCTGGCGGGTTGGGCGCTGGCCCAGGCCGGCCTGTCGCGGCTTTCCGCGGTGGACCTTGCACCGCGGCGCAGCATGGCCACATTACAGGCACAGATTGATCGCTTTGCCGCCCGCACCAAACCGCCGAAGGACAAGACGCCATGACCCAGCAGCCCACCATCGAGGATCTTGCCCGCGCGGCCGATGATGCCGGGGCGGCGCTGGCTGATGACGTGACCGAATTGACCAGCAGCCTGGCGCCGCGCCGCATCGTTGACGAGGCAATTGATGCGGTGAAGGCGCGCGGCGTCGGCCTGGCCCGCGATGCCAGCGACGTGGTCAAGACCCACCCGATCGCCACCGGCGCCGCCGTCGCCGCCGTTGGCCTGGCGCTCTATGCCGGCAACCGCATCAGCAAGGCCGAGCTCGATCTGGGCGATGACCTGCAGGCCTGGAGCGATTATGACGATGCCGCCCTGGCACCGCCCGATGACAGCAATGTGGCGGAGGATGCCCGCGCGCTGGTGAAGGAAAATCCGGTGGTGGCGATCCTGGCCGGCATCGCCGCCGGCGCGGCACTGGCCCTGCTGTTCCCGACCAGCACCGCCGAAAAGCGCAGCCTGGGCGCGCTCGCCCGCCGCATCACCAACCGTTGAGTTTCAGCTTGTTGAGCTCAGGTTCAGGCTGGCGCAGGCAAATGGGCCCGATGAAACACACGCACCTGATCGCAGCCGCGCTGCTTGCCGCCCTTCCCGCCCTTCCCGCCGCCGCCCAGGTGGGTGCCGCTTCGGCCGCCAGCCCCGGCGATCCGGCGGCGCGGCCGTTCATCGAGAAACTTGTGGGCGATGGCTTTGCCGTGCTGCGCGACAAGTCGCTCAGCAAGGCCGCTTCGCGCGCCAGGTTCCGCACCATGCTCACCCAGAATGTGGCGCTGGATGATATCGGCATGCGCCTGATCCGCCGCCAGAAGGCGACGCTCACCCCGGCGCAGCTGGCCGCCTATCGCGCCGCCTTCCCGGAGTTCGTGCTCAATGCCTATGCCGATCGGCTCTATGATTATGCCGATGCAAAGGTGCAGGTGCAGCGCACGCTGGGCCGCGGCGCCTTCACCGAAGTCTATACCCGCGTCACCCGCCCCGGCGCCCAGCCGATCGACACGATCTGGCAGGTGAAATCGGATGGCGGCAAGCTGCTGGTCAACAATCTGGTGGTGGCGGGCGTGAACCTGTCGCTCACCCAGGAGGCCGATTTCACCAGCTATATCGCCAAGAACGGCTTTGACGCGCTGGTGACGTTCATGAAGAGTGCGAACGCCAAGAGCCTGGCGGTGAACACCAAATAGCGGGCAGCAAGCGGGGGGCAGCATGACCAGCCGGATCGACATTCACCCGACGGCGTTTGTGCACCCGTCGGCCCAGATCTATGGCCATGTCTCGATCGGCCCCAACGCCAGTATCTGGTGCAACGCCGTGATCCGCGCCGAATGCGCCCATGTCGAGATCCACGAAGGCGCCAATGTGCAGGATTTCGTGATGATCCACACCGATCCGGGCAAGCCGGTGATTGTTGGTGCCTATACCAGCGTCACCCATCACGTGACGCTGCACGGCTGCCGGATCGGCGATCATTGCCTGATCGGCATCAATGCGACGGTGTATAATGGCGCGGTGGTCGGCGCCGGCTCCATCGTCGGCCAGCATGCCTATCTGAAGGATCGGTTCGAAGCGCCGGAGAACAGCATCATCGTCGGCAGCCCGGCCAAGGTGATCGCCACCCGCGACAACCGCCTGCCCAACCGCATCAACGCCGAATTCTACATGCGCAACGCCGGCTGCTACCGCGAAGGCAATCACCGCGCCTGGGACGGGCCGGAGTTCGAGGCCTGGTTTGCCGCCACCATGCAGCGGTTGCAGCCCGACTATGCGCGTGCTGCCACTGGCGCGTGAGGGGATCTGCGGCTAGAGGCCGCGCATGAGCAAGCTGCATCTCGTTTTTGGTGGCCGCGTGGCCGATCCGCAGGGGGTGGAATTCGTCGATCCCCACAATCTCGACGTCGTCGGAATCTTCCCCGATTACAAGAGCGCCGAGACGGCCTGGCGCTCCGCCGCGCAGCGCACGGTGGATGACGCGACGATGAAATATGTCGTCGTGCACCTGCACCGCTTGCTGCAACCCGACAGCTGAGGCGCGCTCTCCCCTTACAAGTGCAGGCTTTCGCAAATCCGCGCTGTCCATAAAGTGGCGGCGGGGAGAGACGAGCCATGCCGCAACAGTTCAGCTTTGGCGCCATTTTCGAGGCCGTTGCGCGCGGGCTCGAACCCGAACGGCCGGCGCTGGTCCACGGCGATCAACGCCGCAGCTGGGGGGAGTTGGCGGCGCGCAGCGAGAGCCTGGCCGCCGGCTTTCAGGCCGCTGGCGCCGTACCGGGCGACCGCGTGGCTCACCTGATGCGCAACGGGCCAGCCTATTGCGAGACGCTGGCGGCCACCTTCCGCGCCCGCATGGTGCATGTGAATGTCAATTATCGCTACACCGGCGAGGAGCTGCTCTACATCCTCGACAACAGTGATGCGGCGGTCGTCGTCTATGACGCCGAGTTTGCCGAGCTGCTGGGCAGATTGCGCCACCGGCTGCCGACCAGGCTGTGGCTGCAGGTGGGTGGCGATGCACCCGATTGGGCGACCGATTTCGAGGCGATGGCCAGCGCCGGCCACTGCTTGCCGCCGCAGGACCACCAGCCGACCGACATGTTGTTCATCTACACCGGCGGCACCACCGGCCTGCCGAAGGGCGTGATGTGGGACCAGGGCGCGCTGTGGGGCCTGATGGGCTGGGGCGCGCCCTCCCCGCTGGAGCCACCGCCGGAAAGCATCGCCGAGCATGTGGCGAATGTGAAAGCCCGCAAGGGGTATCAGAAGGCGCTGGTGCTGCCGCCGCTGATGCACGGCACCGGCCTGATCATCGCCATGGGCACGCTGTCGAAAGGCGGCACGGTCGTCACCTTGCCCGGCCACAATTTCGATCCGGGCGAGGCGGTGAGCGTCTGCCAGAGCGAGGCCTGCGATTATGCCGTGATCGTGGGCGATGCGTTTGCCCGGCCGATACTGAAGGCGCTGGACGCCGGCATCGGCAGTATTGCCACACTGGGCGTGATGATCTCATCGGGCACCATGTGGTCGCCAGAGGTGAAGGCCGGGCTGCTCAAGCATGCTCCCAACATGATGATCGTCGATTCGCTGGGTTCGTCAGAAGGCCTTGGCCTCGGCGCGGCGGCGCAAACCAAGGACAATGCCGGGGCGGCAACGAAGTTCATGGCCGATGGCAACACGCTGATCATCGGTGACGACATGAAGCCGGTCGCCCCCGGCACCATGGGCCGCATCGCCCGCGGCGGCCTGATTCCGCGCGGTTACTGGAAGGACCCGGTGAAGACCGCGGCCACCTTCCCGGAGATCGACGGCGTGCGCTATTCCATCCCCGGCGATTTCGCCATCATCGAGGAGGACGGCAGCTTCACGCTGCTGGGCCGTGGCAGCCAGTGCATCAACACCGGCGGCGAGAAGGTCTTCCCCGAAGAGGTGGAGGAGGTGCTGAAGACCCACCCGGCCATCGACGACGCCCTGGTGTTCGGCCTGCCCGACGAGAAATGGGGCCAGTGCGTGACGGCGGTGGTGGAAGCCCATGCGCCGGTGGATGTCGAGGAACTGCGCGCCCACGTGCGCCGGCACCTGGCGGGCTACAAGACACCCAAGACGGTGCATATCGTCAAGAAAGTGCCGCGCGCGCCCAACGGCAAGGCGGATTATGCCACGGCGAAGGCGATGGTGACGGGGTAGATCGAGGAGAGCCAGCGTCGCGGCAAAGCCGCGCCGTCGGACGAGTCAAAAAGGGCGGCCTGTTGGGGCCGCCCTTTTCGCTCGCCGTCCGCACTTGCGCGAGTCTGTGCCCATCGCTCCGCGATGGTCACGAGCCGCGCTGCGCGTTATTTCTTCGCGCCCAGACCAAAGCTGGCGAAACGCTTGTTGAAGCGCGCCACCTGGCCGCCGGCATCGAGCATGCGGCCGGTGCCGCCGGTCCATGCCGGGTGGCTGGTCGGATCGATTTCCAGGTTCATCACATCCCCTTCCTTCCCCCAGGTCGAGCGGGTGGTGTAGGTGGTGCCATCCGTCATCTTGACGGTGATGCTGTGATATTCGGGATGGATGCCGGACTTCATGGGTTTTTCCTTCACTGCGGACCGGTTCCGACCGGCCCTGGAAATTTGAACGCGCGGCATAGCGGCTTGACCGCTCGATTGCAACAGGCGTAACCCTCCCCCCGAACGGTGCCCGCCTTCGCCGGCGGGAGAATAGGGAAGCCGGTGCAAATCCGGCGCTGTGCCCGCAACTGTAAGCGGCCAGCTGCTCTGCCACATGTCACTGGGCAACCGGGAAGACGGCAGAACAGCGCCATGAGCCGCAAGCCAGGAGACCTGCCGTTCCGTCCGTGGCCCTGCGTGGCTGCTGGCGGTCGCCCCATGCCTGCCGGGACCAGCGGTGCGTGAGATGAAGGTGCAGCGCCGCTGCCCTTTCGTTCGTGGCGACTTCGTGTCGCTCACCCGTGCCCCGAGGGGCCGAACGAAAGGACGTAATTCATGCTTGCCATCCTGCTTGCCGCCCAGCTGGCGGCCACCCCGACCCCCGTGAAGCCGCAGGCCGACGAGATCGTGCTGGTCGAACCGCTGCCACCCGGCACCATCTCGGTCACCGCTAGCCGCGAGCCCGTGCAGCGCATCCTGTCGGGCACGGCGAACAGCTTCATCGACAATGTGCTGATCGACCGGCTCAACCTGAGCCAAGTGAAGGATTATCTGACGCTGGTGCCGTCCGTCGCCGTCGCCCAGACTGGGCCGATGGGCGCCCAGACCCAGGTGCGCATCCGCGGCGCCGAAGCCAACCACACGATGACCTTCATCGACGGCATCGACATGACCGACCCGGCCTCCTCCGGCGAATTCCGCTATGAAACGCTACTGACCGCCGGCGTGGAAAGCATCGAGGTGCTGCGCGGGCCGCAGAGTGCGCTGTGGGGCAGCGAGGCCATCGGCGGCGTCATCAACATCACCACCACCAATCCCCTGGGCAGCCGCCAGGGCCTGTTCGGCGAGGCCGAGGGCGGCAGCCTGGGCACGGCGCGACTGGGGCTGGGTGCCACCGTCTCCAACAGCAGCGGCGCTGGCCTGTCGGTGCAGGGTGCCTGGCTGTCGTCGCGCGGCTATAATATCGCTCCGGGGCCAGGCGACCGTGACGGCTATGACAATCTCACGCTGCACGCCAAAGGCGGCGTTGCCATTGCCTCGAACCTGACCGCGACACTGGTGCTCCGCCATGTCAGCAGCAACAGCAAGTTCGACGATTTCGATTATGACGCCGGGGTGCCGCTCGATGCGCCGCTGTCGACCCGCACACGGCAATGGGCCGCACGCGGCCAGATCGACCTCTTCCTGGCGGATCGGCGCTGGACCCACAGCCTCTCGGTCACCCACAGCAGTGCCGCCAACAGCAACCGCGACGGCGGCGCATTCGTGAACCGCAGCAACGGCGCGCGTGAGCAATATCGCTATCAGAGCAGCTTCCGTTTCGACACCGGCGCGCTTGAGCACCGCGTCACGGCGGCCGTGGAACACCAGGACGAGCGTTTTGCCAGCATCGATGCCGATCCCGACGCCTTCTCGAACCAGCGCCGCAGCCGGGCGCAGACCAGCGCGGTGGGCGAATATCGGCTGGAGCTGGCCGATCGCCTTGCCGCCGGCATCGCAGTGCGGCGGGACTGGAACAACCGCTTTGCCGATGCCACCACGGCGCGGGCCAACGCCAGCCTGAAGCTGGCTGCCGATCTGCGCCTGCACGGCAGCTGGGGCAGCGGCATCGCCGATCCCACCTTCTATGATCTCTATGGCTTTTTCCCCGGCTTCTTCATCGGCAACCCCAATCTGAAGCCGGAACGCAGCACCGGCTGGGATGTCGGCCTGCGTTGGGGCAATCTCACTCGCTACATCGATGTCACCTGGTATCGCGCTCGCCTCAACAACGAGATCATCAGCACCTTCGATCCCGAAACCTTCCTGTCGGGCGTGGCCAACGCCAGCGGCCGCAGCCGGCGCCAGGGGATTGAGGTGGAAGGCCAGATCGCCATCGGATCAGGGCTGAGCCTGCGCGGCAGCTATGCCTGGCTGGATGCCAGCCAGCAGCAGGTGGCCGGCGGCGCACTGGTGCGCGAGGTGCGGCGACCCCGGCACAGCGGCAGCATCAGTACCGTCTACAACCACGAACATTTCCAGCTGGCGGCGTCGGCGGCCATCACCGGGGCACGCGGCGACACGGATTTCGCCCGCTTCGTGCCCGTCACCCTGCCCGCCTACACGCTCGTCACCCTGTCCGGCGCCTGGCACATCACCGACCAGATCGACCTGACGGCGCGCATCGAGAACGCGCTCGACGCCCGCCAGGTCGATGTGTTCGCCTATCGCGGGCCGGGCCTCACCGCGCATGGCGGGATCCGGTTCCGGCTGTGAAGGTTCTGGCCGCCTTCGCCTGCATGACCATCGGGGTGGCGGCGGCCGCCACCCCGCACCGCATCGTCAGCCTCAACCTGTGCACTGATGAATATCTGCTGCTCACCGCTCGCCCCGGCCAGATTGCCAGCATCAGCCGGCTGGGGGCTGACCGCCAGGAAAGCCCACTGGCCAGCCGGGCGCGGGGCCTGGCCACCAACAGCGGCAGCCTGAGCGCGGTGATCGACTTGGCGCCGGACCTGGTGCTGACCATGGGGGCCGACCCCCAGGCGGCAGCGCTGGCAGCGCGGCTGGGCATAAGGCTGGTCGCCCTGCCCTATCCCTCCAGCCCGGCGGCGGTGGTGGCACAGGTGCGGCAGGTGGCGGCGCTGGTGGGCAATGTGCCCGCCGGCGCGGCCTTTGCCCGGCAGGTGGCGGCGCTGACCGCAAGCGCGCCCACGCCGCG
>NZ_WNJP01000108.1 GCF_009733735.1 Sandarakinorhabdus oryzae | reverse complement strand
GAGCGCTATGCGGTTGCGCACCGCGGCTTCGTCGCCCGTGTTGGCCGGCAGGCCCAGCGCCGGCAGCGTCTCGCGCGCCGCCACGCTGCCCAGTTCGGGGTGGGCGGCGATGGCGCTGAGCAGGGCGCGGCGCTGATCGGCAGGAAGGCGGGCCCTCAGCTCGGCTGCGACCAGATTGGGCAGGTGGGATTGCAGCGGCTCAGTATCGTACAGGTCAGGCACGGCGGCGATCAGCAGCAGGTTGCGCGCGCGCTGGGCCAGATCAGGATCGGCCGCGGCGTGCCAGGTCGCGATCTGGCGCTGCACCCTGGCCAGCGCACTTGCCGTGGCGGCATCGGGCGCGGCGGTGGCGATCGGGGCGATGCGACCGCCGGGCGCGGCGGCAATGGCGAGATCAGCGTGTGGCCGCGGCGGGCCGGGGCGGTTCCATACCAGCGCGGACAGGCCCAGCCAGGCCGTGAACATCAGCGCATAGGGCCAGCGGCGCGGCCACAGCGCGGCGACCAGCAGCGTGGTGGCGGCCGTGCCGGCAAGCGCCAACAGCGCTGAACTGGCTGCTCGTGTGCCGGTGCCGGTCAGCGCCGTCTGGATCGCGGTGCTGGCCCATTGCGCCGGCAGCAAGGTGAGTAGCCAGGCCGGCAGCATTGCAGCCGAAACCAGCATCGCCGCCTCGCCAGCCACCACGAACAGCGACATCAGCCAGCCGTTCGTTCCCATGGCGCGGGCGAACAGGTGTCCACGCGCCGCAAAGCTGAGGCTGGCGATGATCATGGCCAACCCGGTTGAAACGGGGTGCGGCAGCGCCGGCATGCCCAGCGCCCGCGCCAGGATGATCAGGCCTGCACCGGCAAGCAGCGCCAGCGCCAGACCGATCCACAGGCGCCCGGCCGTTGCCGCCGCGATCATGCCCATCCCCATCAGGCCCACCGCCAGGATGGGCCCGCCAAACAACGCCAGCGGTGCCGGCGCCGGCACATCGCGCAGCATCAACATGGCGAGAAGTGGCAGCAGGACTCCGGCCACAGTCACCATGAGCCAGGCCAATCGGGACGCGGTTGCGGGGGCATTCATCGCCGGCACCTTGGGCGACGCGCCGGGCCCTGTCGAGCCGGCGCCATCAATGACAGGCCGATGCCGTGAAGGTGGCGATGATCGGGCAGGGCCCGGCCTTGCCGCTGGTGCATTCATCGAGCAGCCCCGACAGCATCGCCTTGGCCGCAGCGAGCTCGGCCATTTCGGCATCGAGCGCCGCCAGCCGCGTGCGGGTGAGTGCCTGTACGCGGGCGCGGTCGTCGCTGGCATCGAGCGCCAACAGTTCGGATATTTCCTTCAGGCTGAAACCGGCACGCTGGGCGGCGCGAATGAAGCGCAGGCGCTGCACGTCGGCCTCATCATAATGGCGGACGGCGCCGCTGCTCGCCGGAACCGGCATCAGGCCCTTGCGTTGGTAGAAGCGCACGGTTTCGACGCCGACACCGGCACTGGCGGCCAGGCGGGAGATGGTGAGATTGGCCAAGGCTTGACTCCGTATCATGGTACAGAGGTTATGACGGTTCCATCAGTGATTCGCCAAGGACGAAAATGATGGACGCTCAATTGCCGCGCACGGCCCTGCTGGTCCGCATGGCCCTGCCTGATCATGTCTGCCCCTGGGGCCTGCGCGCCCGCCACCTCTTGCGCAGCAACGGCTTTTCCTTCGAGGAACAGCTGCTCACCAGCCGCGAGGAGGTGGAGGCCTTCAAGGCCACCCACGGCGTCAAGACCACGCCGCAGGTGTGGATCGCCGGCCAGCGCATCGGCGGCCATGATGATCTGCGCCAATGGCTGGGGCTGAAGCTGCACGATCCCAAGGCGCGCACCTATCGCCCGGTGATTGCATTGTTCGGCATGGCCGCCGCGATCGCGCTGGCGCTTAGCATGGCCACCATGGGCACGCCCTTCACCCTGCACGCGGCCGAATGGTTCGTCGGGCTGGCGATGGGCCTGCTTGCGTTTCTGAAGCTGAAGGACATCGAGGGCTTCGTCACCGGCTTTATCGGCTATGACCTGCTGGCCCGGGCCTGGCTGCCTTACGCTTATGTCTATGCCTGGGCCGAAGCGGTAGCCGGCGTGTTGATGCTGTCGGGCCAGCTGGTCTGGCTGTCGTCGGCCATCGCACTGTTCATCGGTTCCGTTGGCGCGGTGTCGGTGATCAAGGCGGTCTATATCGAGAAGCGCGAACTGACCTGCGCCTGTGTGGGCGGCGGCAGCAATGTGCCGCTGGGCTTTGTGTCGCTGCTGGAGAATGTGACGATGATCGCCATGGCCTTCTGGATGCTGACGGTTCATGGAGCGGCATGATGTTGCGCCGGTTTTTCCTTGTTCTGGCCCTGCTGCTGCCCAGCCTGGCGCACGCGGCCAGCTATGATCTGGTGGTGGAACGCCAGGCCATGCAGATCGTGCCCGGCCGCACCGACAGCGTGATCGCCATCAACGGCAGCGTGCCCGGCCCCACCCTGCGCTTCAAGGAGGGCGAGGAGGCGGTGGTGCGCGTCACCAACCGGCTGAGCGCGACCACTTCGATCCACTGGCACGGGCTGCTGGTCGATGGCGCCTATGACGGTGCGCCGGGTTTCAACGGCTTTGCCGGCATCGCGCCGGGGGAGACCTACACCTATCGCATCCATATCCGGCAGAGCGGCACCTATTGGTACCACGCTCATTCGGAAGGCCAGGAACAGGCGGGCCAATATGGTGCGCTGATCATCGCGCCGGCGGGGGAGGACCCGATCAAGTCTGACGTGGAGCATGTCATCCTGCTGTCCGACCACACGCGCGAGGACCCGGGCCGGGTGATGCGGAATCTGAAGAGCGATTCCGGCTACTACAACTGGAACAAGCGCACGCTGCCGGAACTGGTGCGCGATGCGAAGAAGTTCGGGATGCAGGCGACCATGGCGGAGCGCCGGGCCTGGGGCCAGATGCGCATGGACGCGACTGATATCGCGGATGTGAGCGGTTACACGCTGCTGATGCAGGGCCAGCCGACACAGGTGCGGCCGACCCTGGCCTTCACGCCCGGCCAGCGTGTGCGGCTGCGCTTCATCAACGGCTCGGCGATGAGCTTCATGGACGTGCGGATTCCGGGCCTGGCCATGACCATCGTCGCCGCTGATGGCCGGCCCGTGCAGCCGGTGACGGTGGACGAGTTCCGCATGGGCGTCGCCGAAACCTATGACGTGATCGTCGAGCCGCCGGCCGGCGCCTTTCCGCTGTGGGTGGAAACCCTCGACAGGCGGGCGAGCGTGCTCGGAAGGCTGACCAGTGACCCGGCGCTGAGCATTGCCGCGCCGGCGCCGCGCCCGAAACAGGTGCTGCTGCTGGCCGAAATGGGGCACAGCATGCCGGCTGCGGGTGAACCCTGCAGCGCGGAACATGCCGCCATGGGCCATTGCCAGATGATGGGCGCCGCCACGCCTGCAGTGGCCACGCCAACTGATCCGGATTGCCCGCCGGAACATGCGGCGATGGGCCATTGCACGCCCAAGGCTCCTGCGGCGGCCGTGCCCAGCGACCCGGATTGTCCGCCAGAACACGCGGCAATGGGGCACTGCACGCCCAAGGGCGCCGCCCCGATGCCGGCACCCGCAGCGCCAAGCGACCCCGAATGTCCGCCCGAACATGCCGCAATGGGCCATTGCACGCCGAAGGCCGCCGGCCCCCGCATCGGCACCGCTGTCGCCCTGGCCGCGCGGCCGGATGGCGGCACGCCCTATCCGGTGGTCGATTATGGCTTTGGCAAGGACCCGATGGCCGGGATGGATCACAGCCAGATGAAGGGCATGATGGCCATGCCGGTGCTGGGCAAGGAAGGCGATACCGATGGGTCGGGCCGCGTCTTTGGCTGGGCCACGGGTGCGCCCTATGGCGCGCATGTGCTCTCCATGCGCGACCTGGTGGCGCTCACTCCGAAGGCTGATGCAACGCCGCCAACGCGCGAGATCGTGGTGCGGCTTCAGGGCAATATGGAGCGCTATATCTGGACGTTGAACGGCAAGAAGTTCGGCGAGGGCCCTCCGATCAACGTGAAGTTCGGCGAGCGCGTGCGTGTCACCTTCGTCAACGAGACGATGATGGCCCACCCGATGCATCTGCACGGCATGTTCTTCGAGGTGGAGAATGGCCAGCCGCCGGGGCTGATGCCGGAAAAGAACGTGATCGTGGTGGCGCCGGGCCGCACCCAGTCGATCATCCTGACCGCCAACGAAGCCGGCGAATGGCCGCTGCACTGCCACCTGCTCTATCACATGAACAGCGGCATGATGGGCAAGCTGGTGGTGGCCAATGTGCTCGGCCCGGATGGCAAGGCCGTGCCGGCGGCGGGGCATGTGCATTGATGCGCGCGCTTGTCGTTGCGGCGCTGCTGGCCGCGCCCGCTGCCGCCAAGAAGGCCCACGGCCATGGCGATGGCATCAACAACTACACGTTGGTCGAGGAAGCCGATCTCACCCGTTTTGACGGCAAGCTGGTTGCCAACTGGGAAGCGCAGGGCTGGATCGGCGGCGACGTCAACAAATTCTGGTGGCGTACCGAGGGCGAGACCAAGGGACCGCGGCTGGAGCAGAGCGAATTCCAGGCGCTCTACAGCCGCAACATCGCCACCTTCTTTGATCTGCAGGCCGGCCTGCGCCACGATATCGCGCCAGATGCCCGCACTTATGCCGTGATCGGTGTGCAGGGTCTGGCGCCCTTGTTCTTCGAGACCGAAGCGCATGCCTTCATCGGCTTCAAGGGCGACGTGCTGTTTCGGCTGCGCCAGTCGTTCGACATAAGGATGACCAACCGGCTGGTGGTGCAACCACTGTTCGAAACCGACATCTATGCCACCCGTGTGCCCGAACGCCTGATCGCGCCCGGCCCGGCCATCATCGAGACCGGCATCCTCACCCGCTACGAGGTCACCCGCCGCGTCGCGCCCTATGTGGCGGTGATGTTCGAGCGGCGATTGGGGGAATCGTCCCGGCTGGCACGCGCGGCGGGCGAGAACCCCGGCGGCTGGTCGATCCGCACAGGTGTGCGCTTCTGGCTGTGATCAGATCAGCCCGCGGCTGATCAAACACTCGTCCACCGCCCGCGCGCCCATGTCGATGGCGGTGTTGGTGAAGGCCGAGGCGGCGGCATCGGCATTGGCGATCGCCATGCGGCCAAAGCTTTGCCGGCCCAATATATGGGGGCGCTGTTCATCCGGCACGTCCGGATCGCCCAACGTGTCATAGGTGTAGCTGTAGCCATGCGGCCAACGGTTGACGGTGATGCCGGCAATGTCGCGCGCCGCCTCGAACCCGGCACCGCCCAGCATGCGCTGCAGCTGGCTCCTGATCTCGCGTTCGATGGTGGCATAATCGGTGGCCAGCATGTCGGCGCGGCCGATGCGGTTCTGCTCCTTGCGGGGCAGGCCGGGGCTGTTGGGATTGCGCACCATGTGCAGCACCACCGGCTCGTCCGGCGTCTGCGCCGTGCGATAGCCGCCGATCGCCATCGGCACGTCGAGCGCCGTCGTCGTGTGATAGCCATTGGGGGCGTGGATGGCCTTGATGCCCAGCTTCGCCCACGCCCGCCAGTCGCGCAGCAGCACGTTGGTGTATTGCATCGGCACCTTGGACGGATAGAGCAAAGCCGCCTTCTGTGCCTGCGGCAGGCCGGGCACGATGAAGGGGATGATGTTGTTGAAACAGGCCAGGATCACGTTGGCCGCCGTCACCCCAACCCGCCGGCCATCCTTCACATAGACGACACGCACCGCCTTTTCGGTGTTGCGCGTCACCGGTCCCAGATGTTCGGCGCGGATGACCATGCTCGAAAGCCGGATGCGCACCGGATTGTTCGGGTTGTCGAGCGCTGCATAAGTGGCCGGCGCCAGCACGACGCTTTCCTGATCGAGCTTGCCGGGAAACACGCCTGGCACCAGCGAAGAGACCAGCAGCCGCGCCACCGAGGCATTGCCGTCGGGCCAATGGAAATGCTGGGCTTCTGCCTGGATCTGGCCAGGCAGGGTCATGCCGGCAAAGCCTGGCGAGCGCTTGTTCAGGGCCGCTTCCCAGGCCGGCAGCGTGTCCACCCGCTTGTTGTTGCGATAGCCCTGCCCGGTGAAGAAGGGCAGGCTTTCGGGCAGCATGCCGGCGTGTTTGAGCAGGAAATCCTGATAGCTCATCGCCTTCAGGGCCGCCGCCTTGGCGTCGGGATCAAGGCCGGGGAGATAATCCTTCACCTCCGTGTGCAACCGGGTCAGATCGGCGCGCACGGCCGGTGACAGCGGCGCTTCGACAAAGAACTGCGCCCACGGCTTCCTGCCCGTGCCCGTCACCAGTCGGTCGGCCAGGAAATGCTGGCGATCGAAGAAGGTGGCGTTGCCCAGCCCGGCATAGGCCTTGGTCTCGAACCGCTCGTAACTGGCGAGGTCGACGCCCAGATCGGCCAGCAGCTTCTTTGAGGTGAAGCTGTAGGGGAAGGGCGATTCAATGCTCATCGTGCCGCCATAGGCGAGGATGGTGCGGCCGCCGTAGTGGAACTCGTTGCGCTTGGCGTGGCCGCCGAAATCATCATGATTGTCGAGGATGAGGATCTTGCGGTCGTCGCCCAGCGCCTGCCGGTAGAACCAGGCTGCGGAGAGGCCGGAAATGCCGCCACCCACGATCACCAGGTCATAATGCTCGCCACTGTCGTCGGCGGAAATCGCACCGCCAAACTGGCCGTCGCGGGCCATGTGCGCGGTTTCGAAGCTGCCGGGATATTGGCCCCGCAGGCCGGTCTTTGCCGGCGGATAATCCGGGGCCGGCGTCGCCAGTGCCGCCAATGCAGGGCTTGGCAGGCCAGCAGCGCCGATGCCCACGGCCACGCCACCGATGAAATCCCGCCGCGCGATCGGCCGGTTCATGCCGAGTGCCTTGTCAGACCAGTCGCCCATCGCTTGGTTCCCCCGCCGGTGCGCTCAGCGCAAGACAAACCGGCAAAGCAAGGCTAGCATCCCTTCATCGCAGTGCAAGGAGGGGCCGATGCACCGGACTGTTCCACTGATTGCCATCCTGCTGGCCGCACCGGCCTTCGCCCAAACGCCTCCGCCCACCGAAACCTGCCGGGCCGACGCGCTGTTTCGCCAACAGGATTTCACCCTGGGCCATTGGGACGTGTTCAACGGCGAGAAAAAGACCGCCGAGGTGACAATGACGCTGACCCTGAATGATTGCGTGATCGAGGAGCGCTGGACGGTGCTGGATGCGGCGCGCGGCGGCAACGGCGTTGGCCTGTTCAACTATTCGCCGCTGTTGAAGAACTGGGGCTATTATTGGGCCACCGATACCGGCGCCACCACCAGCTTCCGCGGCAGCCTGATCAAGCCCGGCGAGATGCGCTATGTCACCGAACGGCCGCTGCCGAACGGCAAGTTCCGGCTGCGGCACTGGACGCTGTTTGCCAACCCCGATGGCACGATCCGTGAGCTGTCGGTCGGCACCGAGGACGGCGGCGCCACCTGGATCACCGAATATGATCTGAAATGGGTGCGGCACAGATAGGCTGGGCTTGGGGGGCAAGGTGATGCTGGATGACGACGCGCTGGGCATGAGCGCCCGCATCAGCCGCCGCGATTTCGTGAACGGTGTGGCGGTCGCGATTGGCGCGCTGGGCGCGGGAACGCCGGCCTTTGCCGCACCGGCTGGCCTTGTCCCGCAAGACGAACGCTACCCGCCATCACGCACCGGCCTGCGTGGCAGCCACCCCGGCTCGTTCGAGATGGCCCACGCCCTGCGCGACGGCATGAAGCCTGGCGATGCGCAGGACACCGGTGAGACCTATGACCTCGTCATCGTCGGCGGCGGCCTGTCCGGGCTGGCGGCGGCGCATTTCTACAGGAAGGCGGTGGGCAGCCAAGCGCGCATCCTGATCCTCGACAATCACGATGATTTCGGCGGCCACGCCAAGCGCAACGAATATGTGGTGGCCGGCAAGGCCATCGTCATCAACGGCGGCACGCTCAACATTGAATCGCCGGAACGCTACAACAAATGGGCGCAGGCCATCCTCGATGATCTCGGCATCGATCTGGAGCGCTACAAGCGGGCCAACGACGCCAACAGCCGGCTCTATGCCGGGCTGGGTCTGCGGCGCGGCTATTTCTTTGAGTCCGAAGGCTGGGGCAAGGACCAACTGGTGATCGCTGATCCCGCCCAGCGCGGCATGCGCGGGCCGCGCTTCAGCGCCGAATTCCTTGCCAGGACGCCGCTCTCAGCCAAGGCCCGGGCCGACATGGCGCGGCTGCTCAGCGCCGATCAGCCCGATTATCTCGCCGGCATGGACGTGACGGCGAAGAAGGCCTTTCTCGCCCGCACATCCCTGCAGGATTATTACCTCAAGACGGTTCGCATCGACCCCCAGGCCATGTGGTTCTTCATGGCCATGGGCCGCGCCAGTTTCTGTGTGGGTGCCGATGCGACGCCGGCGCTGTTTGGCTGGGTGCAGGGATATCCCGGCTTTTCCGGGCTCGGGCTGGGCGCGGTGCCGGATGGCCTGTTTGCCGATCTGCCCGGCGGTCATCATGGCCGCCAGCGCGAGGGCAAGGAATCCATCCACTTTCCCGACGGCAATGCCACGCTGGCCCGGCTGCTGGTGGCGGCGCTGGTGCCGGCCGCCACGCCGGCCCGCAACCAGGAGGAGATGGCCACTGCCCGCATCGATTATGCCGCGCTCGACACGGCGGCGGGCCCGGTGCGCATCCGGCTTTCCAGCCTGGTGCTCGATGTTGCCCATGATGGCGATGCCGCCACCGCCACCAGCGCCAGCGTGCGCTACATGAAGGATGGCCGGCTGCAGGCGGTGCGGGCGAAATCCGTGCTGCTCGCCTGCTGGAACGAGGTGATCCCGCACATCATGCCGGAGCTGCCGGCCGCCCAGAAGGCGGCGCTGCGCTATGGCACCAAGGGGCCGCTGGTCTACACCAATGTCGTGCTGCGAAACTGGCGGGCGTTCCACAAGCTGGGCGTTTCCAGCTTCTATTGCCCGACCATGTTCCACGACACGGTGGCCCTCACCGAAGCCGCCAGCCTGGGCGGTGTTGCCCACGCGGCTGGGCCCGATGAACCGGTGGCGCTGCACCTCACCCAATTCCCGGCCGAACCCGGCCTGCCGCGCCGCGATCAGCACAAGATCGGCCGCGCCCGCCTGCTCGCCACCAGCTTCGAAACGTTCGAGCGCGAGACCCGCCGGCAACTGGCCCGCCTGCTCGGCCCCGGCGGCTTCGATCCGGTCCGCGACATCGCCGCCATCACCGTCAACCGCTGGCCGCATGGTTACAGCTATACCTACAACAGCCTCACCGATCCGGTGGAATGGGTCTATGCCCAGAGCCCGACGCGCCCCTGCGTGATCGGCCGCCAGCCTTATGGCCTGATCGCCATTGCCAACAGTGACGCCGCCGCCAGCCCCCACACCGACGCCGCCTTCGAGGAAGCCCACCGCGCGGTGAGCGAGATCGTCGAGCGGCAGACCTTCCCGTTCGTCAGGCGCGGGCCGGCATAGGCCGGCGCCCGCCGCCACCGGCGCGCCAGCCGAGCCAGCCGGCGAGGGCACCGGCGGCAATGCCGGCCGAGGCGGTG
>NZ_WNJP01000107.1 GCF_009733735.1 Sandarakinorhabdus oryzae | reverse complement strand
GCCTCACTCGCCGCACCCTGTTGATCGCGGCCGCGGCCAGCACCGGCCTGGCCATCGGCTGGGCCGTGTGGCCGCGGGCGCGCGGGCTCAACTGGGCGGCGGGCCCGGGCGAGACGCTGGTCAATGCCTATCTCAAGATCGGCGTCGATGGCCGTGTGGTGGTGGCCGTCGCGCAGGCCGAAATGGGCCAGGGCATCTGGTCCGGCCTGGCGCAGATCATCGCCGATGAACTGGGCGCCGATTGGCAGGCCGTGGGGGTCGAACCGGCACCGCTTGGCCCGGATTATGCCAATCCTGGCCTAGCGCTGGATGCCGCTGCCGGCCAGTCCGAACCGATGCGCAGCCTGGTCCTCGGCGCTGGCCGCCGTGTGGCGCGTTTCCTCGATTTCCAGATCACCGGCGGCTCCAACAGTGTGCGCGCCTGGGAAATGCCGCTGCGCGCCGCCGGCGCCACGGCGCGCGAGATGCTGGTGAAGGCCGCCGCCCGCCGCTGGCAGGTGGATTGGCGCGAGGTCGATACCGCTGGCGGCTTCGTCATCTACAAGGCCAATCGCCTGGCGTTCCACCAGGTCATCGCCGATCTCGATCCCGATGATGCGCCCGATGAACCGACGCTGCGCAGCGTGCGCAAACTGGTCGGGCAGCCGGTCCAGCGGCTCGATGTGCCGGGAAAGGTCGATGGCTCGGCGCGCTTCGGCATCGATGTGCGCCTGCCCGGCATGGCCTATGCGTCCATCGTGCAGGGCCCGATCGGCGCCAAGGCTGCGCCGCTCACCAAGCCGGTGCTGCCCAGGGGAGTCAGCCTGGTGCAGGAGGACGGTTTTGTCGCCTGCGTGGCCGACAACTGGTTTGCCGCCAACCAGGCGGTGACCGCGCTGCCGCTGAAATGGGCCGCCGCCAAGGACCCGCCCGGCCCGTGGCTGCACGCCGCGGTGACCGGCGCGCTGGCTGCTGACGGCAAGCCATTCGGACCGCAGGGTCAGGTCGGCAAGCTGGTGCGCGATGATGGCGACGTGGTCGAAGCGCTGAGCGGCGGCGTGCTCACCGCCGAATACAGCCTGCCTTTCCTCGCCCATGCCTGCCTGGAGCCGATGACCGCCACCGCTCGGGTGGAAGACGGCCGTGCCGAGATCTGGGCGCCGACCCAGAGCGCCAGCCTGGCCGCCCGTGCCGTGGCCAAGGCGCTCGATCTCGATGCGTCTGACGTGGTGATCCACCCGACGCTGATCGGCGGCGGCTTTGGCCGCAAGGTGGAAGGCGATGCCTGCGCCCAGGCCGCGCTGATCGCACGCGCTGTGGGCCGGCCGGTGCAGCTGATCTGGAGCCGCGAGGAGGACTTCGCCCACGACATGTATCGGCCAGCGGTAGCCGCCCGCCTGCACGGCAAGGCGACTCCCAGCGGCATCCAGGGGTGGAACGCCGCAATTGCAGTGCCGGATGTGGGCGCCGCCTTCATGGGCCGCAACATTGGCAGCCTCGCCGGGCGGCCCGCCGCCGGCGCCGGTGCCATCGAGGGCGCGGTCGATCTGCCCTATGCCATTCCCAATCTGCGTGTGCAGCACTGCCTCGCCGATTGCACCGCGCCGCTCGGCTTCTGGCGCAGCGTTGGTCACAGTTTCACCGGCTTCATCGTCGAAAGCTTCGTCGATGAACTGGCGATGCTGGCCCAGGTCGATCCCGCCGCCTTTCGGCTGGCCATGCTGAAGGACAAGCCGCGCCATGCCGCTGTGCTCAACGCCGTGCTGGAAATGGGCGGGCCGTTGGGCCGCGATGGCGGAGATGGCCCCACCGATCCGGTGGTCGGTCGCGGCATCGCGCTGGTGGAAAGTTTCGGCAGCATTGTCGCCCAGATTGCCGAAGTGGAAGTGGTGACCGGCAAGCGGCCGCGCGTCACCCAGGTGTGGGCGGCGGTCGATTGCGGGCGGGTGATCAATCCCGACAGCGTGGTGGCGCAGATCGAAGGCGGCATCATCTATGGCCTGACCGCCGCGCTTTTTGGCCGCATCGATTTTGACCGGGGCACGGTGGCGCAGACCAACTTTGACGCCTATCCGCTGCTCACCATGGCTGATTGCCCCACCATCGAAACGCGCATCGTCGCGTCGACCGCTGATCCCGGCGGCATTGGCGAGCCTGGCACGCCGCCGATCGCGCCGGCCGTGGCCAACGCGCTGTTTGCCGCAACGGGCAAGCGCTGGCGCAACCTGCCCTTCTTCGCGGCATGACAACGCCGCTGATCCTGCCGCCGGTGCAATTGCCGCCCGGCCACGAACCCGTGCGGTCGGGCCGCATTGGCGTGCTGCTGGTCAACCTGGGCTCGCCCGATGCGCCGGATGTGCCATCGGTCAAACGCTTCCTGCGCGAATTCCTGTCCGATCCGCGCGTGATCGAGATCCCGCAATTCCTGTGGCAGCCGATCCTCAACCTGCTCATTCTCAACGTGCGGCCGCGCACCACGGCGGCCAATTATGCCAAGGTGTGGATGGAGGGCGGCTCGCCGATCACCGTCTACACGCGCAGCCAAGCCGAGGCGCTGCAGGCGCGGCTGGGGGATGGCATCGCGGTTGATTGGGCGATGCGCTATGGCACGCGCACCATCGGGGAGCGGTTGACGGCGCTGATGAAATCGGGCTGCGACCGCATCTTGCTGGCGCCGCTCTATCCCCAATATTCGGCGGCCACCAATGCCACGGTGGTGGACGAGGCGGCGCGTGTGATCGGCACCATGCGCTGGCAGCCGACGCTGCGCACCATGGCGCCCTATTTCGACAATCCCGATCACATCGCGGCGCTGGCGCAATCGATCCGCGATGGCGTCGCCGCGCTCGATTTCGTGCCCGATCTGATTGTCACCAGTTTCCACGGCATGCCGCTGCGCACGCTGGAGGCCGGCGATCCCTATCACTGCCAGTGCCTGAAGACCGGCCGCCTGCTGCAGGACGCACTGGGGATGAAGGTGAAGGTGACGTTCCAGTCGCGCTTTGGCCGCGCCGAATGGCTGAAGCCCTATACCGACGACACGTTGCTCGGCCTGCCCAAGGAGGGCGTGGAGAAGATTGCCGTCGTCTGCCCCGGCTTTGCCGCCGATTGCCTCGAAACGCTGGAAGAAGTGGCGATGGAAGGCCGCGACGAGTTCATCGAGGCGGGCGGCACGCATTTCGCCTATATCCCCTGCCTCAACGCCAGCGAGACCGGCATGGCCATGCTGGAAGCCGTCGTGCGCCGCGAACTGGCCGGCTGGTATTGAACCGGCCTCCAATCCGGCCCAAGATGAAAGCCAAGCCTGCTGCATCAACAAGCGGGCAACCGGCAGCCTGGGATCGAAAGGATGGGTGGGCAGATGGCACGAGTGGCAGTGGTGACCGGCGGCACGCGCGGCATCGGTGAGGCGATCAGCCTGGCGCTGCGCGACGCGGGCGTAACGGTGGCGGCCAATTTCGGCGGCAGCGATGAACGGGCCAAGGCCTTCAGTGACCAGACCGGCATCAAGAGCTACAAGTGGAATGTCGCCGATCACCAGGCCTGCCTGGATGGCTGCGCCCAAGTGGCGGCCGATCTTGGCCCGATCGACATCGTCGTCAACAACGCCGGCATCACCCGCGATGGCACGCTGATGAAGATGAGCTGGGAGGCGTGGGACGAGGTGATCCGCGTCAACCTGGGCGGCTGCTTCAACATGGCCAAGGCAACATTCGTCGGTATGAAGGAGCGCGGCTTCGGCCGCTATGTGCAGATCGGCTCGATCAACGGCCAGGCCGGCCAATATGGCCAGGTCAATTATGCCGCCGCCAAGTCGGGCATCCACGGCTTCACCAAGGCGCTGGCCCAGGAAGGCGCGCGTTTCGGCATCACCGCCAACGCCATCGCGCCCGGCTATATCGATACCGATATGGTCGCCGCGGTGCCGCCCGACGTGCTGGCCAAGATCGTCGCCAAGATCCCGGTTGGCCGGCTTGGCCAGGCCAGCGAGATTGCCCGCGCGGTCGCCTTCCTGGTCAGCGAGGAGGCGGGATTCATCACCGGCTCCACCATGTCGGTCAACGGCGGGCAACACATGTACTGATGGCCGGCACCGGCCCCCGCAAATACAGCCTCACCATCCAGGGCCACGCCACCAGCCTGACTCTGGAGCCGATCTTCTGGCAGGCGCTGAACGAGGCGGCGGCTGCCGAGGGCAAATCGCTTGCCGCACTGGTCGCCGAAATCGACGAAGCGCGCACCACCAACCTTTCGAGCGCGGTTCGCGTCTGGCTGTTCGAACGGGCGCGCAACCGTTAGCCCGTATGCCTGACGGCTGCACATGACCTTGCCATTCCCGCAGCTTTTCCGAAGCGGTCGTCCAGAGCTTGATACGACGGCAACCTCACAAGGGACTGCAGGCTGATGTATGTGATCAATGGCGCGCTTGGGTCCCCTTATTCGATGAAGATGCGGGCAGTCATGCGCTACCGCCGCATTGCGCACATCTGGAACCACGGCGCATTGGTGCGGGATGCACAGGCCAGGGTGAAGGCGCCGGTGATCCCGGTGATCGAATATCCTGACGGCAGCTTCCACAATGATTCGACCCGTTTGATCTATGATCTGGAGGCGCGGCATGCTGGACGCAGCATCGTGCCGCCTGATCCCGGCACGGCCTTTCTTGCACATCTTCTGGAGGATTTTGCCGATGAATGGCTGACCAAGGCGATGTTCGGCTATCGATGGCTGGAGGATGTCGACCAGATCCAGATGAGTCGTTGGCTGGCCTTTGACGCCTTCAAAGGCGGTGGCCTGCAGCAGATTGAAAGTTTTGCGGCCACGTTCCGGGCCAGGCAAGTCGGGCGCATGGCGCTGGTTGGCTGCACGCGGGAGAATTTTGCGCTGATTGCGCAATCGACAGGGCGGGTGCTGCAGGCGCTGGAAGATCATGTTGTTGGTGCGCATTGCCTGTTCGGCACCAGGCCATCGCTGGCGGAGTTCGGTCTCTACGGCCAGCTGTCGCAGCTTGGCGTTGATCCGACCGCGCAGGCCCTGATGCGAGCAGAGTATCCCTTCAGCTTCCGCTGGCTAGCCCACATCGATGACGCGTCGGGCGTGACAGGTGAATGGGACAGTGCCGATGTGCCGTTCAAGCCGGTGGTCGAGCAGTTGCTGGCCGAAGCGGGGCGGGTGTACGGGCCATTCCTGCTGGCAAACGAAGCCGCCGCTGCGGCGGGTGAGAGCCAGTTCCGGATCGATGTGGAAGGTCTGCCCTATTCGCAGGGGGTGTTCAGTTACCAGCGCAAATGCCTCGCTGATCTGCGTGCTCGCCATGCCGCGCTCGACTCCGGCGCCCGCGAACGGATCGACCCGGTTCTGGTCAAGACCGGCTGCATCGGTTTTCTGACATGAGCGGCCTGCTGGCCCGATTGCTTCCTGTGCGGCCTGGCAATGAATTTCCCGGCAACAGGGTTGCGCTTTGGGCCTTCTACGGGCTGACCGCGCTGACACTGTGGCGCAGCCTGCATCATATTCTGGCGCCGGATGGCGGCGCTCAATCGGTCGCCACCATTCCGCTTGATCAATATGATCCTGCCGCGGCGGCGACCGTGATCGCAATGTTCGCGCTATGGGGATTGTCGCAGCTGCTCACGGCCCTGGTCATGCTGCTGGCCTGCGTGCGCTACAAATCACTGATACCGCTGCTCTGGCTGCTGGTTCTTGCGGAGTATGCCGGGCGCTGGCTGGTGCTCCACGCCAAGCCCATCGTCACGATTGGCACCGCGCCGGGCGTGATCGGCAATCAGGTCTTGCCGTTCGTGGCGTTGATCATGCTGATCCTGTCGCTGCGCCCGCCCTCGCACGGAGGCAGCTGACTACGGCCGCTTCGGCGGCAGCGGGAAAAAGCCCGACGTGCGGCGGATATAGTCCTCGTAGCCGGGGCGGTGCTTCTTCAGGCTGTGCTCCAGCATCGGCGCGCCTGACCAACGGGTGAGGGTAAAGCTGAGGAACAGTGGGCCCACCACTGTCCACCACGGCGCGCCGGCCGCGATCCCGACGATGAAGATGCCCCACCAAGTGGTGAAATCACCGAAATAATTGGGGTGACGGGTGTAGCGCCACAGGCCGGTGTCCAGCACCTTGCCCTTCATCGCCGGATTGGCGCGGAAGGCTTCCAGCTGCGCGTCCCCAATGGTTTCAAAGGCGATGCCGATCAGCGCCAGCGCGACACCGATCAGGCCCCAGCCCGGCAAAGGGCCGCCGGCATCGGCCAGCACGCCCGCCTGCGCCGGCAACGACACGCCCCACAGCAACGGGCCCTGCATGCCGAACGCGCGCCACCACGCCGCTTTCGCAAAGCTCATCCCCTGTTTTTCCATCGCGTGGCCAAGGATCCGTTCATAGCGCGGGTCACGGCCGAGTCGGCGCCAGCGGGTGATGAGGTGGGTGCCAAGCCGCAGGCCCCAAAGGCTGGTGAGGCCAAGCAGGATCCAGCCGGCCGGGCCGGCCGGCCCGCCGTTCAGCGCGGCGGCGATGGCCACGGCATAGACCATGCCATAGGCCCAGATCGCATCGATGAAGGACACGTCGCGCAGGGAAACGCTGACGCGCCAGCACAGCGCCATCAACAGCAAGACGGCGGCGAGGGTGATACCGAGATTTGTGATCATCGTGGGAGTTCAGGCCGCCTTGTCAAACGGTTGCACGCTGGCAGCCATGATCGATTTCATGGCCTTTTCAGGGTGTCTGGGGGTGGTGGAGCGGTAGAATTCCTCCACCCGCGCCATGTCTGCGGCATAATCGCCCGTTGGCATGAACGCTTGTGCGAGGCCGCCGGTCTTCTTGGCATAGTCCATCATCCCGACGATCAGCGGAACCTTGGCCCCGATGGCGATATGGTAGAAGCCGGTCTTCCATTGGCCGACCGACTTGCGCGTGCCTTCCGGCGCGATGGTGAGCAGGAATTCGTCGCGGCGGTTGAATTCCTCGATCATCGCCTGGACATAGTTGCCGCCGGTCTCGCGGTTCACCTCCACGCCGCCCATTTCGCGCATGAAGCGGCCGAGCGGCCAGCGGAACAGCTGCTTCTTGGCCATGAAGCTGGTTTCGATGCCCAGATCGCGGGTGAGGCCGATATAATAGATGAAATCCCAGTTGGAGGTGTGGGGCGCGGCAATGATGATGCCCTTTTTCGGGATCACCGGCGGCGCCACCGCCTTCCAGCCCATGGCGTGATAGAAACGCACGATCAGCCATTCCAGCAGGCGCGACAGCGCACTCTTCTTCACGCTGGTCATGGCGCCCCCCGTACGCGGGCGGCCAATGGCGCGCCCAGTTGCTTGTGACACAGCATCGCGGATGCAAGCGGCTGCTGTCAAATGGCGTGTCAATCGGGCGCGGCCCCGCTATGGCCGGCGCCATGATCAAGATGTTCGCCGCCTATGGCCTCACCCTCATCGCCTTTGCTGCCATCGATGCAGTGTGGCTGATCAACATGGCGCCGCGCCTCTACAAGCCGGAGATTGGCCCGGTGATGATGGAAAATGGCTTTCGCCTCGCGCCGGCGATGATCTTCTATGCCATCTATCTGGCCGGCATCGTCTATTTCGCGGTCTGGCCGGGATTGACTGAAGGCGTGGCACGCGCGGCCTTGCAAGGGGCCGTTCTCGGCTTTGTCTGCTATGCCACCTATGATCTGACGAACTATGCGACGCTGAAGGTGTGGAGCCTGAAGGTCACCGTGCTCGATCTGATCTGGGGCACGGTGTTGACCGGTGGCACGGCGGCGGCCGGCACCTGGATGACGTCGAAGCTCTTCCCGGCCTGATCACCAATAATCGGCCATGATGGCGCGGGCCCAATCGGGTTCGCGCACGTCGCCGCGTGGCAGGAAGCCGGCCATCACTGGCTTGATGTCGAGCACCGGCGTGCCGTCGATTGCGTCCAGTCCCTCCACTTCAAGATTCAGGCCATCGACGCCGACGATGCGGCATATGGTGACGCCCAGCCGATTGGGCCGGTTCTTGCCCCGCTGCGCGAAGATGCCGACGCGCGGCCAATCAGGGTTGCCGCGCGGGTGGCGGGCAGTGGTGGTGATCTGGTTGTCCGTCACTTTGTCGAACAGGAAGATCACTTCGGCATGGCTGAAGGCGTCGAGGCCCAGCAGCGCCTCGGTCGTGAAGCCGGCGGGATCGAGGCGGATGCTGGCCCGGCTCGCGCCCCAGTCATCGTCGATGGCCTCGCTGCGGCCACCGTGGACCTGGCCGATGGGGGTGAGGGTAACCATGGCAATTCTCCCGCTGCTGCCGGGAGTGTAGCGCGGCTGGCCGAACTGCCTAGCGGCCGCCGTGCATGGCAGCCATGCTGGTCAGGCCACCCATTCGGCCCGGCGATAGCCCTGCGCGCGCAGCAGCACGGTGAGGTCACCGTGGCGGACATGGGCCTGTGCGGCCGCCGCCGCCTTGGGCTTGGCGTGATAGGCAATGCCCAGCCCGCCGGCGGCACTGGCAGCCTGGATCATCGGGATGTCGTTGGCGCCATCGCCCACCGCCAGCGCTGCACCGAGCGGCGTGCCGTCGGCTTCGAGCAGCGCCTTCTTGGCGGCGGCATCGACAATGGGGTCGGGCACGGTGCCGGCGAGCACGTCACCATCAACATCCAGCCGGTTGGCCAGCACGCGCGCAAAGCCGATCTCGCGCGCCACCGGCACCGCAAACGGCATGAAGCCGCCGGAAACCAGTAGCGAGCGCGCGCCATTGGCGGCCATTGTCTGCACCAGCTGGCGCGCACCGGGATTGAGGCGCACGCGCTCTTCCCGGCACTGGTCGAGCGTGGCCACCGGCAGGCCCTTGAGCAGTGCGACCCGGGCCTTGAGTGCGCCGGCAAAATCCAGCTCGCCGCGCATGGCGGCTTCGGTGATGGCGGCGACTTCGGCCTTGATGCCGGCATAATCGGCGAGTTCGTCGATGCATTCGCAGGCGATCATGGTCGAATCCATGTCGGCGACGATCAGGCTCTTGCGGCGCGGGGTGGCGCCGGATTGCACAACGACGTCAACCGCCGGCAGGGCGTCTTCCAGTGCGGCGCGGATGGCGGCGGCGTCACCGCGGGCGAGAATGTCATGGGCGTCGCCGGCCTCCAGCCAGCTTTGCGCGACGATTTCGGCGCCGATGCCGCGCACGACATCGCTTGCGGCCGCGGCATCGCCGGGCGACAAGGCGCCTTCGGCAACCAGGGTGATGATGAGCGCGTCTGCCATAAACCTCGATCCGGAACGGGTCACCGTCCTGACAGGGCCGACGGCTGGCGGCAAGTCTGCGCTGGCGCTCGACCTGGCGGCCCGTGTGGGCGGCACCATCATCAACGCCGATGCCAGCCAATTGTATCGCGAACTCGCCATCGTCTCGGCGCGGCCGACAGCGGACGAGGAGGCGCAGGTGCCACACGCACTCTATGGCATGCTTGCCGGCGATGATGTCTGCACGGCGGCGCGCTGGGTGAAGCTGGCCAAGGCCGAGATTGCGGCGGCGCGGGCGGCGGGCCGACAGCCGATCATCGTCGGCGGGACGGGGATGTATCTGGCAGCGCTGGTCCACGGCCTGGCACCGGTGCCGGCGATCCAACCCGCCGTTCGCGCCGAGGTGCGGTCGCTGGACACCGAAGCGGCGCGCGCCGCGCTCGAGCAGGAGGACCCGGCG
>NZ_WNJP01000106.1 GCF_009733735.1 Sandarakinorhabdus oryzae | reverse complement strand
CCGGCGAACCCGCCCTCCTCGCCCACGCCCGCCACCGCGCTGCCTTCGCCGACGCCGAAACCGCCCTGCGCGAAGCCGCCCACGCCCCCGAACCCGTCCTGCGCGCCGAGCATCTCCGCGCTGCAGCCCACGCCTTTGGCCGTATCGCCGGGCGCGTGGGCGTGGACGACGTGCTGGACCGGATCTTCAGTCGGTTCTGCATCGGGAAGTAAAAGAGAAGAATAGGCCTCCGGCGGGCAGGGACGCAGTCCCTGCACCCGTTCGTTTTCGGGCGCGCACGATCCTGAGAGCGCTCGCCAGCGCCGCAGGCAATGAAAGGAGCCTGCGGCGCTGTCTTGAAAGCACAGGCGCCGCCCAGAATCGAAAGTGGGTGCAGGGGCTCAGCCCCTGCCCGCCGGAGGCCCTCCTTCCTTCTCCCCGAATGTTTCACGTGAAACATCCGCGCCGAATCGCTATGGACACCGCCATGCACGATTATGATGTCATCATCGTCGGCGCCGGCCATGCCGGTTGCGAGGCAGCTGCGGCCGCCGCCCGTCGTGGTGCGCGTGTCGCGCTGGTGACGTTGCGCGCCGATGATCCCGGCACGTTGAGTTGCAATCCGGCCGTGGGTGGCATTGGCAAGGGCCACCTGGTCACCGAGATTGACGCCCTGGGTGGCATCATGGGTCGGGTGACCGATGCGGCGCGGTTGCAGGCGCGGCTGCTGAACCGGTCGAAAGGCCCCGCCGTCCACGGCCCGCGCGCGCAGGTGGATCGCGCCTTGTATCGCGCGGCGATGGCGCAGGTGCTGGCGGAGTTCCCCAATCTGGCGGTGATCGCGGCGGCGGTTGAGGGGTTGGTGCTGGCGCAGGGCCGCATCACGGGCGTCGACGCGGCGGTGGGCCGGCTCAGCGCACCGGCGGTCGTTCTCACCACCGGGACCTTCCTGGGCGGCATGATGCACATTGGCAGCCAGCGCGAAGCCGGCGGCCGGGTTGGCGCGCCAAAGGCCTCTGGGGCGTCCGATCTCGGCGCCGCGCTGCGGGCGATGGGTCTTCCTGTCAGCCGCCTGAAGACCGGCACGCCGGCGCGGCTCGATGGCCGCAGCATCGATTGGGCGGTGCTGGAGTGGCAGCATGGCGATGCGGACGATCCGCGCTTCAGCCGGCGCAGTGTTCCGAATGGCCGCCCGGCGCTGCCCTGTGCCATCACCCGCACCAATGCGGAGACGCATCGCATCATCCGTGATCATCTGGGCGAATCGGCGCTTTATGGCGGCCATATCGATTCGGTCGGGCCGCGCTATTGTCCGTCGATCGAGGACAAGGTGGTGCGCTTTGGTGACCGTGACGGCCACCAGATTTTCCTGGAGCCGGAGGGGTATGACGACATCACCATCTATCCCAATGGTCTGTCGACGTCGTTGCCGCTGCACGTGCAGGAAAAGTTCATTGCCTCGATCAAGGGGCTGGAGCGCGCCCGCATCCTGCGTGCCGGCTATGCCATCGAGTATGATCATGTCGATCCACGCGCGCTGACGCCGGGGCTGGCCGCCAAGGACGTGCCGGGCTTGTTCCTGGCCGGCCAGATCAATGGCACCACCGGCTACGAGGAAGCAGCGGCGCAGGGCCTGGTGGCGGGCGCCAACGCCGCGGCGGCCGCGCTGGGCCAGCCCGATCTGATCGTGGACCGCACCCAGGCCTATATCGGCGTAATGATCGATGATCTCACCACCCACGGGGTGGCGGAGCCTTATCGCATGTTCACCAGCCGCGCCGAATACCGCCTGCGCCTGCGGGCTGACAATGCCGATCAACGGCTGACGCCGCTGGGCCTGTCGCTGGGCCTCATCCCGCCCGACCAGGCGGCAGACTTCGCCAATGAGCAGGCCGCGCGGGCGGCGGCGCGGGTGTTGCTCGACAGCCTGTCCGCCACGCCGCACCAGCTCGCCAGCCATGGCATCGACGTGCGCCAGGATGGCCAGTCGCGCAGCCTCTTCGAATGGCTGCGCTTTCCGGCGGTCACCCATGAAGCGGCGCGGCGCGTGTGGCCGGAGCTGGCGCAAGTGCCCGATGATCTGCTCGCCAGCCTGGCCGTGGACGCCAATTATGCCTCCTATGTGACGCGGCAGGAGGCTGAGGTCGCGGCGCTGCGTCGCGATGAAGCGCTGAGCCTGCCGGCGTCGCTGGATTTCGCGGCGGTTGCTGGCCTGTCCAAGGAAATGGTCGAGCGCCTGAGCCGGGCACGGCCATTGACGCTGGGCGCCGCAAGCCGTGTCCCCGGTATCACGCCGGCGGCGCTGATCGCCCTGCTGCCGCACACGACCCGCCGAGCGGCCTGAGATGAGCGACGATGCCCGCGCCGCCTTTGCGGCGGAGTTTGATGTTTCACGTGAAACATTGGCCCGGCTTGACCGTTATGCAGAGTTGCTCACCGAATGGCAGCAACGCATGAACCTCGTCGGCCCATCCACCCTGCCCCACATCTGGGATCGCCACTTCCGTGATTCGGCGCAACTGCTGCCGATCGCCGGCACCGGCAAGTCATGGCTCGACATCGGCGCCGGTGGCGGCTTTCCCGGCCTGGTGCTGGCCATCCTTGATCCAACCGCGCGCTTCACACTGGTCGAATCCATCACCAAGAAATGCCGCTTTCTGGACACCGTCAGCCAGCAGACGGACACGGCGGGCCACGTGCAGGTCGCCAATGTCCGCATCGAGGCGCTGGGCGGGAGCAAATTTGACATCATCACCGCCCGCGCCGCCGCCAGTCTCGACACCTTGTTCGATTGGGGCCTTCGTTTCGCCGGATCCGGCACACGCTGGATCCTGCCGAAAGGCGCGCGGGTGCAGGAAGAGCTTGCCAGCGCCGCCAAGCGGTTCCACTTTGAGCATGAGCTGATTCCCAGCCGCACCGATTCCGATGCCCGCATCGTGGTCGCGAAAGGGGTTAAACGCCGATGATCATTGCGATCGCCAACCAGAAGGGCGGGGTGGGCAAGACCACCACGGCGGTCAATCTGGCGACCGCGCTGGCCGCGATCGGCAAGCGCGTGCTGGTGGTTGATTCCGATCCGCAGGGCAACGCCTCCACCGGCCTGGGCATCGGCCGCAAGGATCGCGAACCGTCGATTTATCAAGTGCTTGTGGATGGTGTGCCGGCGGCCGAGGCGGTGCGCGATACGGCCATTCCGGGTCTGGCCATCCTGCCCGCCACCTCCGCCCTTGCCGGCGCCGAAGTCGAACTGGTCGATGCCGATCGCCGCGCCCACCGCCTCGCCGACGCGCTGGCCAGCCTGCCGGCCTTCGATGTCGTCATCATCGATTGCCCGCCGTCGCTGGGCCTGGTCACCGTCAATGCCCTCGTCGCCGCCGACAGCGTGCTGGTGCCGCTGCAGAGCGAATTCTTCGCACTCGAAGGGCTCAGCCAGCTGCTCGGCACCATCGAACGGGTGAAGGCCGGACTGAACCGCCGGCTGGAACTGCTGGGCATTGTGCTGACCATGGTCGATCGCCGCAATCGCCTCTCCGACCAGGTGTGCGCCGATGTGCGGGCGGTGATGGGTGCCAAGGTCTTGAAAACAATGGTACCGCGCAACGTCCGCCTCTCGGAAGCGCCCAGCCACGGCCTGCCGGCCCTGATCTATGACAGCCGCTGTGCCGGCTCCGAAGCCTATCTGGCCCTCGCCCGCGAACTGATTGATCGCATCGACGGGCCGCTCGCCCTGGCGGGATGAAGAGGACGTAAATGACTGACGCAAAACGGAAATCTGGCCTGGGTCGCGGCCTTTCAGCCCTGCTCGATGATATCGCCGCGCCGCCGCCCGCCTCGGCCCCCGGCGTCGTGCGCCTCCCCGTTGCCGATATCCTGCCCAACCCCGGCCAGCCGCGCCGCCAGTTCGACGAAGCCGCCATGGCCGAACTCACCGCCTCGGTGAAGGCCCACGGCATCCTGCAGCCCATCCTGGTCCGGCCGCTGGGCGGCCGTCACCAGATCATCGCCGGCGAACGGCGCTGGCGGGCCGCCCAGGCCGCCGGGCTGCACGAAATCCCCGTCGTCATCCGCCCGCTCGATGACCGGCAGGTCGCTGAAATCGCGCTGATCGAAAATATCCAGCGCGCCGATCTCAACGCCATCGAGGAAGCCCGCGGCTACCAGAAACTCATCGCCGACTTCGGCCACACCCAGGCCGTCCTCGCCGATATCGTCGGCAAGTCGCGCAGCCACGTCACCAACTTGCTGCGCCTGCTCGATCTGCCCGCGCCCGTGCAAGCCCTCGTCGAATCAGGCGCCCTCTCCATGGGTCACGCGCGCGCCCTCGTCGGCGTCGCCAATGCCGAACAACTGGCCGAACAGGCTGTAAAGCAAGGGCTTTCCGTGCGTGCGCTGGAAGCCCTCGCCGCCGGCGGCAAGACCCGGCCCGCAAAACCCCGCACCAGCGCCCCGGCCGCCGCCAACGATCCCAACAGCGATGCGCTTGAGGAACAACTGGCCGAAGCCCTCGGCATGCCCGTCGCCCTGCAAGTCGCCCCCGGCGCCACCAGCGGCAGCCTGACCATCCGCTTCGCCGACCTCGACCAGCTGGACCTGCTGTGCGCCCGGCTGGGGGTAGCTTGAGAAGTTAGGAGGGCCTCCGAGGGCACCCATCGAAACAGAGTTTCGATGGGACCCGCCGCGGGCAGGGACTCAGTCCCTGCACCCGGTTGTTGTCAGGCAGTCCCCCACAGCAAGACAGCGCCGCAGGCAATATATCCTTGCCTGCGGCGCCGTCTTCAAATTTGAGCGTCATCCAAAACGAAAGTGGGTGCAGGGGCTCAGCCCCTGCCCGCCGGAGGCCCCTTTTTGCCCCTTCTTCAGCGCCGGCGCGCAGCCACCGACGCCCGCCGCGTCAGGTCCAGCAGCATCTGCTGCACGCCCAGATCGGCAATCCCGCCACTGGATTTGACCGCGCGTTCGGCGGCCAGCACGTCGCCCATGGCGCTGGCCAGGGCCGGCTGCGGCCACAGGCTCAACGCCTTGATCATGATGGGCTTTTCTTTCCAGAAGATGGCTTTGCCCTGGCCTTCCACCACGGCGGCCGGGCTCTGGCCCTGGTCCACCTCGACGCGCAGCAGGGTGAGTTGCGCGAGGCGGCGTTCGAGGGCACGGAGCAGCGGGATAGCGGTGCCGTCGGCAAGGCGGCCGATGAGATCGGTGGCTTCGGCGACGTCACCGGTGGTGATGGCGGCGATGGGGGCGAAGAGTTCGGCCTCGCCGGATTCGATGCCGAGTGCGGCCATGTCCTCCAGCGCCAGGCGCTGCGGGCTTTCCGGGCTGGCGTCCTTGTAGAGCGCGAATTTTTCCAGTTCGCGGCGCATGATCATGCGATCGCCGCCGCTGCTTTCGAACAGCGCTTCCGGCACGCCGCGCTCCAGCCGCAAGCCGAGAGGGGCAGCCATGTCGGCGGCGAGGCGGCCCGCGTCGCGCAAGGAGGCTTCATAGTTGATGCAGGCGGCGACTGCGGCATGTTTTTCGGCCAGCGCCAGCAGCTTGCTGCCCTTCTTGAAGCTGCCGGCGGTGGCCAGCACGGGGTGGCCGGGCGGCCCGTCGAGCAGGGCCTGCACCGCCGCCAGGCCATCTTCATCCAGCCCGTCGACACGCACCAGCTCGCGATCCCCGAACATCGACAGGCTGGTGGCCGCGGCGAGCAATGCCTGGCTGTCGGCTTTCAGGGCCGCGCCGGCCAATTCGGTGACGGTGACGCCGGCGCCAAGGCCGGCCGCGACCTGGCCGGCCATGTCGCGCGAGGCCGATTCATCCGGGCCGTGCAGCAGCACCAGCCGCAGATCCGCCGGCCAGGCGCGGGCGATGAGGGCGATGCGGCCAGAATCGACTCTCATCCGTCTGCCTTCACGCCGCCGCCTCAGCCCTTGGCGGCGCGGGCGTAACGGGCCAGCCGCGCGCTGATCTGGCGGGCGATATCGATGGAAAGCCGTTCCAGCGCCGTGGTTTCGGCGGCGACAACGGCGAAATTGGAGCTGACGCGATCGATCCCGGCATCGGCGGCGGCGGTATCGTCCACCAGCACGGTGCCGGTCGCGACATCGACCAGCCGATAGCGGGCCCGCAGCGTGCGCCGCTCGCGGGCGGCCGAGGAGTCGCCGCGCACGCCAAAGGCAGTGATCTGGTCGTCCAGCGCGACTTCGAGGCGATAGCGCGGGTTGGCGGCGCTGTGGCCGAACTGCTCCTCCAGCGCCTGGCGCACCATGAAGCCGGAGCGTTCCGGGATCGGCGCGATGCCGATATCGGCCAACAGCGTCGCCGGCGCCGATTGGCTGCCGCCGCCATAGACCGGGCTGAGCTGGCAGCCGGCGAGGGCCAGCGCGGCGCAGATCAGCAGGGCAAGGCTGCGTACAGGGCGGGGGGAATCAGGCAACGATGTTCACCAATCGATCGGGCACCACGATGATCTTCTTTGGGGCGGCGCCGTCAAGGGTGCGCTGCACGCCGGGCAGCGCCAGCGCGGCGGCTTCCAGCGCGGCCTTGTCGCTGCCCTTGGCCGCGGTGAAATCACCCTTCAGCTTGCCGTTGACCTGCACGGCAATCGTCACCTCATCATCAACCAGCAACGCCGGGTTGGCGACCGGCCAGGCCGCATCGCAGACCAGGCCCGGCTGGCCGAGCAGCGCCCACGCCTCTTCGGCCAGGTGCGGAACCATCGGTGCCACCAGTTGCACGCACGTGATCACGCCCGCACGGCGGCTGGGGCCGGCGGGTGCGCGTTCCAGGGCGCCGACCAGTTCATAGAGGCGGGCAACGGCCTTGTTGAACTGCAACTTGTCGATGTCGCCGGTCACCGCCGCGATGGTGCGGTGAACAATGCGATCCAGCTTGGCATTGGCCGCACCGTCAACAGCCTGCACCGCGTCTTCGGCCAGGCGCCACACGCGCTGCACAAAACGCCAGGCGCCGTCGATGCCGGCTTCGGACCAGGCCAGATCGCGCTCGGGCGGACTGTCCGACAGCATGAACCAGCGCACGGCATCGGCGCCATAGCGGCCAAGGATGGCATCGGGATCGATGACATTCTTCTTGGATTTCGACATCTTGATGACGCGGCCGATCTCCACCGGCTGCCCATCTGCCTTCAGCGTGGCGCCGGAACCGGTGCGCTCCACCTCGTCGGGGGCATACCAGATCGGCGGCAGGCCTTCCCCCTGCGGTCGGCTGTAGGTCTCGTGCGTCACCATGCCTTGCGTGAACAGGCCAGCGAACGGCTCGGCCACGTCGAGCATGCCGATACGCTGCAGGGCGCGGGTCCAGAAACGGGCATAGAGCAGGTGGAGGATGGCATGCTCCACCCCGCCGATATACTGGCCCACCGGCAGCCACTTCGCCGCCACCGCCGGGTCGAACGGGCGATCATCCGGCGCACTGGCGAAGCGGATGAAATACCAGGACGAATTGGTGAAGGTGTCGAGCGTGTCGGTCTCGCGCCGGGCCGGCTTGCCGCATTGCGGGCAATCCACATGCTTCCACGTCGGGTGGCGATCGAGCGGGTTGCCGGGGATGGAAAAGTCCACATCATCCGGCAGGATCACCGGCAGTTGCTTCTTGGGCACCGGCACGGCGCCGCAGATCTCGCAATGAATGATCGGGATCGGCGTGCCCCAGTAACGCTGGCGGCTCACGCCCCAATCGCGCAGGCGATATTGCGTCACGCCTTCGCCCCAACCCTCGGCCTCGGCGCGGGCGATGACGGCAGCACGCGCCTCGTCGGCGGTCATGCCGTCGAGGAAGCGCGAGTTCACCATGCGGCCGGGGCCGGTGTAGGCCTCGTCGTGGATCGGCGCATTTTCCTCGCCGTCGGCCGCGACGACGCGGATCACGGGCAACTGATATTTGCGGGCGAAATCCAGGTCGCGCTGATCATGGCCGGGGCAGCCAAACAGCGCGCCGGTGCCATAGTCCATCAGCACGAAATTGGCGACGAACACCGGCAGGCGGATCGCCGGATCGAGCGGGTGGATGACGCTCAAACCCGTGTCAAAGCCCAGTTTTTCCTGGGTCTCGATATCGGCGGCCGCGGTGCCGCCGGCCTGGCATTGCACGATGAAATCCGCCAGCGCCGGATTGGTTTCCGCGCAACTGCGGGCGAGCGGGTGATCGGCCGCGATGGCCGCAAAGCTGGCGCCGAACAGCGTGTCGGGCCGGGTGGTGAACACGTCGAACTGGCCGCCTTCGGCCACCTGGAAGGTGAACTTCAGCCCAGTTGAACGGCCGATCCAGTTCTCCTGCATCAGCCGCACCTTCTCCGGCCACGCGTCCAGGCCCTGCAGCCCACCCAGCAGATCGTCGGCGAAATCGGTGATCTTCAGGAACCACTGGCTCAACTTGCGGCGTTCGACCAGCGCGCCCGATCGCCAGCCGCGGCCATCGATCACCTGCTCGTTGGCCAGCACGGTCATGTCGACCGGGTCCCAGTTCACCGCCGATTCCTTGCGATAAACGAGGCCGGCGGCCAACATGTCGAGGAACAGCGCCTGTTCGTGGCCGTAATAGTCGGGCTCGCAGGTGGCGAGTTCGCGGTTCCAGTCCAGCGCGAAGCCCAGCCGCTTCAGCTGGGCGCGCATCGCGGCGATGTTGGCCCGGGTCCAGGCGCCGGGGTGAACGCCCTTTTCCATCGCGGCATTTTCGGCCGGCATGCCGAACGCATCCCAGCCCATCGGGTGCAGCACTTCAAAACCCTGCGCCCGCCGGGCGCGTGCCATCACGTCGCCCATCGTGTAGTTGCGCACGTGCCCGATGTGGATGCGCCCCGACGGATAGGGAAACATTTCAAGCACATAGGCCTTGGGCCGCGGGCTGTCATCGCGCGCGGCAAAGCTCTGCCGTTCATCCCAAAGCGCCTGCCACCGCGCTTCGGCGGCCTGGTGGTCAAACCGGGGCATGGGGGGTCTCAGCGATCAGGAACGATGGCACTGCGGCGCAGATCGCGCGCCTTGCCCAATATGGTCTCTTCCAGCCGCTGCACGGTGCCGGCGCGCACATTGGCCTCGGCCCAGCCGGTGGCGCCCAGCGTCTGGCGCTGCACGCTCACCCGCACTGCATCGGCGCGCAGTTCGGCATCGAGGATGGTGACCGTCACCTTCACACGTTCGTTGGCGCTCTGCGGCGAGACATACCAATCGGTGATGATCACGCCGCCGTTGGAATCGACCTGGGCCAGCGGCATGAAGGCGATGGTGTCGAGTGCGGCGCGCCACAGATAGGCGTTGATGCCCAGCGTGGTGACACGGGCCGGCGCTTCGGCCGCAAGCCTGGGCTTCTTGCCGCGGCTGCACGCCGGCGCCAGCACCGCCAGCGAGGACAGGAAGACCAGGGTTGCAAGTCGCCGCATGGCAGAACCTTCATCACGAAAACGGGCCGAACAGGCCGGGTTGTGGCCCGCCTTTTGGCATGTTGCACCCGCCCCGCCAAGCCCGCAGCAACAGGCAAACACCCGGCCGCCGAGCGATACTGTGTGCCTGTCGCCACAGCAGCGGCGAAAACGCCCGCAACCAGCCTGTTCATTCTGCCGTTACGTTCAATCGCATATGGGATTCCCACCCTGCAGTTGATAGGAGTCAGGGGTATGAAACCGGGTGCCGATTCGGCCGCGCTCGCGCGCGCGCAACGGAGCCCAGCCACCACGTGGCTGGCGGCCGCCGCGCTGTGCCTGCCGCTGCTCGCTGTCGCCGCTCCGGCCGA
>NZ_WNJP01000105.1 GCF_009733735.1 Sandarakinorhabdus oryzae | reverse complement strand
GCCCGCGCTGGCGCATCGGCGGGCTGGCCGGCGTTGGCGAGGTCTCCGCCACGCGCACCGGCGCCTTTGGGCTTTCCATCGATCTGGCCGGGCAGGTGATGCCGGCGACGGTGGTGCCAGGCGACGGCGTGGTGGAGGTGCGCATGGCCGGCCAGAGCTGGACCTTGGGCACCCGCCCGCCGCGCGTGAAGGATGCCGGCGGCGGCCATGCCCACATGATGGCGCCGATGCCCGGCCGCGTGCTCGCCGTGGACGTGACGCCGGGCCAGGCCGTGGCCGAAGGCGACCGCCTGCTGGTGCTGGAAGCCATGAAGATGGAGCATCGCTTGACCGCGCGCACCGCCGGCACGGTGCAGGCCGTGCATGTCGCTGTGGGCGATCAGGTCGCCGATGGCATGATGCTGGTGGAAATCGGCTGATGCCGGATCGGCGCGGGCTGTTGACCGCGTTGGCGCTGGGGCTGCCGCTGGCTTCGGCCGCGGCGGCGGCGCCGCCCGACACCGAAATCGAGGAATGGACCTTCCTGAAGGCCGCCGCCGCCGACCCGGCTGCCCTGCTGCGTTTTCTGGAGGCGAACTGGCTGGCCATGGACCGCATCGCCGTGGCGCAAGGCCTGTTTGCCCATGCCCGGCTGCACCGGGCCGATCCGGCGGACGGCGCCGCGTGGGATGTGGTGATGGTGGTCGGCTATCGCACCCCGGCCGGCTATGACGGCGTGCGCGCCGCGTTCGAGGCGATCCGGGTCGCGCACCGGCCGGTGCAGCCTGACGACCTGCCCTTTGCCTCACTGGGGCGCATCACTGAAAGCCGCCGCGTGCGGCTGGTTGCCAGCGCCTGAGCCGGGCTATGGGCCGGGCCAGCGGGCAAGTGCCGGCCCGGCCCCTTCCGGCCAGAAGCTGCGTGTGATCAATCCTCGCTGTCGGCCGCCTGCTCGCGCCAGGCCAGAATGATGCCCGGCAGTGCCATCGACGTAATGGCAAAGCCCGACAGCAGATCGAGCGCCTGTTCCTGGCCCGGCATCCAGCCATCGATGAACTTCGCCACGATCGACCAGAGGAAGGACCCGAACAGCGCCAGGATCATGAACTGGTGCGTGGCGACATAGGATTTGTCGCGCAACGCCCGTTCGCGTTCGTCCAACATGGCGTCATGGGCCTGGGCCATCTGGCCGCGGCCCTCGATGAACAGCGCGACGGCGCTGAACAGGCCGATCAGGCGCACCGCCACAAAGCCGATCGGCGTGCTGCCATCCGGCCCGGCAAAGATTGCACCGCCCAGATAGCCGATACCGATGCCGCCCAGCACAAGCAGCGAGAGCAGGCGGGAGGTGCGCAGCGACAGGCGCAGCGGCGGATTGAGGGCTTGCTTCATCGTCCTGCTCACTTGGTTGCGGCCAGTTGCTGGGCCAGGGGTTGAAAGGCGTCGAGGCTGAACAACGTCTCCACCGGCACGCCGAACACGCGCGCCAGTTTCAGGCCGAGTTCCAGGCTGGGGCCGTACTGGCCGCGCTCCAGGAAGCCGATGGTCTGCGGGTTGACGCCGACCTGCTCGGCCAGCTCCTTGCGCGACAGCCCGGCTTCGGCGCGGAATAGCGCGAGGCGGTTGTGCAACGTTGAGGTTTCGTTGTTCATCATCACGAATCGTTGTTTATACACAACCTATCGCTGTGTCAACGCAGTTTCGACAAGCCCCCTTCCCGCCCTGCCCGCGCCGGCCTAGAACGGCGATATTGAACAATAGGATCACCCGATGCTGACCCAGCTCAACTTCGCCCATGGCGAGACCATCGACATGTTGCGCGACACCGTGCGCGCCTTCGCCGCCGCCGAGATCGCGCCGCGCGCTGCCGAGATCGACGCCAGCAACATGTTCCCGCGCGATCTGTGGCCCAAGATGGGCGAACTCGGCCTGCACGGCATCACCGTGCCGGAAGCCGATGGCGGCATCGGCCTGGGCTATCTGGCGCATGTCGTGGTGGTGGAGGAACTCTCCCGCGCCTCGGCCAGCGTTGGCCTGTCTTATGGCGCGCACACCAATCTCTGCATCAACCAGATCGCCCGCTGGGGCACGGCCGAGCAGAAGGCCAAATATCTGCCGGCGCTGATCTCGGGCGAACATGTCGGCAGCCTCGCCATGTCGGAACCGGGCGCCGGCAGCGACGTGATCGGCATGAAGCTGCGCGCTGACCAGCAGGGCAACGGCGACTATGTGCTCAACGGCAACAAGATGTGGATCACCAACGGCCCGCATGCCGAGACGCTGGTGGTCTATGCCAAGACCGATCCCGCCGCGGGCTCGCGCGGGGTCACCGCCTTCCTGATCGAGAAGGGCATGGCCGGTTTCTCGACGGCGCAGAAACTCGACAAGCTGGGGATGCGTGGCAGCGACACCTGCGAGCTGGTGTTCGAAAATTGCACCGTGCCGGCCGAGAATGTGCTGGGCGGCGTCGGCAACGGCGCCCGCGTGCTGATGTCGGGCCTGGATTACGAGCGCGTCGTGCTCAGTGGTGGCCCGCTCGGCATCATGCAGGCCTGCATGGACGTGGTGGTGCCTTATGTTCACGAGCGCCAGCAGTTCGGCCAGCCCATCGGCCAGTTCCAGCTGATGCAGGGCAAACTGGCCGACATGTATGTCGCCCTCTCCACCGCGCAGGCCTACAGCTATGCCGTCGCGCAGGCCTGCGATCGCGGCGAGACCACCCGCAAGGATTCGGCCGGCTGCATCCTCTATTCGGCCGAGAAAGCCACCTGGATGGCGCTGGAGGCGATCCAGTGCCTGGGCGGCAACGGCTATATCAACGATTATCCCACCGGCCGCCTGCTGCGCGATGCCAAGCTTTATGAGATCGGCGCCGGCACCAGCGAGATCCGCCGTTACCTGATCGGGCGCGAACTGTTCGAAGAGACCGCCTGATGATGCTGGGCGCCGTGCTGGCTGGCGGCGAATCGCGGCGGTTCGGCAGCGACAAGGCGCTCGCCCTGCTCGACGGCCAGACGCTGCTCGCCCGCGCCATCGAGCGGCTGCGCGTGTGTGACGAACTGGTGGTGGCCGGGCGCGACGTGCCGGGCATCACCAGCCTGGCCGATTGGCCGGCGCCGGGCCTCGGGCCCTTGGGTGGGCTGGCCGCCGCCATGCGCCATCTGCGGCGTGCCGGCTGCGCCCACCTCGTGTCGCTGCCCGTTGATGTCGAAGGCTTGCCCGACGACTGGCTGGAGCGGCTGTTCATCGGCGGCACTGGGTCGGTCTGCGCGATGGGGCAGCCGCTGGTCGGGGTATGGGCCGTGCGCGACTGGCCGCGGCTGGAGGGTTTCATCGAAGGCGGCGGCCGCCGTGTCCGTGACTGGGTGAGGCAGTGCCAGGCGCTGGAGATCGATCTCGGCCCGCTGATCAACATCAACACCCGCGACGATCTGGCCGGCCTCGGGGGATGACAAGCCCCCTTCCCCCGCTATGGTGGCGGCGGGGAGGATGTTCATGACAAGACTGATGTTTGTTGCCTGCGCCTTGCTGGCGAGTTCGGCGCTGGCCGCGCCCAGGCCGGATGCGGCGTTGCTCAAAGCGGCCACGGCGGAGGCGCCTGCCGTCACCGCCACGCTGAAATCGCTGGTCGAGGTCGAGACCGGCAGCGGGGATGCCGAGGGGCTGGAAACATTGGGCCGTTACCTCGCAGGGCGCTTCAGCGCGCTGGGCGGCAGCATCACCCGCGTCAAGCCCCTGCCCGGCACGGTGGGCGACATCATCGTGGCGCGCTGGCAGGGCAGCGGCAGCGGCAAGCTGCTGCTGCTCGCCCACATGGACACGGTCTATCAGAAAGGCGCGTTGGCCAAGGCGCCGTTCAAGGTTGTCGACAGCCCCGATGGCCCGGTCGCCTATGGCCCCGGCATCGCCGACGACAAGTCGGGCGTGGCGGTGATCCTGCACACGCTGCCCTTGCTCTCCCCGCGCGACTTTGCCGAACTGACCGTGGTGATCAACACCGACGAGGAGCGTGGCTCCATCGGTTCGGGCCCGATCATCACCGACATGGCGAAGGGCATGACGGCGGTGCTCAGCTTCGAGCCCACCGCACGACCGGAAGTGCTGGTCAATGGCACGTCGGGCACCAACACCGTCATCGTCACCATCACAGGCAAGTCCGCCCATGCCGGCGGCGCGCCGGAAAGCGGCATCAACGCGCTGGTTGAAGCCGCGCATGTGATCGAGGCGACCAAGGATCTCGATCGCGGCCCCGGCAAGCGCCGCTTCAACTGGACGGTGGTGAACCAGGACCGCGGGGTGCGCAACATCATCCCCAACAACATCACCCTGATCGGCGATCTGCGCACATCGACCATGGCCGAGGTTGACCAGTTCCGCGCCGAACTGGCCGAGCGGCTGAAGCTGCCGGCCGTCGCCGGGGCGAAGGTGGTGGCCGAGGTGAAGGTGAACCGGCCGCCTTTTGATGTCTCCGCCGCCAGCCGGGCGCTGATCGAGGATGCGCAGGCCATCTATGCCACGCTGGGCCAGCGCCTGCCGCTGCTGCCGCGCACCGGTGGCGGCACAGACGCGGGCTATGCCGCGCTGGCCGGGGTGCCGGTGCTGGAATCGCTCGGCCTGCCGGGCGTGGGCTATCACACCACCGATGCCGAATATGTCTATCTGGAAAGCGTGCCGAGCCGGCTCTATCTCGCCGCCAGCCTGATCCGCAAGCTGGGGCGGTAGACGGCAGCAATATCCGCGGCTAAGGCCGCTGCCATGTCCAGCGGCCATCCCTCGCGCCTGACGGCGATCCTGCTGGTGCTGGCCGGCATCGGGGCGCTGTGCGTGCTTGATGCCTTCGCCAAATATCTGGCGCTGCGCCACGGCGCCGGGGTGGCGACCTTCGGCCGCTATGTCAGCGGCACCATCATCGGGCTGCTGGTGTGGCAATGGCAGGGGCGGCCGTGGGTGGCCGATGGGGGCCTGAAGCCCAACCTGGTACGCGGCACACTGATCGCGGTGATGGCGCTGGCCTTCTTCTGGTCGATCTCGAAACTGCCGATGGCCCTCGTGCTCACCCTCACCTTCGTCGGGCCCCTCACCGTGCCGTTCATGGCGGCGCTCTACCTCAAGGAGCCGGTGCAGCCCCGCTATGTCGCCGCCGGCGCGCTCGGCTTTGTCGGCGTGCTGGTCACCGTCGGCGGCATGCCCAGCCTGTCGAGCGATGATCTGCTGGCGGCCGGCGCCGCGGTGTTTGCCGCCATCCTTTATGGCGCGGCGGCGGTGATCCTGCGCAGTCGCGCCGCGGCCGATGGCGCGACGGTGATCACGCTGATTGCCGCATTGGTGCCGATGCTGTGGCTGTCACCGGTGGTATTGACCATGGATGCGCTGCCGCCCGCGCTCGATCTCGGCCTGATGATGCTGATGGGCCTCGCTGGCAATATCGGCGTGCAGCTGATGGCGCGCGGCTATGTGCATCTGCAGGCGCAGGTATCGGCGGTGCTGGAATATAGCGCCCTGCCCTGGGCGGCGCTGTTCGGCTGGCTGTTGTTCGATGAAGCGGTGGCGCCCACCACGGTGCTGGGCGCGGCGATCATTGCCGGGGCCTGCCTGTGGGCGTCGCGCGCGCCCAAGCCGGCCGCGACCGTTACTTCGCCAGCGCCAGTTCCTTGAGGCACACCGCCTTGGCACGGCCGACGGCGGCGACATCGGGCAGCAATTCCAGCGATTCCCGCGCATCGGCCAGATAGGCCGCACGGGCAGCCGGCGCATGGCTGCCGGCCGGCGCGCCACAGACCAGCTGCACGCCCAGCACCGGCCCACGCCGCAGATCGGTGACGGCAAGTACTTCGGAGGGTGCGCGCGGCAGCGCGGCGGCCAGGGCGGCAGTCAACTCGGCCGAATGGGCGGCATCGACGCCCTTTGCCAGTTCCGGCGCCAGCGCGATCCAGTCGGCGGCGCCGTTGCGGATGGCCCCCATCACCCGGCCCCAGTCGCCACCAGCAACCAGGTGCTCCACCGCAGGCTTGGCGCCGCTGCGGTCAACATCGGCGGCGAACTGGCTGGCCGACAATATGCCGGCGAGCAGCAACAGGGGGGCAAAGGGGCTCATGGCAGCCATATGGGGGTGCGACCGGCGGCCTGCAATGGCGTCACGCCGGCGGATCGGCGATCATGGCGGTGAAGCTGGCTTCGGCGACCAGCTTGCCATCCACCTCGGCGCGGCCATTAAACTTGGCGACACGGCCGCGGTCCTGCACCACCTCGACCTTCAGGTGCAGCAGGCAGCCCGGTTCGACGGGCGTGCGGAACTTGGCATTCTCGATCGCCATGAAGAACACCAGCTTGTCGCCGCCGGTCGGATCCTTGGCGCGCGCACCATGGATGGCGAGGACGCCGGCGGTTTGCGCCAGCGCTTCGACGATCAGCACGCCGGGCATGATCGGCTTGGCCGGGAAATGCCCGGCAAAGAACGGCTCGTTGATGGTGACGGCCTTGATGCCCGTCGCGGATTGACCGGGGATCATGTCGATCACCCGGTCAACCAGCAGCATCGGAAAACGATGCGGCAGCAGCGCCATCACGGCCAGCACATCGGCGGTGCTGGCCGTCTGGGGTGCAGCGTCGCTCATCAGCGCGGCGGGGCAGCTGGCGGCGTGGCGGCCGGGGCAGCCGGGGCGGCCGGCGGCGTGGTCGAAACGCGCGGCAGCGCCTTGTCGAGGCGGGCGATCACGTCGGCGGTGATGTCAACGGCAGCGGCGTGCTGGATCGTCACCTGCTCGTCCACGGCGATGTTGGCACCGCGCTCGCGCATGATCTGGCTGATCACCGGCTGGGCGCCGTCGTTGATCTGCTTGACCACCCATTGTTCGGACTGCTGCAGTTCGGCCTGGCGGCGCTGCAGTTCCTGATCGGCCTGCTGGCGGCGGGCATCGAAATCGCGCACCTTGGCCTGCCAGGCCTGGATGGCGGCCGGGGCGGCGCCCTGCGCCGGCTGGGTGTCGCGCAGGGTCTTTTCCTCGGCGCCCAGGCTGGTGCGCAGCTGGTTGAGACGGGCACCCAGGGCATCGGCCTTGGGCTTCAGTTCGGCCTGCGCCGCCTTGGCAGCCGCCGAATTGGCGATCATTTCCTGGCGGTCAACCGTCACGATCACGGCAGCCGGCAGCTGCTGGGCGAGAACGGGGGCAGAAACGCCGGCGAGCGCCAGCGCAATCAGGGTCTTCTTCATCAGAACGCGGTCCCTACGTTGAATTGGAAAAGTTGCGGATCATCGCCTGGTTGCTTGACCAGGGCCTTGGCAAGGTCAAACCGGAACGGCCCGAACGGCGAGTTCCAGTTGACCCCGATACCCACCGAAACGCGCGGCTTCGGTGTATTCCCGAGGAATTCTTCGACAAAGCCCGACGAGACGCCGTCGGTGGCAATGCACGGCGCCGTCTGACCCGGCACGATCGGTGCCGGCGCAGTCGGGCCGTTCTGGCAGGTCAGCGTCGGCCGCTTCAGGCTCCACAGCGCGCCAACATCGGCAAAGATCGATGGGCGCAGGCCCAGTTCGGTGCCGGCCGAACCGATCGGGATGCGCACTTCGGCGCGCGCCATGTAATAGGCGCGGCCGCCGAGCGCGTCGTCGAGCGCCTGGCGGCGATCCTGGTTGACCGTGCCATCGAGGTTCAACGGACGGCGCAGCACGCGCGGGCCGACGCCGCGGATGTTGAAGCCGCGGAACTGCGGCTGGCCCAGGAAGAAGCGGTTGGTGAGCAGCACGTCCTGCCCGCCATAGCCGGTGACATAGCCGGCCTCACCGCCCAGGTTGAGCACGAAGCCCGACCCGAACAGCGGGGTGAAATAATCATAATTGGCGCGCGTCGTCAGGAACTTGATGCCGATCGGCAGGCCAGCGAGATCCTGGCTGAAGGTGAAGCGCTGGCCAGCGGACGGCAGGCGCACGTTGTTCAGGCTGTTGAAGATGATCGAATAGCCGACCGTGGAGACCGTGCGGTTGCCGAGCTGTTCACACAGGAAGCGGCCGGCCTTGAGCGGATCGCAGACGCCGTTGGTGAAGAACACGTTCTGATCCAGACCGATTTCTTCGCGGCTGAGGCCATAGCGCAGCGAGGCGGCCCAGAATTCGGTGATCGAGAAGCCGGTGCGCACCTGGAAGCCGGTCGAAACCTGCGTGTAGGTGGTGTCGCGCGTGTTGCCGCCGGTGAAGCGGAACGAGCGGAAATCGCGGCGGAAGACATCGAAGCCAAGCGCCAGGTTGCGGCCGCCCAGATAGGGTTCGGTAAAGCCGGCCTCGATCGACTTGGCATAGCTGGAGATGTTGCCCGACAGGCGGATTTCCTGGCCACGGCCGCGGAAGTTGCGCTGGCGCACACTGGCCGAGAAGATGAAGCGCTCGATCGACGAGAAGCCGGCCGACAGCTGCAGTTCACCGGTCGGGCGTTCCTGCACGTTGGTTTCCAGCACGATGCGATCGGGCGTGGTGCCGGGCTTCTGTTCGATGTCCAGCTTGTCCTGGAAGAAGCCGAGGCCGAGCAGGCGATCCTTGGTGCGCTTGACCTTGATCGAGTTGAAGGCGTCACCTTCGGCGAGGCGGAACTCGCGGCGGATCACATTGTCGTGGGTGATGGTGTTGCCGTTGATCTGCACCCGTTCGACATAGACTCGCGGCACCTCCCCGATCTGGAAGGTGACGTTCATCTTGAGATTTTCCTTGTCGCGCTCGAACTGCGGGCGGACATCGGCAAAGGCATAGCCCAACAGGCCGGCGGTTTCCGACAGGCTGTCGACCGTGTTCTCGATCAGCTGCGCGTTGTACCAGTCGCCTTCCTTCATCTTGATGATGGGGCGGAATTCCTTGGGCTTGATGTCGCGCAGCTGGCTTTCAAGATCGACCTTGCCGAACTTGTAGCGGTCCCCCTCTTCCACGACATAGGTGACAATGAAGTCCTTCTTGTCGGGGGTCAGTTCGGCCACCACCGAGGCAACGCGGAAATCGGCATAGCCTTCGGTCAGATAATATTGGCGCAGCTTCTGCTGGTCATAGGCCAGGCGATCGGGATCATAGGTGTCGTTCGAGGTGAAGAAGCGCCAGGGCCGGGCCTGCTTGGAGGCCATCTGCTTCCTGATCTCGCCTTCCTTGAACTTGGCGTTGCCCAGGATATTGATCTGGCGGATCTTGGACTTGGGGCCTTCGCTGATCTCGAACACCACATCGACGCGGTTCTGTTCGAGCTGGACGATCTTGGGCTCCACGCTGGCGGCAAAGCGACCACCGCGGCGATAAAGTTCGAGGATGCGGCCCAGATCGGCGCGGGCCTTGGACCGGGTGAAGATCTGGCGCGGCGCCAGGCGAATTTCCTCGCGGATCTTCTCTTCCTTCACCCGCTTGGCGCCTTCGATGATGATCCGGTTGATCACCGGATTTTCCTTCACCTCGACAGTGAGCGCGCCATTGTCGTCGCGGATGGTGGCATCGGCGAACAATTCGGAGGCATAGAGCGCCTTCAGCGCCGTATCGAGCGCATCACGGTCATACCGGTCGCCGATGGCGAGGTTGAGATAGGAGCGGACGGTTTCCGCTTCCAGTCGCTCGGTGCCGCGCACCACGACGCTGCGCACGATGCCGGCGTTGGCGGCGGTGGCCGGCAGCGCCGACTGGTTGCGCGATTCCGCGGCGCGGGCTTCGGCTTCGGCCGACGGGCGCGGCGGTTCCGGCGCCGCCGGGCGCTGGCGCTGCTGGGCGATCGCCGGGGTGGCCAGTGCCGAGCCGAGCAGCAGCAGCGCCATCGGCC
>NZ_WNJP01000104.1 GCF_009733735.1 Sandarakinorhabdus oryzae | reverse complement strand
GCGGGAGGCACTGCCTGCTCAGCGGCCGGCCGCTGACCTTCGTGCGCACCAGCGCGGCTCGTCCCGCCGCGCTGACCGTGCGGCGCGGCGACGGCCGCACGCTCAAGTTGGCCTTTGCCGCTGGCCAGCAGAGCTGGACGGCACCGGCCGGCTTTTTCGTGGGCGGCGGCCGCTATCGCCTCACCCTGGCGGGCAGAAGCCAGCAGTTGACGATCACGCCGCTGCCGCTGCCCACTGGTGCCGATGCGACGGCGACGCTGGACACCATTGCGCAAGGGTTGGCTGCAGCCGGTTGCCAGCGCCAGTTTGCGCTGATGGCGGACAGGATCGCGCCTGCGCGGCCCTGAATCCCGACCCTGAACGCGGCTCAGCGCAGGGTGAAGCGCACCTTGCGGTTGCCGAAATCGAGCGCCACCCGGCGGAAACTGCCCAGCAGGTCGGAGCCGAGGAAGATGGCGGGCTGGGTGCTCAGGCCGAACAGCGCGAACGGCGGTGCATCGGCAAAGGCGACCACGACATTGTTGAGGGTGAGGCCGCCGATCTTCACATTGTCGAGCACAATCGCTTCGGCCTTCAGCGTCTGGCCAGTGACCGACAGCAGTTCGATGTCGATCATCTTGTCTGGCCGCCGCGTGCCGTAGAGGCGCTGGCGCAGCGCCTTGTTGCCGAGCGTGATCTCGCTGCCGGTATCGATCACCGCCGAGACCGGGCGATTGCTGATCGATGCCTGGGTGATGATCAACTGGCCCTTGCGGCGCCGGGCGGTGACGACGATTTCGGTGCCGTCACTGCTGATCGGCCGGCGCGAATCCTGCACGGTGATGGTGCGCTTGTCGAAATCGAGCAGCAGCCGCTGATCGGCTAGCGCATCAATGCCGATCAGGCCATCGGCGCCCAGCGCGCGGGCGGGCAGCGCTGGCGCCTGCAGCGGGCCAATTTCGGACTGGCCAAGCGTCAGTTCGGCCACCTCCACGGTCATGACATCGCGCGTGCCCGCCATGCCCTGCACGCGCACCGACTCCCCGGCCGGCAGGTTCAGGCGCGTCGCCAGGCCTTCACTCACCACCGACCGGTCAGCGCCGGAATCGACCAGGAACCGGTGTGGGCCGGTGTCGTTCACCTTCACATCGATGAACATGCGCTTCTTCAGCTGCTCGGCTTCCAGCGCTTCCCCGATGATCTCGAGGTTGTTGTCGATGGTGGCCGGCGCAATGAAGGTCGAGCCGGGCAGGGTGATGCTGGTGGCCGGCGGTGTCACGCTGGCCACGGCGGCGGCCAGCATCAGGGGGAACAGGGGCATGGGCACATTGTGCGCCGTGGACGGCTTGTCTGCAAGCTGCTATCGCGGCCTGGTCATCCGGGGAGTAGCCCCCAATGGCGCCATCAACATGCTTGGCCGGCCTGGCCATGGTGGCGTCAGCTCCTGGCAGAGCAGGCAAGACCGATGGCGTTGTGGCCGCACCCGGCGGGCCATGGCGCCGTTCGTGTCTGCCGGGTGGAGCAATTCATGGCCGATTTCCTGACCATCGTGGGCACCGCCACCGGCCTCGTCGCCATGGCCGAAGTGGGCGACAAGACGCAGCTGCTATCGATCATGCTGGCCGCGCGGTTTCGCCGGCCGTGGCCGATCATTGCCGGCGTGCTGGTGGCAACGCTGGCAAATCACGCACTGGCGGCCTGGGCCGGGGCGGCGCTGTCGGCCTGGTTTGCGGGCCAATGGTTCCACATTGCGGTCGGCCTGGGCTTCATCGCGACGGCGGCCTGGGTGCTGGTGCCCGACAAGGCCGACGACGCACCCCCTGTCAGTCACGGCGGCGTGTTCCTCACCACCACGATCGCCTTCTTCGTGGCGGAGATCGGCGACAAGACCCAGATCGCCACCGTTGGCCTGGGCGCGCAGTTCCACGACGTGGCGGCCGTCACCATCGGCACCACGTTGGGCATGATGCTGGCCAATGTGCCGGCGGTGTTCCTCGGCGAACGGGCGCTGCGCATCGTGCCGCTGGCGGTGATGCGCTGGCTGGCGGCACTGGTGATGGCCGGGCTGGGCGCGGCCATGCTGTGGACCGCGCTCAGATGATGTTGCGGGCCTTCAGATCGGCCAGCGCCGCTTCATCAAGGCCGAGCATCTCGCCATAGACCGCGTCATTGTCCTGCCCGATGGTTTCGGGCGCGCGGCGGCGGACATTGCCGGGCGTGGCTGACAGCTTGGGGAAGACATTCTGCATCTTCACTTCGCCCCAGCGCGGGTGCGGTACGCCGATGATCGCCTCGCGCGCCTGGAAGTGCGGATCATCCAGCATGTCCTGCGGGCGATAGAGCTTGCCGGCCGGCACGCCGGCGTCGATCATCTTCGCTTCCAGCTCGGCGATGGTCAGCGTCCGCGTCCATTCGCCGATCAGCGTGTCCAGCTCTTTCTGATGCTTGCCGCGGGCGACATGGTTCACATAGCGCGGGTCTTTCGCCAGTTCGGGCCGACCCATGGCGTCGCACAGGCGGCCGAACACCGTGTCCTGGTTGGCGCCGATCAGATATTCGCCATCCTTGCAGGGATAGACGTTGGACGGCGCAATGCCCGGCAACACCGAGCCCGAACGCTCGCGCACATAGCCCGAGGCGACATATTCCGGCACGAGGCTTTCCATCACCTGCAGCACGGCCTCGTAGAGGGCGGAATCGACGATCTGGCCCTTGCCGGTCATGTGGCGGTGATTGAGCGCGGCCAGCGCACCCAATGCGCCATAGGTGGCGGCCAGGCTGTCGCCGATTGACACGCCCATGCGGCTGGGCGGCCGGTCCGGATCGCCAACGATGGCGCGCCAGCCGCCCATCGCCTCGCCAATGCCGCCAAAGCCGGCGCGCGCCGAATAGGGGCCGGACTGGCCATAGCCCGAGACGCGCACAATGATCAGGCCGGGGTTCTCGGCCATCAGCACGTCCGGCGACAGGCCCCATTTCTCCAGCGTGCCGGGCCGGAAATTCTCGATCAGGATGTCCGCCTTGGCGATCAGCCGCCGGGCCAGCGCCTGGCCTTCGGCTTCGCGCAGGTTGCACGACACCGCGCGCTTGTTGCGGGCGACGACTTCCCACCAAAGCGGAAAATCGCCGCGGCCCCAGACACGCATCGGATCACCCTGGCCGGGCGGCTCCAGCTTGATCACGTCGGCGCCCATGTCGCCGAGCAACTGCCCGCAGAAGGGACCGGCAATCAGCTGGCCCATTTCCACGACCTTGATGCCGGCAAGCGGCCCGGTGGCGTCCACGCTCATCGCCGCCGTCCTTATTCGGCCGCGATGGCCATGTGGTGCCACACCGGCGGCTTCGGCGCCGGCAGGCCGGTTTCGGCCTCGCAGCGCGCGCGCAGTTCTTCCACCGTGCCGCCATAGTTGAAGATGGCGGGTTCGGCGGGTTGGGTCGCCGCCAGTTCGGCGCGCAGGGCGGCGGTGGCGGCTTCGTCCACCCGGCCGTCGGCATCGGCCACCACGCCATAGGCGCGGGCGCCGGCCACGCTGACCAGGCCCTGGCGGATTTCGAGGCCAACCAGTTCGGGCGCTCGTTCCAGCGGGTTGCCCCAGCCGCCGCCGCCCCAGGTGATGAAATGCAGCTGGTCGCCGGCCTCGACATCCAGGCTGTCGAGCTTGTTGGCCACCACGGTCTGCGTGCCATCGGCCTTTTCGAGGATCTTGCGCGCGCGCTGGCCGGGCTCGCCGCCGTTGACGCCCCAGGGATAGGTGAACCAGCGATCATCGTGGATGGAGACGCTGCCCGCCGACAGGAAGCGGTAGGACATCAAGATGCCGTTGCCACCGCGGAACTTGCCCGCACCGCCGGTATCGGCCAGCGCCTCGTAACGCTCGATGCGCAGCGGGAAATAGCGTTCCAGGAATTCGTTGGGCACGTTGGTGAAACCGGGCCACAGCGAGTGGCCATCGGGGCCATCGCCAAACGGCTTGCCGGGGATGCCGCCGAACCCGATCTGGAACAACTGGAACCATTCGCCATTTTTGCCGGGGCGCTGGTCACGGCCCGAATACATGAGGTGTGGGGAGGAGCTGAACCCGGCGGCGCACAGGAATTCCGGCGTGCGCTGGCCGAGCAGCGCGCCCAGCAGATCGAAGATGCGGCCCAGCGCGTGGGTGCGGCCCGACAGGGCGGCAGGGTAGCGCGGCTTCAGCAACGAGCCTTCCGGGATTTTCACCTCGATCAGATCATAGAAGCCATCGTTGAACATGATCTGCGGATCGAAGACCATGATCATGTAGATGCCGAAGAACATCTTGAACATGTTCTCGTTCAGATAGAAGTTGATCGCCGCGTCGCTCTGCGGATCGGTGCCGTCGAAATCCAGCACCACCTTGTCGCCGACGCGCTGCATCGTGCACTTGATTTTGTAGGGGCCAAAGCCGACGCCGTCGTCGCAGACATGGTCTTCAAAACTGACCTTGTCGGTGGAGACGCTGCTGGCAATCAGCGCCTTCATGGCGCGGTGGTTGCGGGCGAGCAGCGCGTCCATGGCGGCCACCACTTCATCTTCACCAAAGCGCGCGCACATCTCGTCAATGCGCCGCGCCGCCACGCGGCAGGAGGCGATCAGCGCGTTCAAGTCGGCCGCGCACCAGTCCGGCTTGCGGGTCTGGTGCATCACCAGCTTGATCAGATCCTCGTTATACTCGCCCTTGCGCCAGATCTTCACCGGCGGGATGCGCACGCCTTCCTCGAAGATGGCGCGCGCGTCGATCGGCATCGAGCCGGCGACCTTGCCGCCAATGTCGCTCTGGTGGCCGAACATCGCCGTCCACGCGACGAGCCGCCCGGAGCGATAGACCGGCAGCAGCACCAGCCAATCGTTCGAGTGCGAAATCGCGCCTTCGCAGCTGTAGGGATCGGACAGGAAGATCATGTCGCCTTCCTCGATGCTGCCGTCCCAGCCCTTCAGGAAGCCGTCGATGAAGCTGCCGAACTGGCCGACGATCATCTTGCCTGCCGGATTGGCGATCATCGGGAAGGCGTCACCCTGCTCGCGGATGCCGGGTGACATGGCGGTGCGCACCAAGGTGGCGTCCATCTCGATGCGGGCATTCCTGAGCGCATTCTCGATGATGTCGAGCGTGACCGGGTCAATGGTCTTGGCCGCAAACGGGCGCGGGTTGGTCTCGATGATACGGGCGGGCATGTCTCAGGCCTCCGGGGTGATGAGGAGGTTGCCGACGGCGTCGACAGTGGCGATGTGGCCGTTGTGGACCAAGGTGGTGGAATCCATCTCGGTGATCACCGCCGGTCCCTTGACGATATCGCCGGCACGCAGCTTGGACCGGTCGTAGATGCCGGCAGCGCGGGCCTGGCCGTCCATCCACACTTCATGGTCGCGCACGCGCGCGGCGGTGGGGTTGCCGTCACCCTTTGCGATGCGTTCGGCCGAAACATTGGCGGCCTTGCCCAGCGCGACGACGCGGATGTTGACCAGTTCCTGCGGCACGCTGAGGTTGAAGGTGAACAGCCGTTTGTGCTCCGCATCGAAGCGTTCGGCAAGGCTGTCGATGGTGGAACCCGGCGGCGAGTAGAGCGGCACCTCGAAGGCCTGGCCGGCGTAGCGCACGTCGATCTCGACGCGGATCTCGATGTCGCTGGCGGCAACGCCTTCGGCCGCCAGTTCGGCGCTGGTCTGGGCGATCAGCTCGTCGATCACCGCGCCGACTTCGGCATCGCTGGTTTGGGTCACCAGCCGGTTGAAGCTGCGCTGGGCATCGACACGCAGGCGGGTGGTGGCATCGCCATAGGCGCACAGCACGCCGGGCGAGGGCGGAATGATCACTGGCCACGACCCCATCAGCATGCCCATGGCATTGCCGTGCAGCGGCCCGGCGCCGCCAAACGCCATCAGCGCGAAATCGCGCGGATCATAGCCCTGCTGGACGGACACCAGCCGCAGCGCGCCAAACATGGTTTCGTTGACGATGGCGATGATGCCGGCAGCGGCTTCGAGCAGCGGCAGGCCGAGCGCGTCGGCCACGGTCTGCACCGCGCGCTTGGAGGCCTCGCGATCCAGCTTGAAGGTGCCGCCGAGCAGGTTTTCCGGCAGATAGCCGAGCACGACATTCGCATCGGTGACGGTCGGCAGTTCGCCGCCGCGGCCATAGGCGGCTGGGCCAGGCACGGCGCCCGCCGATTGCGGGCCAACACGCAGCGCCTTTGTCAGCTCCGGCACGGTGGCAATGGAGCCGCCGCCGGCGCCCACCGTCTTCACGTCCAGCGAGGAGGCGCGGACGGTGAGGTGGCCGACGCTGGTCTCACGGCGCAGGCGCGGCTGGTAATCCTCGATCAGGGCGACGTCGGTGGAGGTGCCGCCCATGTCCAGCGTCAACACGTTGGGGAAGCCGGCGTTCTTGGCGATCCACACCGCGCCGGCGACACCGCCGGCCGGGCCGGACATCAGCAGGTTGACCGGCGCGGTGCGGCTCTTTTCGGCGGACATGAGCCCGCCGTCGGAGCGCAGCAGCGACAGCTTGGCCGGCGTGCCCCAATCCTTCAGCGCGGCTTCAAGATTGCCGACATAGCGCGACACGGTCGGGCGCACGGCGCTGTTGGCGACCGTGGTCAACGCCCGCTCATATTCCTGCATCTCGGGCAGGATGTCGGCTGATACCGAGACCGGGATGCCGGGCAATTCCTCGGCGCAGATTTCAGCGACGCGGCGTTCATGGGCGTCGTTCATGTAGCTGTTGATCAGGCAGACGGTGATCGCCTCCACCTTCTCCTCGGCCAGCCGCTTCAGGCTCTGGCGCAGCGCCGCTTCGTCCAGCGGGCGCACGATGGCGCCATCGGCGCCGATGCGCTCGGCGGCCTCGATCGTGGCTTCCAGCGGCGCCATCGGGGTGGGCTTGGGCCACACGATCCACGCGGCCAGCCCGCCGGGAACAAGGCTGCGGGCGATCTGCAATATATGGCGATAGCCTTCGGTGACGATCAGGCCGACGCGGGCGATCTTGTGTTCCAGCACGGCATTAGTGGCGACCGTGGTGCCGTGCAGGAACAGCGACAGGTCCGTGGCCGAAATGCCGGCCTTTTCCGCCAGTTGGCGGGCGCCAGCAATCACCGCCTCGGACGGATCATGCGGGGTGGAGGGCACCTTGTCGCGCACGGCGCGGCCCGTCGCCTCGTCAATCACGATCAGGTCGGTGAAAGTGCCACCGACGTCGACTCCAAGGCGATAGCTCACGTGTTTGCTCCGGTGGGAATGGGTCGCGCGACGAAGTCACCGGCCTTGCCTGCCCGGCTGGGCAGCGCCCGGCCCATGATGGCGGCAAACCAGCGATTGGCGTCCAGCGTGGTTTCAAGATCATAGCCGGTGGCAATGCCTGACCGGCCAAAGAGATAGAGCAGTTCCTCGGTGCCGACATTGCCGGCCGCGCCGGGCGCGAACGGGCAGCCGCCGAGGCCGCCCAGCGCCGAATCGAAGGTGCGGCAACCGGCCTGGTATCCGGCCCAGGCATTGGCCGGGGCCAGCCCGCGGGTGTCGTGCAGGTGCAGGCGGATGGGGATGGGGGCGATGGCCTCGATCACGCGGGCGGTGAGATCGCCCACCTGGCTTGGCACGCCGACACCGATCGTATCGGCCAGGGCGATTTCCTGCGCGCCGGCATCGGCCATGCGCTTGGCCAATTCGACCACGCGCTCAGCCGGCACCGGCCCTTCATAGGGGCAGCCGAAGGCGGCGCTGATCGTCACCTGGGCGTAAAGCCCGGCATCTCTGGCCATCTTCAGCATGGCGGCGTTGGCGGTGATGCCATCAGCGATGGTCTGGCCCTGGTTGACGACACCAAACGTGTCGCTCGCCACCAGCACGCAGCCGGCCTCATCAAGCGGCCGCGGATTGGCCTGTGTGGCGATGGCCCGGGCCACCCCGCGTTCGTTCAGGCACAGGCCGATGAAGCGCACGCCGGGCGCTGCCGGGAGGCCCTGCGCCACGGTTTCGGCATCGGCCATCTGGGGCACGCGGCGCGGATTGACGAAGGACACCACTTCGACACGGCGGGCACCCATGGCCACCAGATGGCCAATCAAGGCCAGCTTGTGGTCACTCGAGACCAGCGTCGCCTCGTTCTGCAGGCCATCGCGGGGCGAAACCTCGACGATTGACACCGGATCGGTGGGGAAGGGGGTGGCGGCGGACATGGGGTTTTGTATACAAAGTGCATGTGCGCCTGTATAGACGGCGCGGACAGGAGAAATCGTGACTGACGCCAATCGGCAAGCTGATTATGCCGCCGCCGGGTTCGGCCAGGGGCTCGCACTGGGCCTGCGGCCGGCGCTGCTGATGATCGATTTTGCCCGCGCCTATTTCGCTCCGGACTCGCCGCTCTATGCCGGCGTCGAGACGGCCCGCGATGCCGCCGCGCAGGTGTTGGCCGCAGCCCGCGCCCACGGCGTGCCGGTGTTTCACACCCGCGTGGAGTACCAGCCGGGCGGCGCCGATGGCGGGGTGTTCTTCCGCAAGATCGCGGCGCTGAAGGTCTTCGAAGCTGGCAGTCCGCTTGGCGATTTCGAGTCGCCACTGGCGCCGGCGCCCGGCGAGACGGTCATCACCAAGCAATATCCCTCCGCCTTTTTCGGCACCGATCTCGCGATGCGGCTGAACAGCGCAGGCATCGACACGCTGGCGATCTGCGGCCTCTCCACCTCCGGCTGCGTGCGCGCCTCGGCCGTCGATGCCATCTGCCACGGGTTCGTGCCGGTGATCGTGCGGGAAGGCGTGGGCGACCGGCTGGCAGCGGTGCACGAGGCCAATCTGTTCGACCTGGCCGCCAAGACCGCAGAACTGCGCGGTATTGACGAAATCATCGCCTATTTCGAACGGCTTGCATCCTGAAAGGCGTGCAGCGCGCGGCGGATATGGGCGGTCATCACCGCCCGCGCCCAGTCTTCATCATGGGCGGCAAAGGCCTGGATCAGCTGGCCATGTTCATGCGCTGAGCGCACCAGATCGGCCTGATCATAGCGGGTGGCGGTGCGCCGCACGATGGCCTGTTCCACCAATCCGGCCAGCATGGTGGCCAGCCGCGCCGAGCCCGATGCGCTGAGGATCAGGTCGTGAAAACGCCGGTTTTCGGCGAGGAACCTGGCGATGTCGGGCTGCGGCTGGGCCACGGCGGCTTCGATGGCGGCGTTGCAGAATTTCAGTTCGGCGAGCTGCCCCGGCGTCATCCGGCGTGCGGCGCGGGCGGCGGCATGGCCTTCCAGCATGGCGCGCAGGGCAAAGATTTCAGCGACATCGTCATTGTCCCAATTGGCCACGACGAGGCGGCCGCCGGGGGTGCGCGAGGCATAATGTTCGGCTTCCAGCCGGCGCAGCGCCTCACGCACCGGGGTGCGCGATACGCCAACGATATCGGCCAGCGCCTCCTCGCGCAGCGGCGTGCCGGGGCTGGCGTCGCCGGCCAGGATCAGCCCCCTGATCTCGGCATAGGCGCGTTCAGAGGCGCTGGCGGAGGCACTGGCGGCCGCGGCGGCGGCGCTGCGGGCGCTGGAGGCGGAAGCGGCCATGGTTCCCCTGTTGCAAAATGGTCGCGCTGGCGTGGCTTTGCAGCGAAACGGACGAAAGCCCGCTTGCCAGTGCGCATTTTTGTATACATTAGCGTCTTCAGCTTGTCACCAAACATAGGCCAGCAGGGCGGGGAGCGGGGAAATGACGACGATATTCAGCACGCAAACTGAGGCCAACGGGGTCCAGCCGCTGCCGGGCGCTGGCCGCCGGTTGCCCGCGGCTGGCCCGGCGTTGGTCCGCGCGCACCTGCTGCTGGGCGTTTCGGGCCTGCTGCTGGCCACCAGCCCGGC
>NZ_WNJP01000103.1 GCF_009733735.1 Sandarakinorhabdus oryzae | reverse complement strand
CCATTGGCGCGGTGTCTGGGCGGCGCAGGGCTTCGCACCGATCCGCGCCGCCTGGCTGGCGCGCGCCGCCGGCGTGGGCAGCCGCATCGTGGCGCGGCTGGGCGAAGAGAGCCCGGAAGGCGTCTTTGCCGGCCTCGCCGATGATGGTGCGCTGCTGATGCGGCTTGACGATGGCGCCACCCGTGCCATCCACGCCGGCGAAGTCTTTGCCTTGTGATCGGGGAGAGAGCCCATGCTGCTCGCCATTGACGTCGGCAACACCAACATCGTCTTCGCGCTCTGCGCAGGCGACGAGATCGTGCACCGCTGGCGCATCTCCACCGATGGCCAGCGCACCGCCGATGAATATGCCGTGTGGCTGCACCAGCTGATGGCGCTGGAAGGCGTTGCCATGGGCAGTGTCGATGCCGCGATCATCTCTACCGTGGTGCCGCAGACCCTGTTCAACCTGCAACGCCTGTGCCGCAAATATTTCGAGGTCGAACCCGATGTCGTCGCCGTCGGCGCGATCAACCTGGGGCTGCGCATCGATCTGCCCAACCCGGCCGAAGTCGGTGCCGATCGCCTGGTCAACGCGGTCGCTGCCCACGCCCAGTGGCCGGGGGACCTGATCATCGTCGATTTTGGCACCGCCACCACCTTCGATGTCGTCTCCGCCGATGGCGCTTATCAGGGCGGGGCGATCGCTCCGGGCATCAATCTTTCGATGGACGCGCTCTACCAGGCCGCCGCCAAGCTGCCGCGCATCGCGGTAGAACCGCCACCCGGCAACCAGGGCGCCATTGGCAAGGGCACCGTCCACGCCATGCAGTCGGGCGTGTTCTGGGGCTATGTCGGCCTGATCGAAGGGCTGGTGCGCCGCCTGTCCCAGGAAATCGCTGGCCCCGTCACCGTGATCGCCACGGGCGGTCTTGCCACCTTGTTCCAGCGCCACACCACTGCCATAGCCCATGTCGACGGCGACCTGACCATCCGCGGTCTCATCCGCCTCCACCAGTTGAACGCAAAGACACAAAAATAATGACCCCAGGTGACGAGCTGATTTTCCTGCCCCTGGGCGGGTCCGGCGAGATTGGCATGAACGTCAATCTCTATGGCTGCCAGGGCAAATGGGTGATGGTCGATCTGGGCATGACCTTCGGCGATCCGCGTTATCCGGGCATCGACGTGGTGCTGCCCGATCTCGCCTTCATCGAGGAGCGCCGCAAGGATCTGCTCGGCATCGTGCTCACCCACGGGCACGAGGATCATATCGGCGCCATTCCCTATCTGGCTGCCGATCTGAAGGTGCCGCTCTATGCGACGCCGTTCACCGCCGGCCTGATCGCCAAGAAGCTGGAGGAGGAGGGCCTCGACCGCGAGGTCAAGCTCAACATCATCCCGATGGGCGGCACGCTCAAGCTTGGCCCGTTCGGTTTCACCTATGTCGCGCTTGCCCACTCCATCCCGGAAGGCAACGCGCTGATTATCGACACGCCCTATGGCCGCATCTTCCACACCGGTGACTGGAAGCTGGACGATGCGCCGATGCTGGGCACGCCGGCCACCGCCGCCGAGCTGAAGCGCATCGGCGACAGCGGCATCCTGGCGCTGATCGGCGATTCCACCAACGTCTTCAACCCGGAGGCCAGCGGCAGCGAAAGCGACGTCAAGGATGGCCTGATGCGGCTGATCAAGGCGCGCAAGTCCGGCCGCGTGCTGGTGACGACCTTTGCCAGCAACGCCGCCCGCCTCGCCACGCTGGGCCAAGTCGCCAAGGCGGCGGGCCGCGAACTGGTGCTCGCCGGCCGCTCGATGGACCGCATCGTCAAGGTCGCCCGCGCCACCGGCTACCTCAAGGACCTGCCCGAACCCATTGATTGGGACACGGCGATGGGCCTGCCGCGCAACAAGGTGTTGATCCTGTGCACCGGCGCGCAGGGCGAACCGATGGCGGCGCTTTCCCGCATTGCCGAAGGCAGCCACCCGAAGCTGCGGCTGGAGCCTGGCGATCTCGTCGTTTATTCCTCCAAGCAGATTCCCGGCAATGAACTCAGCATCGGCCGCGTCCAGAACGCGCTGGCGACGCGCGGCATCGATATCGTCACCGAGAAGCAGGCCCACGTCCATGTCTCTGGCCACCCCGGCCAGCCGGAACTGGAAGCCATGTATGAATGGATCAGGCCCGAAATCGCCATCCCGGTGCACGGCGAGCGCCGCCACATGGAAGAGCATGCCAAGCTGGCCAAGGAGTGCGGCGTGCCGAAAGCGATGGTGCCGATCAACGGCAGCGCCATCCGCCTCGCCCCCGATGGCCCCCATCTGCTCAGCCATGAACCGGCCGGGCGGCTGGTGCTGGATGGTGATGTCATCCTGCCCGCCGATGGCGCCACCATCGTCGAGCGCCGGCGCATGAGCCAATATGGCCTGATCGCGGTGAGCGTCGTGGTCGGCAAGAACGGCCTGCCGGCGGCCACGCCCAGGGTCAGCGCCCACGGCGTGCCGGTGGAAGAAGACAAGGACGACTTTCTCGCCGAATGCGCCGAAGCCGCCGAAAAGGCCGCTGCCAAGGCCGATCCCAAGAAGCCCGAACCCTATGCTGAAGCCATCCGTCTCGCCGTCCGCCGCGTGGCGCGTGACTGGACCGGCAAGAAGCCGGTGACCGACGTGCAGGTGACGCGCCTTTGAGACATCAGCCGTGAAGCCGCAGTCTGCCCTGGCAATCTATCTCCTGTTCTGGACGCTGACCCTGTTCGCAGTGCTGCCCTTCGGCGTGCGCACGCCCGATGAGGATGGCAGCGACACGGTCGCCGGCCAGGCCAGTTCCGCCCCCAGCAACCCGATGATCGGCAAGAAGTTGGCGTGGACGACGCTGATAAGCGCCATCTTGTTCGGCCTGTTCATGGCCAATTATATCGAAGGCTGGGTGGGCGTGAACGATGTGCCCTTCTGGCGCAACCACGGGCCTTATGCGCCGGAGAAGGCGGGGTGAGGCTGCTCGCAGGCTGGCCCATTTGGATCAGGGCGGTCGTTGTCATCGCTTGCGTTACAGGAGCTGGCCTTGCCGGACGAGAGAACCCCTTGATTCAAGCGCCTCTGTTGCTGATTGCCTTGCTCATCATCTTTCCCACTTGGGGAGATGGCGACTATTCCTGAATGTGTAGTCGAACTACTCGGCTTTCATTTTGGCGCAGGCCCAACATGGTGATGCCGCCACAGCGGCGGTCTGTAAACATTGTCAAAATGACCTAAATATGGCATGAAAAAACATGTCTCTCTACGCAAAATGCTGGCTATTTACCACGTGGTTTTTGATTTTATTTTTTAGTTTTCCCTTTTGGATCAGCTTTCTCGAACAGCGTTTTGGGCCGACAGGCGTGTTGATCGGTGGCGGCTTCTGGTTGAGTCACGGGATCTTCATGATGCTCGTGTTTCGCTGCCCAAATTGCGGCCTGACGCCTTTTCGCAGCAGCAAGGATTTCATGGCATGGTATTATCCGTGGCCGCGCAAGATCTGTGGCCATTGCGGACGCGACCATCGTGCCGTCGAGGACAGAAGTGCCCGCTAGCAGGGCGATCGGAACACTGGTTCCACGATTCCGGGCACAGAGTCGTCAGCCGCGCCACAGTCAAGCCTGATCAGAGGTGGAGCGAAGACTCTTTCCTCTGAACCGCTGCCGCTCAGCCCTGCATCGCCGCCGTCATCCGCGCGACGAACTCGCCGTCGTCCAGCGTGTCGTTCATCCCGATCCAGGCTGCGTCGCCCATCCGTGCGCGCATGTCGATGAACATCTGCGCATTGTAACCAACAGGGGTCCGGAAGGCAGTGTTGCGGCCGCTGACGATATCCAGCACCGCGCCGGCCACCATGGCGGGTGGCGTCGCCTTGTCGGAGTCGGCATTCAGGGCGAGCATGCGCCGACCGCTGGCATAGTCGCTGTCGGCGCGCGGCTGCGGAAGATCGGCCATGGTCATGTCGGTGGCGGTAATGTCGGGTTCGACGAGCGCGACCCGCACACCAAAGGGCGCCAGCTCCTGGGCCGCAATTTCGCTGACCGCTTCCAGCGCAAATTTCGATGGGCCGTAGGCGCTCTGGGCAAAGATGGCCATCCGCCCGGAGATCGAGCTGATGTTGATGATTAGTCCGCTCCCACGTTCGCGCATTGCCGGTATCACGGCCTTCATGCAGCGCACCGGACCGAAGAAATTGGTGTTCATCACGGCCTGCATCGTGGCGAGGGACTCATCCTCCAAGGCATTCATGGACAGAATACCGGCATTGTTGATCAACACGTCGACGCTGACCATGCTCGGCTTCGCGAACAGCGCGGCGACCGAGGCATCATCATCCACGTCGAGCGCTGCCAGGCTGATCGCCAGGCCTTCCTGCGCCGCGATATTGGCCAGGTCGCAGCCACTGGGGTCGCGCATGCTGGCAATCACTTCGTGACCAGCGCGGCCCAGTATGAGCGTGATTTCGCGGCCAATGCCGCGGCGGGCGCCCGTCACCAATATGCGTGCCATGTCATTCTCCATCAGAACGTGGACGAGCGGCACCGTTCAGGAAATGCCGGATCAAGCACGACACAACGGTGTTACGGACAGCACCAGCGAAAGTGGGTGCAGGGGCTCAGCCCCTGCCCGCCGGAGGCCCTCTTGCACTCTTAGTTGAACCGCCCCGCCGCTTGCCCGATGGCGAGATAAAGCTTGCCCAAGGTGGATGACAGCAGCGTCGCCCCCAGTGCCTCACCGCCGCGCTCCGGCACCACGTCGGCGACCAATGATTCGAATTCCTGCAGATAGCGGCTGGCTTCGGCGCGGAATTCGGCATCGTGGGTATAATGACGCACGAACTGGCGGCCGGCGCCGCTGTCGAGGCCGTGGGCGAGGCGGCGGGCGATGGCGCTGGCGTCGCCGGCGGCATAATCGGCCCAGGTCTTGTCGTCGATGTCGTAGTCGAGCAGCTTGGCCAGATCGATGGCACTGGATTGCAGGCTGTCGATCAGGCCGTTGGCGCGGCGGCCCAGCGCGTTGCGCGCCCGGACTTCGGCGCGGGTTTCAACCGCGTCCACATGGGCTTCGACTTCCGACAGGGTGCGGGTGAGGCCGAGCAGCCGTTCAGCCACGCGCTCGGCAGCGGCCTGGGCGGCGGCGCTGGCGCGGCCCTGCGCCTCCACCAACTCGTCGATGCGGTCGCGGATCGGGCCAGCGAAGGCGGTTTCGGTGCGGCTGATGGCGGCCTTGTCGAGCGCCTCCTCGGCTTCCAGGACCACGCCGGCCAGCGCGCTGCGCATGGCGCCGGCAGCCCCGTCGGCCACTTCACGCACGCGGCCGAAGGTTTCGATCAATTCGCCCGACGCGGTCAGGCTGAGCCGGCTGGTATCGTCTTCCAGGGCGCGCATCTGTTCCTGCGCGTGCGCGATGGCGTCGGTCAGTTCGGCGGTGGTGGCGGTCAGCGTCTCGCGGGCGCTGGTCAGGCGGTCGCTGGCCTGGGTGAGGGTGGCGCTGCCGGCTTCAAGTGGCTCGGCCAGCAGGGCGGCTTGTTCCTTGATGCTGGCCAGCTGGGCTTCCAGCCCGGCGATCTGGCCGCGCAGTGCGCTGACCTGCTGTTCGCCGGCCGGCAACTGGCCCTCGAACAAGGCGATGGTGCGGCTGGCTTCTGCGCCCATGGCTTCCAGCCGCAGCTGCACAGCGGCCAGTGCCTGATCGGCGCCGGCCACTGGCTCGGCAAGCGTTGCAACACGTTCGCTGGCGGCGGCCACCCGGCTGTCTAGCCCGGCCAGCGCCTCGCTGTTGCTGGCAATGGCGGCGGCGAGACGGCCTTCCAGCGCCTCGATGCGGGTGCCGAGGTCGTCGACCAGCGCGGCGGCGCTCTGGCTGCTGGCTTCGATCTCGCCGACGATGCGGCCGGTCAACTGTTGCAGTGCCTCCAGCCGTTCGTCGAGCGCGCGTGCCGCCTCGCCGCCGATATGAGCGAGCGCGGTGCGCGCCTGTTCGACGCTGGCCAGCATGGCGCTGGTCTGGGCGTGCACGGCTTCGCGGGTCTGCTCGACCGACTGGCTGGTGCGGGTGAAGGCATCATCAATGGCGCTGTTCAGCGCGCCGATCGGGGTTTCGATGGCATCGCGGGCCTGGGCAGCCGCGCTCGCCATGGCGGCGAGGCCGGACTGGCTGGCTTCGGTCAGCGCGTTGATTTCGCCGCGGCTGGCCTGGCCGGCGCGGCGAGCCTCGGCCTCGGCTTCGCTGGCGCGGGTGTAGAGGCCGGCGAGCAGTGTTTCGGTTTCGGCCAGCTGGCCGCGCAACTGGTTGTCGATGCGGCTGAGCAGTTCGATGAGGGTTTCAGCCTGGCTGGTGGCGGCCGGCACCGCGGCGGCGACATTGCTGCTGGCCGCGGTCGCGCGCGCCACGGTTTCGGCAAGGCGGCTGTTGGCGCTGTCGAGGGCGCCGGCGACGGCTTGGGCCGCATCGGCATGGCTGGCAATGGGAGCGTGCAGATCCTGCAGGCGCTGGGTGGTGGCGGCCAGCTGCTCTTCCAGACGGGCCAGCGCGCTGGCGCTGGTTTCCAGATATTCGGCGGCCTGGGTGGTGCGGGTGTCGGCAATGGCGGCACGCGCCGCGGCAACCGCGCCCGCATCGCGCAAGTGCTGCATGGCGAGCAATATGACCGCGATCGGCGCCATCAGGCCGAGCAGCAGCGGCAGGAGTTTCAAGAGGCCGGGGGGCAGGGTGACCAAGCCAGCGCCCGCTGCCGCATTGAGCAGCAGTGCCGCGGCCCAGACCAGGCTGGCGGCTATCGCGAGCTGCCAGGGCCAGCGGCGCGGCGGCAGGGGCGAGAAGGGATCGTCCATCGACGGTCACCAAAACAGGAAAGGGGCCAGCGTTCAAGCCGCCAGCCCCCTTTGCCAAGGATATCCACAGGAATCGCGCGGAAAAGCTCAGCCGCGCTGGTTCAAGGGCACATAATCACGGCGCGGATGGCCGGTGTAGAGCTGGCGCGGACGGCCGATCTTCTGTTCCTTGTCCTCCATCATCTCGGTCCACTGCGCGATCCAGCCAGTGGTGCGCGCCAGCGCAAACAGCGCCGTGAACATCGAGGTGGGGAAACCGATGGCCGACAGGATGATGCCGGAATAGAAATCGACGTTGGGATAAAGCTTCTTCTCGATGAAATAATCATCGGACAGCGCGATGCGCTCGAGCTCGCGCGCGGTGTCGAGCACCGGATCGGAAATGCCCAGCGTATCCAGCACTTTGGTCGCGGCAGCGCCGAGCACCTTGGCGCGCGGATCATAGTTTTTGTAAACGCGGTGGCCAAAGCCCATCAGCCGGAACGGGTCATCCTTGTTCTTGGCGCGGGCAATAAACTCCGGAATCCGCTCCGGCCGGCCGATGGTGCGCAACATTTCCAGCGCCGCCTCGTTGGCGCCGCCATGCGCCGGGCCCCACAGGCAGGCGATGCCGGCAGCGATGCAGGCAAACGGGTTGGCGCCCGACGAGCCGGCGAGGCGCACGGTGGAGGTGGAGGCGTTCTGCTCGTGATCGGCGTGCAGGATGAAGATCTTGTCCAGCGCGTCTTCCACCACCGGGTTGATGATGTAGGGCTCGGCCGGCACGCCGAACGTCATACGCAGGAAATTGCCTGTATAGCTCAACGAGTTGTCGGGATAGAGGAAGGGCTGACCGACGGAATATTTATAGGCCATCGCCGCGATCGTCGGCATCTTGGCGATCAGCCGGTGGCAGGCGATCTCGCGCTGCTTGGGATCATGGATGTCGGTCGAATCGTGATAGAAGGCCGAAAGCGCACCAACGACCCCGCACATCACCGCCATCGGGTGGGCATCACGGCGGAAGCCGCGATAGAAGGTGGCGAGCTGTTCATGCACCATGGTGTGGCGCGTGATCAGATATTTGAACTCGTCATGTTCGGTCTGGCTGGGCAGATCGCCGTTCAGCAGCAGATAGGCGACTTCGAGGAAGCTCGACTGCTCGGCCAGCTGCTCGATCGGGTAGCCGCGGTGGAGCAATATGCCTTGGTCGCCATCGATGTAGGTGATCTTGGATTCGCACGACGCCGTGCTGGTAAAGCCGGGATCGAAGGTGAAGCGGCCGGTGTTGCCATAGAGCTTTCGGATATCAATGACTTCCGGGCCCACACTGCCCTGGTGCACCGGATATTCGGCGGTTTTTCCATCAATGCCGATCGTGGCCGTCATGGCTCTCTTCCCTTCACTCAGTTTGCCAGTGCGTCGTCAATCCGCCCCAGCACTTCATCCCTGCCCAACACTTCGAGCACCTCGAACAGTCCGGGCGATTGGGCCGAACCGGTTACAGCGGCGCGCAGCGGCTGGGCGATCTGGCCAAGCTTGGCGCCTTCGCTTTCTGCCAGCGCACGCGCCACCTGCTCCAAGGCGGCGGCCGTCCAGTCATCCTGGGCGGCGAATCGTGCCCGGGCGCGGTCAAGCAGACCCGGTGTCGCAGACGCTAGCAGCTTGGCGGCGCCTTCGTCCATGGGGATTGGGCGGCTGCGAAGATAGAAAAGGCTGCTGCCTGCCAAATCATTGAGGTTGTTGGCGCGTTTCTTCAATTCCGGCATGGTGCGCTGCAAAAGCGCCCCGTCGGAATCGCTGATCTCGCGGCCCAGTGCCGCAGCGACCCGCGGCGCGATCAGGTCCACCAGCCGGGCGTCGTCGGCCAGGCGCATATAGTGGCCGTTGAGGTTCTCCAGCTTCTTCATGTCAAAGCGCGACGGCGAGCGGCCGACGCCGGCCAGCTCAAACCACTGCACGGCTTCGTCACGGCTGATGATCTCGGCATCGCCATGACCCCAGCCCAGGCGCAACAGGTAATTCTCCACCGCTTCCGGCAGCAGGCCGAGCTCGTCACGATAGGCATCGACGCCCAGCGCGCCGTGCCGCTTCGACAGTTTTGCCCCGTCCGCACCATGGATCAGCGGGATATGGGCATAGACCGGCTCCGGCCAGCCCATGGCGCGGATAAGCGCCAGCTGGCGGAAGGCGTTGTTGAGGTGATCATCGCCGCGAATCACGTGCGTCACGCCCATGTCGTGATCGTCCACCACCACGGCCAGCATGTAGGTGGGGGTGCCATCGGAGCGCAGCAGCACGAAATCATCGAGCTCGGCATTGTTCACCGTCACCGGGCCCTGCACCTGATCGTCGATGGTCACGCTGCCTTCGCGCGGGGCCTTCAAGCGGATCACATAGGGCGCATCGTTCGGCCAGTCGGTGCGGTCGCGCCAGCGCCCGTCATAGCGCATCGGCTGCTTCGCCGCGCGCTGCTGCTCGCGCAATTCGGCCAGCTCCTCGGGCGTCGCATAGCAGCGATAGGCCTGGCCGGCGGCCAGCAACTGGTGCGCCACCTCGGCATGGCGGGCGGCGCGGCTGAACTGATAGACGACCTCGCCATCCCAATTCAGATTGAGCCAACGCATGCCATCCAGAATCGCCGCGATCGCCGGCTCGGTGGAGCGGGCGCGATCGGTATCCTCGATGCGCAACTGGAATTCGCCGCCGTGGTGGCGGGCAAACAGCCAGTTGAACAGCGCGGTGCGGGCGCCGCCGATGTGCAGGAACCCGGTGGGTGAGGGGGCAAAGCGGGTGACGACTTTTCTTGCGCTCATGCGCGTTTCATCCAATCCTGTGACTTCAGGGTCGTGGCCGGGAGGGGTCACGGAACGCGCGGGTGGTTAGCAGAAGCACGGCAGACACACAAACAAGGGCAGCGGCGCTGACGGCCGGCTGGGACCGCTGGCTCGATGCCGAACGCGCGCACCTGCCGCTGTGGCTGCCGGTGGCGCTGGCGGCCGGCATCCTGATCTGGTTCGCGCTGCCCTGGGCGCCATGGCGGCTGGCAGCGGCGGCGGTGGCGGCGGCGCTCA
>NZ_WNJP01000102.1 GCF_009733735.1 Sandarakinorhabdus oryzae | reverse complement strand
GCCGCAAGCCCGGCGCTGGCGTCCTTGCCGCAGGCCGCGGCGCCGCATCCCCGGCTGCTCGATGGCGCCCGCGCGGCGCTGGCGAAGCATGGCAGCCAGATCAGCGCCCGCGACCTGGTCGCCATCGCCGATTACAGCCTGCACAGCGCCTTCCCGCGCTTCTTCCTCTATGCGCCCGACAGCGGCGCAGTGACGGCGCTGCGCGTCGCCCATGGCCGCGGCTCCGATCCGGCGCACACAGGGTATCTGCAGCGTTTCTCGCCGCAGCCGGGTTCAGCGGCCAGCAGTGCCGGCGCCTATCTCACCGGCGAGACCTATGTGGGCCAGCACGGCCGCTCACGGCGTCTGATCGGGCTGGACCCTGAAAACAGCACGGCGCAGGCCCGCGCCATCGTCATCCACGGCGCCTGGTATTGCGAACCGGGGGTCTTGCAGCAGACCGGCAAATTGGGCCGCAGCGAAGGCTGCTTCGCCTTCAGCGCCGACGATGCGGCGCTGGTGCTCGACCGGTTGGGGCCGGGCCACCTGCTCTATTCGGGCCGCGCCTGAGGCCGCAGCCTCACACGCACTTGGTGAACTGGCCTTTCTTCGGCCCGGACGCAAAGCGGCACTTGCCGTCCTTGCCCTTGACCACGCTGGCCGTTACCGCCGGCGGGCATTTGATAAACTTGCCCTTTGCATCCTTGCAGGGTGCCGCCAACGCCGGGCTGGCGGCCAGCGACAGGGCGGTCGCGATCATCAGGGCACGGTGCATGGGCGTCCTCCTCCGCAGCAGAGCAGCGAAGATGCGCTGACCGGCGCAAAATGCAAGCCGGCGGTGTTGGCCGCACAAGAAGGGCGACGCTTCCCGGGGGGAGAAGCGCCGCCCGATCACAGCCCGGAACACTGGGCCGGATCAACCATCAGCGACCAAGGCGGTCCTTGTTCATCACCTTGGTCCAAGCCTTGGCAAAGTCCTGCACCAGCTGCTTGTGGCCGTCAGACGCGCCATAGACTTCGGCGACGGCGCGCAGTTCGCTGTGGCTGCCGAACAGCAGGTCCACCGGGCTCGCCGTCCACTTCTTGGCACCGGTCGCCCGGTCCACCCCATCATAGAGACCATCGGTGGCTGATTTCTGCCACTTGGTGTCCATGCTGAGCAGGTTGACGAACCAGTCGTTGGTCAGCACGCCCGGCCGCGCGGTGAACACCCCAACCTTGCTGCCGCCGGCATTGGCGTCGAGCGCGCGCAGGCCGCCGACCAGCGCGGTCATTTCCGGCACGGTCACGCCCAGCAGGTTGGCGCGATCGACCAGCGCCTGGGTCGGGTTGTAGGGGCTGGCCGCCGTCCAGTAGTTGCGGAAGCCATCGGCCTTGGGTTCGAGCGCGCTGAAGCTGTCAACGTCGGTCTGGGCCTGGCTGGCGTCGGTGCGGCCCGGCGTGAAGCTGAGCGTGACCGGCACGCCGGCATCGGCCGCCGCCTTTTCCACCGCGGCATTGCCGGCCAGCACGATCAGATCCGCCAGGCTGATCTTGCGGCCGCCGGGCGCGGCCTTGTTGAAATCGGTCTGCACCTTCGACAGCACCGGCAGCACCTTTGCCAGTTCGGCCGGGTTGTTGACTGCCCAGTCCTTCTGCGGGGCAAGCCGCAGCCGGCCACCATTGACGCCGCCGCGCATGTCCGTGTTGCGATAGCTGGCCGCGGCCGCCCAGGCGGTGCGGACGAGTTCGGGCACAGTCAGGCCACTGGCCAGCACGGTCTGCTTCAGGCTGGCAACATCGACATCCGTGACCAGAGGATGATCCACCGGCGGCACCGGATCCTGCCAGCTCAACACCTCCTTGGGCGCGTCCGGCCCCAGGTAGCGGGCGTGCGGGCCCATGTCGCGATGGGTCAGCTTGAACCAGGCGCGGGCAAAGGCATCCTCGAACGCCTTGGGGTTCTTCAGCCAACCCTGGGTGATCTTCTTGTAGGAAGGATCAGTGCGCAGCGCGAGGTCGGTCGTGAACATGATCGGCGCGTGATAGACGCCCTCGCGGTGTGCATCGGGCACGAATTTCTTGTTCGCCGCGTCCTTGGGCTCCCACTGAATGGCGCCGGCCGGGCTCCTGGTCTGCACCCATTCGTTGCCGTAAAGATTTTCGAGATACTGCATCGTCCACTGGGTGGGCGAGGCTGACCAGGCGCCTTCCAGGCCCGAGGTGATGGCATCAGCGCCCACGCCGGTGCCATGCTTGTTTTCCCAGCCAAAGCCCTGCTTCTCGAGGCTTTCGGCGGCCGGCTCCTTGCCGACATTGCTGGCCGAAGCCGCACCATGCGCTTTCCCGAACGTGTGGCCACCGGCGATCAGCGCGGCGGTTTCCTCGTCGTTCATCGCCATGCGGCCAAAGGTTTCGCGGATATCGTGGGCGGCGGCCATCGGATCAGGCACGCCATTGGGACCTTCCGGATTCACATAGATAAGGCCCATCTGCACAGCGCCAAGCGGGTTGGCCAGCTTGCGGCCCTCGCTGTAGCGCTTGTCGTCCAGCATCTTGTTTTCCGGGCCCCAGTAGACCTTGTCGGCCTCCCAGTCGTCGGCACGGCCACCGGCAAAACCGAACGTCTTGAAGCCCATGGTTTCCAGAGACACGTTGCCGGCCAGCACCATCAGATCGGCCCAGCTAAGGGCGCGGCCATATTTGGCCTTCACCGGCCACAGCAGGCGGCGGGCCTTGTCGAGGTTGCCGTTGTCCGGCCACGAATTGAGCGGTTCGAAGCGCTGCTGGCCGCCACCGGCACCGCCACGGCCATCGCCGATGCGATAGGTGCCGGCGCTGTGCCAGGCCATGCGGATGAAGAATGGGCCATAATTGCCATAGTCGGCCGGCCACCACGGCTGGCTGGTGGTCAGCACCTTGGCAATATCGGCCTTCACCGCCTTCAGATCGAGCTTGAGGAATTCCTTGCCGTAATCAAAGTCCGGCCCATAGGGGTTGGACTGCGGCGCCTGTTGGCGCAGCGGCGACAGATCGACCAGTTCGGGCCACCAGAATTGATTGGACGTATTGGCGTTCATGTTTGCCTCCATGGCTGCGGCGCCGGTGGCACCAAGGCTGGCGATGGCCAGCGCGACAAGCGACACGAAACGGTTCGACATTCAGCGTTTCTCCCTGTTCTGCAATCCGGGCTTGCCCCGATGTCCGCAGGGTAACGCTGTGGTGTTACAGTCAGGAAATTGATTGTCGTGGCCGCATCAATCGAAAAAATCAGTAAGACCGTCGCGCGCAACGAAAAAGGGCCGGCCTTGCGGCCGACCCCTCATTGTTGCGCAAATCGTGCGCCGCCTCAATCCTTGGCGCGCTCGACGTAGCTGGAATCCTCGGTGTTGATCACGATGCGGGTGCCAGCCTCGATGTGCGGCGGCACCATCACGCGGGCGCCCGATTCCACGATCGCCGGCTTGTAGCTCGACGATGCGGTCTGCCCCTTCACCACCGGCTCGGTCGACACGATCGCCATGGTGACGCGCGTCGGCAGCGTGATGCTCACCGCCTTGCCGTCAAACATCAGGATCTTGCACTCGGCATTTTCCTGCAGGAACCCGATGCCATCGCCGATCATCGCCTCGGTCAGGCTGATCTGGTCATAGGTCTCGTTGTTGATGAAGATATATTCGTTGCCGTCCTTGTAGAGGTAGTTGTGGCTGACTTCCTCGACAAAGGCCTTTTCCAGGGCATCGGTGGTCTTCACGGTGATCACCGTCTTCACGCCGTCGGAAATGCGGCGCATGTCGATGGTTGTGGTGGGCGTGCCCTTGCCGGGGCGGAAGGTCTCGGCCTTCAGCACGACATAGAGCTGGCCATCCTCATGCTCGATGACCTGACCCTTGCGGAAATTGCTCGCGATTTCCTTGACCATGATATCCCCTATGCGCCAACAGCGCCCAAAGTCCGTTAATTGATGCCGGCTGCCGTTAGGGCATCGCAACCGCCTTGTTCAAGGAAAAACATCGTGTCCCGCCCGTTCTGGCACGCCGATATCCATGCTGACCGCCGGCCCTTCCTGTTGGGGCGCAACCGCGTGAAGGCGGCGTTGCAGGGCTGGTTTGCGGCACAGGACTTCTTCGCCGTCGAATGTGGCGCGGTGCAGGTCAGCCCCGGCAACGAAACCCATCTGCACGGCTTTCCGGTACTGTGGCGACCGAACAGCGGGCCTGAGCAGACGCTCTATCTCCACACCAGCCCGGAATTTGCCGCCAAGAAGCTGTTGGCCGCCGGCGAGACCCGCATCGTCGATTTCGCCCGCGTCTGGCGCAATGGCGAGCAGGGCCCGCTGCATGCGCCCGAATTCACCATGGTGGAATGGTATCGTGCGCACGACGACTGGACTGCGGTGATCGCCGATACGCTCGCCCTTGCCCGCGCCGCGCAGGATGCGGGCGGCAATCTGTGGCTCGAATGGCGTGGCCGCCGCTGCGACGCCCATGCCGAACCCGAGATGCTGACCTGTGCCCAGGCCTTCGCCATTCACGCCGGCATCGATCTCGCCGCCTGCCTCGACAGCCGCGACGCGCTCGCCGCCGAGGTCGCGCGCATCGGCCTCGCCGTCCGCGCCGACGACACCTGGTCCGACCTGTTCAGCCGCGTGATCGTGACCATCGAACCGAAGCTCGGTGACGGCCGCCTCACCTTCCTCACCCATTATCCTACTCAAGAAGCCGCCCTCGCCCGCCCCTTCCCCGACGACCCACGCTGGGCCGAGCGCTTCGAGGCCTATGCCTGCGGCGTCGAACTCGCCAACGGCTTCGGCGAACTCACCGACGCACAAGAACAGCGCCGCCGCTTCGAAGCCGACATGGACGAGAAACAGCGCCTCTATGGCCGCCGCTACCCGATCGACGCGGATTTCATCGCCGCCCTGGCCCACATGCCGCCAGCCAGCGGCGTGGCCTTGGGCTTTGATCGCCTCGCCCTGCTGGCGCTGGGCGGCACGCACATCAGTCAAGTGATCTGGACGCCGTTCCCGGGGTAAGGCGATGGGACCCACCCTGGCGCATCCCAAATAAATTGGGATGGACGCTCTGCCTGCCCTGTGGTGGAAACGACGGCATGAACGCGATGGATCACCAGCGCAGCGCCTTTTCGGGGCTGAACCCGCGCGAGCTGGAAGTGCTGCAGCTGCTGGCCGCCGGCCATACCACCAAGACCATCGCCACCGTGCTGGGCAGCACCGAGACCGCCATCAACGAACGACTGCGCGCCGCCCGCCGCAAGACCGGCATCGGCAGCAGCCGCGAGCTGGCGCGCCTGCTGGAAGCCCAGAAAATCTGGGACAGGAAAATCGATCTGTCGCCGCCCGGCGATGCGACCAACACTCAGCCCCAGCCCGCACAGGCCGGGCGAACTTGGTCGAAAGGAACGATACTCATGGCACTTGCACTGCCCGTCACCGCCATTGCCCTGGTCATGGCCATGGCCACCGCCAGCCCCCCGGCTGCAGCTCCCGTTGCTGCCCAGTCCATCACCCGCGCGTCGCCACTGGTCGGCAGCTGGGCGCTCGACGTGTCGCGCATTCCGGCCGAGGAACGGCCCGGCCGCGTCACCATCACCTTCCGCAAGGCGCCGGATGGCAAGTGGACGACGCTGGTGGAAATCGTCGCCCCCGATGGCTCCACCCGCCACGCGGAATCCACCGCCGCCACCGACGGCGCGCCGGTGCCGATCAGCGGCACCATGGACTTCATCGACACGGTCGCCTTGCGCCAGCCCGCACCGGGCACGCTGGTGATGACCCTGGGCAAGAACGGCAGCCCGGTTTCGACCCGGGTCTATACCGTCGCCAAGGACCGCAAATCGATGACCGAAACCATCGTCTGGGCCGGCGGCGATCTGCCGAATCTGGAAACGACCTATTTTACGCGGATCGACTGAACCGCGCGACAGTGCGGCGGGTGCAGGGAGACCATCCCTGCACCCCACGGCCCTCAGGCCCGTACTGGCGCGGCGAAGAAGCCCAGCTTGATCGCCGGCACCAGGAACAGCGCGACGAACAGCGTGTTGCTGACGGCGTTCAATGGCATCCCGGTCGCCACCGACAGCGCTGAATCCACCACATACCAGATCAGCACCGCCCGGCTCAGTCCACGCCACACCGCCGGATCGGCGCCACAGGCCCGCCACACGGCCAGCATGGTGACGCCCCAGCCCATGGTCAGCGCGCCGACCAGCGCCACCGAAAGCCGCATCCCCGGCGCAGCAAAGGCGCCGACATCGACCGTGCCGCCGCTCACCACCCAATAGAACAGCCCGGCACCACCATCGAGCCCCGGCACCCCGGCCGCAGCAAACAAGCCGCCAAAACCGATCACCATCCACAGCCAGGCGTGCAGGCAATTTTCCCAGAATGTGCGTGACATGGCTCATTTCTCCCTTGGTTGCTGCTCCAAAGGCTGCGCCGATCTGGGAACCGCTGCAATTACCGGGCGGGTAGGGCCGATGCGAGCTAATCGAGCGTTGCGACCCAATCGCTGACCACCCGGGCATAGAGCGCCGGGTCCTGCATGTGCATCATGTGGCCCATGGCGGGGAAGGACTGGCATTCGTAGCGCTGGCCAGCGCCGCGCACCAGTTCGCCAACCCGGTCCGCCTGTTCATCCGACAAGGCGCCGACGAACAGACCGCTTTCGGCATCGATGCCGCGATAATGATGGGTCATCAGCACCGGCACCTTCACCTGCGCCAGCATGCGGGCATGATCGCAGCCGGCAAATAGGGTGCCATCCAGGGTGCGGCCCGCCCATTCGGGATCATATTCCTTCAGCATCTGGGTGGGTGACGCCGGATCATAGGGCCGCGCGGCCAGCACGGCCGGCATGTTGCTCTTCACCTCGCGCACAAAGCCTGGCCAGTCCCCGATGGACCATTGATCGCCCAGATATTTGGCAAAGGCGCCGAAGATCAGCGACACCGCGCTTTCATGCAAATTGTGGCCACAGCTGGGGCGAACTTCCGCGCCAAACAGCGGCGGGTCCTCATACAGCGCCGCCTTGATCAGCCCTGGCGGCGCATAGGCCGAAAGCCACGCCGACAGCACCCCACCCGACGACAGACCGCAGACAATCACCGGCCGCCCCACAACGGCTTGCAGGAAGCGCACCAGATCATTGCCCATGTTGTCGGTCGTGTAGCGGCCCGGCGTGCGCGACGATCGCCCCTGCCCGCGCAGATCAACCGCATAGAGGCGGAAGCGATCCTCGAGCAGCCGCATCGCTGGCTCATAGCCCCACCAGCTTTCAGTCTGCCCCGGCACCAGCAGCAGCGCCGGCGCGTCTTCCGGCCCGGCAACCGCATAGTTCATGCGGATCTCGCCCAGATCGACCCGCTGCTCGGGATAATGGTGCGGCACGAACACGTCGTTCGGAAACTGCGGATCGCCATAGTGGATCATGATGTTCGCCCCCCTGCGCGGCGCGCTCCTCACTGCCGCCTGCCGAGCCTAGCATGGGTACGGGCAATGTCCCGTCCTGTTTGCCGCCTGCCGCACGCTGGCCAATCCGCATCCATGATTGACAATGAGGCCATGGATCATAGGCTTCCCACGCCTTGCGGGGGGGAAAGCCATGGTCTCAACGCTGTTTCGTGAGTGTCTGATGGACGTCTACATTGCCGAGCATGGTGGTGAGGCGGCCTTCGAAGTGATGCTCTCCCACGCCGAGAATGATGAGCAGCGCTACATCCTTGGCACGCTCCTGCAGGCCGAGACCGAAGGCAAGGCACTGATGCGACCGCTCATCTCCCGCCTGGGCCTGCCTCTGCTCGATCCCGGCAACACCCGCGCCGAGACGGCAGCAGCGACGGAACCGTTCAAGGAAGTGCCGTGGCGAGAGCGTTTCGTGTTTCTGGGCGAGGCCGTTCGCACGACTTATCTGCCGCGCTACGAGGAACTGGCCACCCTGGTATCGGCCGATGAAGACGCGCAGGCGGCGAAGATCGCGCAGTTCATGGGGACCCACGAGCGCGCCCTGCTGGCCCTTGCCGTCAATGTTATCGACGGCGTGGCCGATCCGGCAGCGCCGGTGGCCGCCATCCTGCACTTCCCACTGGCGCGCCTGGCCTGAGCACCGGGCAGGCACCGACAACATCATCACCACACTTACCTCCCACATCATTGCGCGCTCGCGCCGCCGTGGCATCATGTGGCCATGGCGACCCGTCCCGACCTTTCCGATCCTGGCCCCTTTGGCACCGCATTGAAGGCCGCGCGCAGCAGCCGGCGGGTGAGTCAGCTCGTCCTCTCGCTCGATGCCGGGGTGAGTGCGCGGCACTTGAGTTTCCTCGAATCCGGGCGGGCGATGCCCAGTCGGGAGATGGTCCTCACTCTGGCGGAGGCGCTGGCCCTGCCGCTGTCGGCGCGCAATCATCTGCTCAACGCAGCGGGCTTTGCCTCGGCCTATCCGGCCTCGCCGCTCAGTTCGGATGCCATCGCGCCGTTTCGCTCCATTCTCACCACCATGATGGAAAATCACGCGCCCTTCCCGGCGCTGCTGTGTGATCGGCACTGGAACGTGCTGGAGGCGAGCCCGTCGGCAGCCGCCATGCTGAGCCCACTGCTCGCCGGCTGGGACGGGCCGCCCAACGTGTTCCGACTGACGGCCTGCCACCCGAAGTCGCCCGAGCTGATCGCCAACCTGCCCGAGGTCCTCCACGAAAGCCTGGAGCGGCTGGCGCTGGAGCAGAGTCTGGCCGGCGATGATCCGGTGCTCGCCGATCTGATCGCCCTCACCCGCACTGCCGCCGCGCGCCACCCCTATCGACCGGCATCGCGCACCCGCTCCCCGGTGCTGCCGGTCAGCTACCGCGGCCCGACGGGCTTGCTCAGCTTCCTGTCGGTGGTGGCGCAGTGCGGCACCTCCGAAGATGTCACGGTTCGCGACCTGCGGCTGGAACTGCTGTTCCCGGCCGACGCGGCGACGCGGGCGGCGTTCAGCTGAGCCACAGCGCGCATTTGCGGCGCTTGCGGGATTCGATCATATTCGGCCGGCGTTTCCCGAACCGGAGCCCGCCATGCAATATTCGTCCACGGTCACCCAGTCTGCCACCAAGTTTGTCGCGGAAAGCCGCTTCAAGGTGGCGCCGCAGAAGTGGACGGTAACGCTGATCCTCGCCCAGGCCTATTCGTCGAACACGTTTTACGAGAAGCATGTGCTGCGCAAGGGCGAGAACCCGGGCACGGTGGCCGCCCAGCGCAAGAAGATCACCAGCGACAATAATTTTTACGGCGTTGACGGCAAGAACATCAATCACGCCACCTTCATCCTGCTCGACAGGATCGACGTGCGGGACATGGTCTATGGCCTGTGCCAGGCCGTGGTGGCCAACCAGCTGGCCGGCAATCTGCCGGCGGTGAACGGCTATATCGCCAATCTGCCGATCGAGGCAGCGTTCGATGCGGCGGATTGCGTGGTCACCATCCACCAGGGTGGAGCACCGACAAAGTGCCGCTCGATCAAGGTGGGTGGAACCCTGCGCGGCCTCGATGCGGTCAACAACCGCATCGCATTCGAGATTGACCACAGCGGCGGCCAGGGCGCCACCTGACCCGCGTTCAGGCGACGCGGATCACGCATTTCCCGTCGATCTGTCCGGCCCCCATCGCGGCAAACGCGGCGCGCATGTCATCCAGGGGCAATTCAAGCCCGATATGGGGTTTCAAGTGGGCCGCCCGCGCGTCGATCTCGCGGATATGGCGGGCCCCGGCGGCCGGGTCCTGCCGGCCCTGCTCGCCGGCGCGCACGCCGACCAGTTCGATTTCCTTCAGCAGCAGGCGATTCAGCGGCACGCTGTCACCGCGCCCGCCGACGAAGCCGATGATGGCATAACGGCCACCGCGACGCAGGCATTTGACCAGCGGCAGCACCAACGGACCGGCGACCGGATCGAAGACCAGGTCGACGTCCTTCACCGGGATCTGCGGGTTGTCGCGATCCACTTGGATCACTTCCTGCGCGCCGGCTTCGCGCGCCAGTTGCAGCCGTGCTTCGGATGAGGCCAGCGCCACCACGTGCGCCCCCATGTGCGCCGCCAGCTGCACGGCCGCCCGGCCCATGCCGCCGCCAGCACCTGTCACCAGCACGCGCTCGCCAGGCTGCAGCCGGC
>NZ_WNJP01000101.1 GCF_009733735.1 Sandarakinorhabdus oryzae | reverse complement strand
ACGCCTCGCCCGGCCAGGCCGGCGCACCGAAACTGGCCACCGCGCGCCGCCAGGCGAGGCCGGTGCCGGCCATGCCCATCACGCTGGCAAACAGCGACATCGGCACCCGCGCCAGCCAGGGCCGTACGGCAGCTGGCGGCGCGGCGCTGGCCATCAGCCACGCCCCTGCTTCAGGTGCAGCAGCACCAGGCCGGCGATGAGGCCGAGATGCTCGCAGAAGGTGGTCAGCTCATGCACGCGGCTCGCCAGCGGCGCGTTCCAGAAATCATGCGCCAGGATCGAGGCCAGCAGGGTGAAGCCGCTCAGCGCCAGCACCGCCGGGCCGCGCACCGGCGGCGGCCCGAACAGGCAGATGCCGCCCGCCAGTTGCAGCAGGATGACCAGCGGCGTCAGCACCGGGGCGAGGCCGGGCAGGCCGGTGATGTCGGCCACTTCGGCGATGGCACCGGTGTAATCGGCCAGCTTGGCGATGCCGCTGACCAGGAAGGGCAGCGCCAGCGCCGATGCGCAGAGCAGCCAGGTCCAGGGCAGGCTGGCGTTGGCCGCCTGCGGCCGGGAAAGCGAGTGGTTCTTCATATCGCCCAGCACAGGCAGCCCAGCGCGCCCCAGAAGCGTTTCAGCTCGGCCGGCACGACGGGCAGGCTGGCGCTGGCGGCCTGGGCGTGGCTGTGGCCATGCACGCCGCAGGCCGTGCTGCAGGCGCATTGGCTGGCCAGTGCGGGCTGTGGTTGTTTCTGGTAGCCGCCAAACAGGCCGACCGGGGACCAGTCCGGCATCGGCGGCGGCAGTGGTGGTGCCAGCTCGGCATAATCGCCCGCGCCATAGACAATGCGCCCGCCCACGATTGTTAGTAGCGCTTCGGTCTGGCGGATCTGGTCGCCGGGGATGCTGAAATAATCCTGCGACAGCACCACCACGTCGGCGAACTGGCCCGGTTTCAGCTGGCCCTTGCGGCCGTCCTGGCCCGAAAACCAGCTGACATTGCTGGTCCACATCCTGAGCGCCGCCTCGCGGTCGAGCAGGTTGGCGGCGGGATAGAGCAGCTGGCCGCCGAGGGTCTTGCCGGTGGTCAACCAGGCGAGGCTGACCCAGGGATCATAGGAGGCGACTCGCGTGGCGTCAGTTCCGGCGGACGTGCGCACCCCGGCTTCGAGCACGCGGCGGAAGGGTGGGGTGGCAGCGGCGGCTTCGGCGCCATAGCGTTCGATGAAATATTCGCCCTGATAGGCCATGCGATGCTGAAAGGCGATGCCGCCGCCGAGCGCCGCCACCCGGTCGATCGAGCGCGGCGAGATGGTTTCGGCATGGTCGAAGAACCAGTTGATGCCCGCCAGCGGAATGTCGCGATTGACCTTTTCGAACACATCCAGCGCGCGCGATATCGTCTCGTCGTAAGTGGCGTGCAGCCGCCACGGCCAGCGCCGCTCGGCGAGCAGGCGCACCACGGCTTCGAGATCATCCTCCATGCTGGCCGGCAGATCGGGGCGCGGCTGGCGGAAATCCTCGAAATCGGCGGCGGAAAACACCAGCATTTCGCCGGCGCCATTCAACCGATACCAGTCGTCGCCCTGGCCGATGGCGCTGCTGTCCGTCCAGCGGCGGAAATCGGCCAGTTCGTCGCCGGCCTTCTGGGTGAAGAGATTATAGGCGATGCGCAGGGTCAATTGGCCCTCGGCGTGCAACTGCTCGACGACGGCATAATCCTCGGGGTAATTCTGGAAGCCGCCGCCGGCATCGATCACGCTGGTCACGCCCAAGCGGTTGAGATCGCGCATGAAATGGCGGGTGGCGTTCTTCTGGTACTCGATCGGCAGCTTGGGCCCGCGCGCCAGCGTGGAATAGAGGATGCCGGCGTTGGGGCTGGCAATCAGCAGCCCGGTGGGATTGCCGGCGGCATCGCGCTGGATGATGCCGCCCGGCGGGTCGGGCGTGTCCTTCGTGTAGCCCACTGCCGCCAGCGCCGCGCGGTTGAGCAGGGCCCGGTCATAAAGGTGGAGGATGAACACCGGCGTATCGGGGGCGACGGCATTGATCTCGTCGAGCGTCGGCAGCCGGCGCTCGGCAAACTGCTGTTCCGAAAAGCCGCCGACCACGCGCACCCATTGCGGTGCCGGCGTGCGGTCCACCTGTGCCTTCAGCATGCGCATGGCATCCGCCAGGCTGGGCACACCGTCCCAGCGCAGCTCCAGGTTGAAGTTCAGCCCGCCGCGGATGACGTGGATATGATTGTCTGAGAGGCCCGGGATCACCCGGCGGCCGCCGCAATCGATGATTCGAGCATCCGGGCCGGCAGCGGCGCGGGCCTCGGCCAACGGTCCGGCCGCCGCGACCAGACCATCGGCCAGCGCGAGGGCTTCCGGTGCCGGATTGGCCGGATCAAGCGTGGTGAAGCGGCCGTTCATCAGGAGGATACTGCCCCTCACGGCTGCTTGTCCGGCGCGGTTGCCGTTTCAGCCGGGGGCCTGGATGGCAGCCACTGCCGCGCCAGGGTGGGCAGCTGTTCGCCGACCAGGATGCCGAACAGGCCAACCAGCGCGACGATCGGCGGTGCCGGGGAGCGCACGCCAAGCAGCCCGTACAGCAGGCCAGCAAGCAGCCCGGCACCCAAGGAGAACAAGTAGAGCTTCATGACGAATCCCCGTTGCACTGGGCCTCACCTGCACCGCTGGCGTGGTGTCGTCGCCGCCAATCCTGTCCAGACTGCGCCGATCTTGCGCAATTGCGCCCGTGATTGCGGCTTCCGTCCTGTTGGCGGGTGAAGTTCCGGCCAAGTGCCTTCCACCTTTCGATAATCTGCCATATCTCTCTGCTCGATGGGTGTGTGCACCGGCCCCGGCCGAGGGGCCGCAAGAGGGTATGCGGACGGTGGACTTCTACGCCCCAGGCCTCGCCAGTGATGGCGTGTGGCCTTCTTTCGAGGAATGGATGGCGCACGGCGGACTCGCCGAGCATGTGGTGGCGCGCAAATCGGGCGGCAACCTCGTGTCGATGTTCCACAGCCGCCAGCCGGCCGGCAACATGTCGGATCCGGCCGTGCCCACCTTTGTCATGGTGCAGAATGTCGGCGGCATCATCCGCCATCGCTCCGACATGGGCGACGGCATGCGCTATCGCATCGATGCGCCGGGCTCGCTGCACGTGCTGCGGCCCGACTATGCCACCGATATCGATGTGCACGGCAGCCACGAGATCCGCACCTTCGCCTGGCCGGCGAACTGGGTTGTGAGCACCATGGCGCGGCATGAAGCGCTGGCGGCGCACCTGCTTGGCGACGAACTGCCTGGCCGCGCCTTCCAGTCCGAAACCATCTATCAGCTGCTCGATCTGCTGTGGCAGTCCGGCGGGGACGGCGGGGTGGCTGAACAGCTGGCCGTTGAAGGCCTCAGCCTGAACCTGCTGGCCGAACTGGCCCGCATCGTCCAGCAGCCGGTGGCGCTGTCGCGCGGCGGCCTGGCGCCCTGGGCGGCACGGCGCTGCATCGAATTTGTCGATGCCAATCTGCACCGCCAGATCGGCATTGCCGAACTGGCCGCCATTGCCGATCTGTCGCCCTTCCACTTCGCCCGTGCTTTCAAGGCCAGCATCGGCATGGCGCCCGGCAGCTACCAGCGCCAGCGCCGGGTGCAACGCGCCAAGGAACTGCTGCAGACCAGCGAATTGCCGGTGATCGAAGTGGCCGCAGCCGTCGGCTATGACACGCCGCAGGCCTTTGCCCGCATCTTCCGGCGCAGCGCCGGCGTCACCCCGTCGCTGTGGCGACGCCGGCATCGCCGGGAAGGCGCCATCTGACGGGGCCTGGCGCAGGCATGCTTGATTTCCCGGCCTGGATGGCCGCCAGCCAGCTGGCGCCCTACATCGCCGAGCGCAAGGCCGGCGGCGCACTGGTCACCATGTTCGATTCCATGCACCCGCCCATCGATATCGAAACGGCGGCGACGGCCAACATGGTCATCGTGCACAACATCGGCGGGGTCATCCGCCAGCGATCCGATCTGGGTGATGGCCTGCGGCACCGGGTTGATCCGGCCGGTTCGGTCTTAGCCTTCCGCCCCAGCTATGCCAACCGGCTGGCCGTGCACGTGCCGCACCATGTGCGCAGCTTCAGCTGGCCACTGGACTGGATCTCCACCGCCTTTGCCGGCCAGGACATCGATGCACCATCGGAATCGCTGGCCGGTGTGTTTGGCCGGCCGCTGCAATCCGTGACGCTGCACAGGTTGCTGAGCCTGTTGTGGCACGAAAGCGACGATGGCACCGCCGGCGCCCGGCTGACAGCCGAGGGCATCAGCCTGTGCCTGATGGGCGAATTGCTGAAGGCCGCGCAAACGCCGGTGACCGTGGCACGCGGCGGCCTGTCACCGCGGGTGCTGCGGCTGTGCGTCGATCACGTCATGGCCAATCTCGATCGCGACGTGAGCATCGGTGAACTCGCCGGCCTGGCGCAACTTTCCAGTTTTCATTTTGCCCGCGCCTTCCGCACCAGCGTCGGGCAGGCGCCGGGCAGTTTCCAGCGCGCCGCACGCATCGAGCGGGCGCAGCGCCTGCTGGCGGACACCGGGCTGCCGGTCATCGAGGTCGCCGCCCAGGTCGGCTATGAAACGCCGCAGGCTTTTTCGCGCGTGTTCCGCCGTGCCACCGGTGTCACACCCTCGCATTGGCGGCGCGTCAGCCGCAGCTGAACGACGGGCCGGCCGGAGGGGTGGGGCTCCGGCCGGCCCGTGCGCTGCCGCTGGCGGGTCGGCCAGGCGGCAGGCTGGGTGCGATCGGTGGGGTCGCGCAGGGAGGGGTCATCGCACCAGCCCACCGATCAACTTGATGGTAACCGCGGCCGTGATCGGCCGCGTGGCCGGAACCGGCGCCAGCGCACCAATCTTGCTGCCAATCCGCCCTGCGACAGATGCGCGCGAACCTGTGGCAGAGGCCAATGCACCGCAAGAATGGTGCAGTCGCAGCAGTCCCGCCGCTTGAGCAGGGTTGCAACGCGCGGGCACTAGGGTCACTGCGGCCCGGTTGGCTCTGGTCCGCCGCTCGAACGGATCAAGGGGTGCTCTTCATGGGTCGACACGCTGCATTGGCTGGCTTGCTCCTGCTCGGGGCCTGTTCGCAGGCCCCGGAAGGCCAGGGCCAGGGCGCACCGCCGGTGCGGGTGTCGCCGCCCGTGCAGAAAGAGGTGATCGACTGGGACGAGTACAGCGGCCAGTTCGAGGCGGTGGAATCGGTCGAGGTGCGGGCGCGGGTGTCGGGCTATCTCGATGCCGTTGCGTTCCGCGAAGGCGCCATCGTGAAGAAGGGCGATCTGCTCGCCCGCATCGATCCAAGGCCGTTCGAAGCGGCGCTGGCCTCGGCGCGGGCCGACGTCGAATCCGCTGTCACCCGCCGTGACCAGACCCAGGCCGATCTTGGCCGTGGCCAGGTGCTGGTGAAGGAAGAGGCAATCAGCCGCGAGGATTTTGACGCGCGCGTGCAGGCCCGCCGCGAAGCCGAAAGCCGGCTGGCCGCCGCCCGCGCCCGGCTGCGCGCCGCCGAGCTTGACCTGGGCTATACCGAGGTGCGTTCGCCGATTTCGGGCCGGGTTGGCGCCCGGCTGGTGACGGTGGGCAATCTGGTTTCCGGCGGCGGGCCGACGAGTACACTTCTCACCACCGTCTATTCGATCGATCCGATCTATTTCGGCTTCACCGCCGATGAAGCCGCCTATCTCAAATATGTCCGTCAGAATGCCGAGGGCGAACGGCCGTCGTCGCGCGATGCCGCCAACCCGGTGAAGCTGCGCCTGCAGGATGAACAGGGCTTTGTCCACGATGGCCGCATGAACTTCGTCGACAACCGCATCGATCCGACGACGGGCACGATGCGCGGCCGCGCTGTGTTCCGCAACAGCGATGGCCTCTTCCTGCCCGGCATGTTCGGCCGGCTGCAACTGCTCGGCTCGGGCCGCTATCGCGCGCTGCTGGTGCCGGAAGCGGCCATCCTGTCCGATCAGTCCAACAAGATCGTGCTGGTGGTCGGCAAGGACAATGTCGTGCAGCCGCGCCCCGTCACGCTGGGCGCGCTGCAGCCCGACAACATGCGGGTGATCCGGTCCGGCATCGGCCCGGCTGACCAGGTGATCGTGGGCGGCATCGTGCGCGCCCGGCCCGGTTCCAAGGTGACGCCGCAGCCGGCGGGCGCGGGAGCCGGCAAGTGAAATTCTCCCGCTTCTTCATCGACCGGCCGATCTTCGCGGCCGTCGTCTCCATCCTGATCACGCTGGCCGGCATCATCGCCTATTTCGGCCTGCCAGTGGCGCAGTATCCGGAGATCGCGCCGCCCACCATCACGGTGACGGCCACCTATCCCGGCGCCGGCGCCGAAACGGTGGCCGATACCGTCGCGACCCCGATCGAGCAGGAGCTGAACGGCGTCGAGGGCATGCTCTACATGTCGAGCCAGGCCACTGATGATGGTCGGCTGACCATCACCGCCACTTTCCGGATCGGCACCGATCTCGATGCCGCGCAGGTGCTGGTGCAGAACCGCGTCAACATTGCTGAGCCGCGCCTGCCCGAGGCGGTCCGCCGGCTGGGCGTCGTCACCCAGAAATCCTCGCCCGACATGCTGATGGTTGTGCACCTGTTCTCGCCCGACAACAGTCGCGACCAGCTTTACGTCTCCAACTATGCGCTGCTGCAGATCAAGGATCGGCTGGCGCGGCTGGATGGCGTGGGATCGATCCTGGTGTTTGGCGCCCGCGAATATTCGATGCGCATCTGGCTCGATCCCGAACGCATGGGCACCCTGCGGATTTCGGCCAGCGAGGTGCTGGCAGCGATGCGCGCCGAAAACGTGCAGGTGGCCAGCGGCGTGCTCGGCCAGCCGCCGACATCGCGGCCGGTGGCGCAACAGATCGCCGTGCGCACCACCGGCCGGCTGCGCACCGCCGAGGAATTCGGCAACATCGTCGTCAAGACCGATTCCGCCGGCCGCATCACCCATGTGCGCGACATCGCGCGGGTGGAACTGGGCGCGCAGGATTATTCCACAAACGCCTATCTGGGCACCAATCCGGCGGTCGCCATTGCCATCTTCCAGCGCCCCGGCTCCAACGCGTTGGCCACGGCCAAGGCGGTGGAAGCCACCATGGACGAGCTGGCGCAGGATTTCCCCAAGGGCCTGGCCAAGACGGTGGTCTACAACCCCACCGAGTTCATCGCGGAATCGGTGAACGAGGTCTACAGCACCATCTTCGAAGCCGCCCTGCTGGTGGTGATCGTGGTGTTCGTCTTCCTGCAGAGCTGGCGGGCAGCGCTGATCCCGATCATCGCCATCCCGGTCAGCCTGATCGGCACCTTCGCGGTGATGGCGGCGCTGGGCTTCTCGCTCAACAGCCTCACACTGTTTGGCCTGGTGCTGGCAATCGGCATCGTTGTCGACGATGCCATCGTGGTGGTCGAAAATGTCGAACGCGAGCTGGCGGCCGGCAAGACCCCGCGCGAGGCGGCCTATGTCACCATGGACGAGGTGGGCGGTGCCCTGGTCGCCATCGCGCTGGTGCTGACCGCGGTGTTCGTGCCAACCGCGTTCATCGGTGGCATCTCCGGCCAGTTCTATACCCAGTTCGCGCTGACCATCGCGACGGCCACCATCCTGTCGGCCACCGTCTCGCTGACCCTGTCGCCGGCGCTGGCCACCATCCTCTTGCGCCCGCACAGCAAGGATCATGGCCGCACACCGGGGGTGCTTGATCGCTTCTTTGCGCGTTTCAACAGCGGATTTGATCGCCTCTCCGAACGCTACGGCCTGCTGTCAGGGCGCATCGTGCGCCGCACCGGGCTGGTGCTGATCGTCTATGCCGCCTTGCTCGGCATCGCGGCCTGGCGCTTTGCCGCCACGCCAGGCGGCTTCATTCCGCAGCAGGACCAGGGCTATCTGATTGTCGCCATGCAGCTGCCCCCCGGCGCGTCGCTGCAGCGCACCGATGATGTGCTGCGCCGCGCCACCAAGATCATCCTCGACACGCCGGGCATGGCCAACACCGCGGGTTTTGCCGGCTTCAACGGCGCCACCTTCACCAATGCCCCCAACGCCGGCGCCATCTTTGCCGTGATGAAACCCTATGGCGAACGAGCGCCGGCCATGGCCCTGCTGGGCGAGCTCAACAAGCGGCTGTCGGCGATCGATGACGCCTTCATCATCGTCATCCCGCCGCCGGCAGTGGCGGGCATCGGCAATGGCGGCGGCTTTCGCATGATGATCGAGGATCGGTCCGGCGCCGGGTCGCAGCGGCTGAACGAGGTCACGCAGCAGATGCTGCAGGCCGCATGGGCGGAACCGCGCCTCGCCAACATGTTCAGCTTCTATGAAACCGGCACGCCGCAGCTCTTCCTCGATATCGACCGCGAGAAGGCGCAGAAGCTGGGTGTGCCGGTGGGCGAGGTCTTCTCCACCCTGGAAGTCTTCCTGGGTTCGGCCTTCGTCAATGATTTCAATTATCTGGGCCGCACCTACCGGGTGTCGGCGCAGGCCGATGCGCCGTTCCGCATGTCCACGGCCAATATCGCGTCGCTGCGCATCCTCAATCCGTCGAACGGCCAGATGGTGCCGATGGGATCGCTGGTCACCACCCGCAACATCACCGGGCCATCGCGCCAGCCGCGCTACAATCTCTACCCGGCGGCCGAGATCGACGGCAACGCGGCGCCGGGCATTTCCAGCGGCACCGCGCTGTCGATCATGGAGGGCATTGCCAAACGCACCCTGCCCGATGGCTTCGGCTTTGAATGGACCGGCATCGCCTATCAGGAACGCAGCGCTGGCAATACGGCCGGTGTGGTGTTCGCCCTGGCCGTGCTGGTGGTGTTCCTGGTGCTGGCCGCCCAGTATGAAAGCTGGCTGCTGCCGCTGGCCATCGTGCTGATCGTGCCGATGTGCCTGCTCTCGGCCATCATCGGCGTTGGCCTGCGCGGCATGGACAATAATATCCTCACCCAGGTTGGGCTGGTGGTGCTGGTCGGCCTGGCCTGCAAGAACGCCATCCTGATCGTCGAATTTGCCCGCCAACTCGAATCCGCAGGTCGCAGCCGCTGGGACGCGGCGGTTGAGGCGGCCCGGCTGCGGCTGCGGCCGATCCTGATGACCAGCTTTGCCTTCATCCTGGGTGTGGTGCCGCTGGTCATCGCCAGCGGTGCCGGCGCCGAGATGCGCCAGGCGCTGGGCACCGCCGTGTTTGCCGGCATGCTCGGCGTCACCGGCTTTGGCCTGCTGCTCACCCCGGCCTTCTATGTGATCACCCGCGGCCTCGCCGGCAGGCGGGAGCAGGCGGCAACCGGCCCCGAAGCGGCCGGCAACAACGAGGTGTCGGCATGATGCGCCCGGTCGTCCTCATCGCCCTGATGCCCGTGCTGATACTGGCCGGTTGTGCCGTGGGCCCGTCCTACAAGGGGCCGCCCACCGTGACCGCCAGCGCCGCCCCGGCCTTTGATCGCGCGCCGCTGGCGCAGGCCGCCGCCGATGCGCCGTTGCAAGCCTGGTGGCGGCAACTGGGCGACGCGCAGCTCGATGCGCTGATCGGTTCCGCGCTCGCCCACAACCGGGACCTCGCGGCCGCCGAAGCCAATTTGCGCGCGGCGCGGGCGCTGCTGTCGGAGCGCACGGCGGATTTCCTGCCCTCATCGCAGGTCAGTGCCAGCTATCAGCGCCAGGGCTTTTCCTCGCAGGGCCAGGCCTTTGGCAGCGGCTTCGCGCTGCCAGAGCGCGATTTCTATTCGATCGGGATCGACAGCAGCTGGGAGATTGATCTGTTCGGCCGCCTGACCCGGCGCCGGCAGGAGGCACTGGCGCAAGCCGGCTCGGCCCAAGCGGTGCGCAATGATCTCAAGGTCAGCATCGTGGCCGAAACGGTAAGCACCTATCTCGCGCTGCGCGGCGCCCAGCAGCGGCTCGACGTGGCCGAACAGAGCGCCGCCAACCAGGCCAGCAGCGCCGATCTCAGCGAGAAATTGCTGCGAGCCGGGCGTGGCACCGGCCTCGACGTGGCGCGCGCAAATGCCCTCCTGGCGACCACCCGCGCCAGCATGGCGCCGCTGGCGGCGGAGGTGGACGTGGCCATCCACCGCCTCGGCGTGCTCACCGGCGCCTCGCCATCGGCGCTGCGTGGTCAGCTGGACGCGCTGAAGCCGCTGCCGGCATTGCCGGCGACCCTCAGCGTCGGCGACCCGGCCAGCCTGCTGCG
>NZ_WNJP01000100.1 GCF_009733735.1 Sandarakinorhabdus oryzae | reverse complement strand
GGCAGCGTCGATGCCCGCAGCCTCGCGCCGCGCATCCTGCCCGGCACCCTGTCCCCCGCCACCGCCAGCGCCATCGCCCGCGCCGAAAGCCCGGCCGAGGGCCTGGCCCTGCTGCTGGTCGCCCCGGAGTTCATGCGCCGATGATTGACAGACGCTCCCTGCTGGCCCGTGGCGCGCTGATCGGCGGCTTCGCCCTTTCGCCCCGCCTGGCCTTTGCCGCAGCCGCCACCAATGCCCGGCTGGTGTTTGTCATCCTGCGCGGCGCCATGGATGGGCTCAGCGCCTTTCCGTCGCTTGGCGATAGCCGGCTCGATCGGTTGCGCGGCGCGCTGGCCCGGCCGCCGGAGCAGCTGGGCCCGCCGCTGAAGCTGACCAGCGATTTTGCCGCCCACCCGGCGCTGGCAGGATTTGCCGGCCTGTTCGCCGCGCAGGAGGCCGCCGTCGTCCACGCCATCGCCAGCCCCTATCGCGAGCGCAGCCATTTCGACGCGCAGAACATTCTCGAAACCGGCGGCAACGCGGCCTATGCGCTGAAGGATGGCTGGCTCAACCGGCTTTTGCCGTTGCTGCCCCAGGCGCCGCCGCCGGTCGCCGTCTCTGCCACCCTGCCCGCGCTGCTGCGTGGGGACGCGCCGGCGACCAGTTTCGCCCCCAGCAAATTGCCCGATGCCAGCGCCAGCCTGAAGGCGCGCGTGGCGGCGCTCTATGAGAATGACGCTCTGCTGCACCGGCTGTGGAGCGAGGCGATGGCCACGGAGATGATGGCCGGAAGCAGCGACGGCGGCACCAACCCGCAGGGCCTCGCCGCCACCGCCGCCCGCCTGCTCGCCGATCCGGCCGGCCCGCGCATTGCCGTGCTCGATCTGGGCGGGTGGGACACGCATGCCGGTCAGGCCGCTCGCCTGGGCAACCAGTTCCGGCAACTCGATGGCGTCATCAAGGCGCTGAAGACCGGGCTGGGCCCGGCCTGGTCCGAGACATTGGTGATCTGCGCCACCGAGTTCGGCCGCACGGTGGCCGCCAATGGCACCAACGGCACCGATCACGGCACCGCCAGCGCGGCCCTGCTGGCCGGCGGCCGGCTGAAGGGCAGCCCGGCCGGTGGCAAAGTGGTGGGCGACTGGCCCGGCCTCGCCAAGCTGTACGAAGACCGCGACCTGATGCCGACGACCAGCCTCAACAGCCTGTTCGCCGGCGCGGCGGCCGGACTGTTCGGGCTTGATCCCGCCCTCGTCAGCCGCCGCGTCTTCGCCGCTGCGCCGGCGCCGCCGCTGACGCTGCTGCGCAGCTGACCGGCGCCCAATTCAACCGGTTCAGGCTCAACCGCGTGCGGGCGTCTTCATGTCGTCCAGCATGCGCGCATGGGCCTGGATCGTGGGCAGCACATCATTGGCAAAGCCGGTCAGCGGGGCCGGCAGCGCGGCATTGCTGGCCGCTGCCTGGTGCAAGGCAATGGCCTCGGCATGGGCGGCGCGCTGCTGTTCGACATACAGCGCGTCCATCCCGCTGCCCGCGTCACGCAGTGCCGCCAGATCATTCTGCTGTTTGGCGTGCAGGCCCGTCCCCGGCGCGCTGAGGCCGCCGGTCTTGACCAGGGCCATCAGCTTGGTGCCGGCCGCGCTGTGATCGCTGACCATCTGCTGGGCAAAGGCGCGCACCGCGTTGTTCTTGGTTTCCTTCAGCACCAGCTCGCTGGCCTGGATCTCGAACTCGTTGCCGGCAGCGGCTTCGGCCACATAGTCCTGCGCGCTGACAGCGAGCGCAGCAGCGGCCGGCGCGCTGGCGCTGGTGTCGGTCATGCCGGTGGCGGGCGCTTCAGCGCGGTCGGTGTTGGGATTGGCGGCATTGCCGCAGCCGGTGAGGGCCAGCGAGGAGGCGGCGAGAAGGAGAAGCAGCTTGGTCATGGTGGGTGTTCCGTTCTGAAGGGGGACTGCCCCGAAAAACCGGTGACGCGCCGAATGGTTCCACCCCGGCGGGAACGATGCGCCAGGCGGCGCGTTCAGGCAGCACCCCCATCGAATGGAGAATCCACCATGAACAGCAATATAATGTCGGCCGTGTTCGACACCCAGTCTGAAGCCGAACATGCCGTGACCCAGCTGCGCGCAGCCGGCATCGCCGATGCCGCGATTTCGTTGCATTCACAGCAAGATGGCAAGTCCAGCAGCACGGATGGCGACGGCAAGGACAGTAGCGGCGATTTCGTTGGCAAGGCGGCCCTGGGCGCCGGCGTTGGCACGGCCATCGGCATCGCCGCGCTGGTCATTCCGGGCGTTGGCCCGCTGGTTGCTGCCGGGGCCATCGCGGCAGCCGCCATTCCCGCCGCCGCTGTCACCGGTGCGGCCGCTGGCCTTGCGGCCGGCAGCCTCGCCAGCGTGTTTTCCGATCGCGGCATCGGTGAGGACGACGCCGCCTATTACGAGCAGCGCATGGGCGACGGCGGCGTGCTGGTGACCGTGGATGGCAGCGATGCCGTCGGCCAGAGCGTCAACGTGCAGGAAATCCTCTATCGCAGCGGCGGCCACAGCCGCAGCCAGAGCAAGATGAACCCGGCCATGTGAGTGACGCCGCGGCGCTGGCGCCCGGCCGCCGATGCGGCTCAGGGCGCCAGCGCGGCAGCCAGGAAATGGCTGGCATCACTGAGCGCCGTCGCCTTGCCGCGGAAGGGCTTGGAGAGGGCGAGCAGGATGCCGATGTGGGTGACGTCGGGATAGACGCGCACCTCGGCCTTGCCGCCGAGATCGGTGACGGCGTTGGCCAAACGGATGCTGTTGCGCGCCAGCACCGTCGTGTCCTTGCCGCCATGCAGCAGCAGCAGCAGCGGCGCGTCCTTCCGCGCGAAATGGATCGGCTGGGTGTCGTTCAGGTCAGTCGCATTGCCCAGCGCCGCATCGGCCGCGCCGCCGGCTGTGAACGGCAGGAAATCATAGGGGCCGGCAAGGCCCACCGCGGCCTTGATCTGATCGGCCACGCCCCAGCGCCGATCGAGCGCCAGCAGCAGCGCGATATGGGCGCCGGCACTGTGCCCCATCACTGCCACGCGCGCCGGATCACCACCATGGGCGGCGATGTTGGCCAGCGTCCATTTCACCGCGGCCGCGCCATCCTCGACAAAGCCCGGCCAGCGCACCTGCGGCACCAGCCGATAATCTGGCACCACCACCACGAAGCCGCGTGCCGCCAGCGCCCGGGCAGCAAAGCCATAGCCTTCCTTCAAGCCGCTGTTCCAGCTGCCACCATAGAAGAAGACGATGACCGGCCGTTTGCCTTCGGCGTGTTTCGGTGCCCACACGTCGAGCCGCTGACGCGGATCGCTGCCGAACGCCGCGCTGTCCACCAGTTGCCTCACGCCGCCATCCCCAGGCGTGAGCCGGTTGAGCCCATTCAGCGCCTGCAAGGGCGAACAGGCCGCGGCCAGCGACGACAGGGCAGCGGCAGACAGGAGCGAGCGGCGAGACATCATCGCATGTCGATAGGGTGTTGAAAGGCAGAAGAGAAGGGGGCCGCCGGCGGGCAGGGACGAGTCCCTGCCCGCCGGCGGGTCCCATCGAGACGGCGTTTCGATGGGGGCCTGTGGAGGCAACTTCCACTTGCACCAATGCCGCAGTGATTGCCGGGTGAGATTGGCGCGGTTATGCTCGTGTCATCGCGCATTGGGGAGGCCTCGACATGAAGCTCAATATCAACGGCAAGCCGGTCGAGGTGGCCGCGGATCCTGACATGCCCTTGTTGTGGGCGTTGCGGGATGTGCTGGGCCTGACCGGCACCAAGTTCGGCTGTGGCGCCGGCTTCTGCGGTGCCTGCACGGTCCAGCTGGATGGCGAGCCGGTGCGCGGTTGCCAGACCCCGGTTTCGGCGGTGGGCACGGCCAAGATCACCACCATCGAAGGCCTCTCTGCCTCGGCCTGGGGCCGCAAGCTGCAGGATGCCTGGGTTGCGCTTGATGTGCCGCAATGCGGCTATTGCCAGGCCGGGCAGCTGCTCGCCGCCGAAGCGCTGCTGCGCAGCACGCCCAAGCCGACTGATGCCGATATCGACGCGGCGATGAGCGGCAATATCTGCCGCTGCGCCACCTACACGCGCATCCGCGCCGCCATCAAGCAGGCGGCCGCCGCATGAACGCGCCCTTCACCCCCTCGCGCCGGCAGGTTTTGCAGGCGGCAGCCGTGGCCGGCGGCGGGCTGTCGTTGGGCTGGCGCTTTTCGGGCGCCAAGGCCAGCGTGCCGGGCGCGCTTTCGGCGTTCGTGATCATCGATGCCAATGGCGCCATCCGCATCACTGCCCACCAGCCGGAAATCGGCCAGGGCGTGCGCACCAGCTTCCCGATGATGATCGCCGAGGAACTGGATGTCGACTGGAAACAGGTGACCGTGGTGCCGGCGCCGGGTGACCGCTCCGTCTATGGCGTGCAGCTGGCCGGTGGCTCGTCGGCGACGCCCACGCAATTCGAACGCATGCGCCGGCTGGGTGCGGCCGCGCGTTACATGCTGGTGCAGGCTGCCGCCAAGGAATGGGGCGTCCCGGCCGGTGAGATCACCACCGGCAGCGCCATGCTGCACCACGCCGCCAGTGGCCGTTCGGCGCGCTATGCCGATCTGGCCGAAAAGGCGGCGTGGATCACGCCACCCGATGTGAAGACACTGGCGCTGAAGGACCCGTCGCAGTTCAAGATCCTCGGCACCCGCATCGGCGGTGTCGACAATCGCGCCATTGTCACTGGCAAGCCGCTGTTTGGCATCGACACCCGCCTGCCCGGCATGGTCTATGCCGCCTTCGCCAAGTCCCCGGTGTTCTGCGGCAAGCTGAAGAGCGCCAACCGTGCCGCCGCGCTGGCGGTGCCGGGGGTGAAGGGCCTGATCAATATCGCCGAACGCCGCGACCTGAAGACCGAGATCGACGTTGGCCTGCCCGGCATCGAGAAACTGCCGGAAGGCATTGCCGTGCTTGCCACCTCGACCTGGGCGGCGATGAAGGGCCGCGATGCGCTGGCTTGTGTGTGGGAGGGCGGCGATGCGGCCTTCCAGTCCAGCACCGCGTGGGAAGCGGCGGCGAAGAAGGCCCATGCCGAAGGCCCGCAAAAGCCGGGCTACATGAACCACGGCAACGCCCCAGCCAAGCTGGCGACGGCGGCGAAGAAAGTGTCGGCCGAATACAGCTATCCCTTCATCTCCCACGCCCAGCTCGAACCGATCAATGCCACCGCTCATGTGAAGGGCGACAAGGCCGAGCTGTGGCTTTCCACCCAGACCCCGGAAGACGCGCGCCGCATGGTGGCGCTGGCGCTGGGGCTGAAGGTGGAGGATGTCACCATCCACATGATGCGCTCGGGCGGCGGCTTTGGCCGGCGCCTGATGAATGACTTTGCCGTGGAAGCCGCGGTGATCGCCAAGGCGGCCGGCGTGCCGGTGAAGCTGCAGTGGGACCGTGGCCAGGATTTCGCCCACGACTGGCTGCGCCCCGGTGGTTGGCACAAGCTGGAAGCCGGGCTGGACGCGGATGGCAACATCATCGCCTGGCACGATCATTTCGTCAGCTTTGGCAAGGACGGCAAGCTCAACCCAACCGCCGTCATCGATGGCTCGCTGTTCCCGTCGGGCGTGATCAAGGATTTCCGCGCCGATGTGACGGTGTTGCCGATCGAATCGACGTTGGGCTGGCTGCGCGCACCGATCAACAACGCCTTCGCCTTCGTGACGCAGGGCTTCATCGACGATTGCGCCATTGCCGCTGGCCGTGAGCCGTTGGAATATCGCCGCGCCGTGCTCGGCACCCCGCGCGCCATCCCGATCGCCGAGGAGTTCAGCGGCGAGACCGGCGAGGACATGAAGGGCACGCCCTACAACACTGGCCGCATGCGCGGCGTGCTCGACAAGGTGGCCGAAATGGCCGGCTGGGGGCGCAAGCTGCCACCGCGCCGCGGCATGGGCATTGCCTTCCACTTCAGCCACCTCGGCTATTTCGCCAATGTGGTGGAGGCCAGCGTTGCCAATGATGGCAGCGTCACCGTCCATCACGTGTGGGTGGCGGCCGATATCGGCAAGCATATCGTCAACCTGTCGGGCGCCGAGAACCAGGTGCAGGGCAGCGTGATCGATGCGCTGGGTGCGGCGCTCGGCCAGCGCATCACCTTTGCCGATGGCGCGGTGGAGCAGAAGAATTACGGCGACTATCCGCTGGCCCGCATGGACATGGCGCCACCGGTGGAGGTGGCCTTCCTGTCCACCGACTATCCGACGACCGGTCTGGGCGAACCGGCCTATCCCAGCGTCGCCCCGGCGCTGGCCGGCGCCATCTACCAGGCCACCGGCAAGCGCCTGCGGTCACTGCCGCTCGACACCAGCTTGTTGACCGTTTGAGGCCCAGATGAATATCCAGCTCAGCCGCCGCCATTTCCTCTTTGCCAGCGCGGCGCTGGGTGGGGGCCTCTATCTGGGCTTGTCCCCGCAGCGCGCGGACGCCGCCGAAGCCGGGCAGCTGAACGCCTGGGTGGTGGTGCCGCCGTCGGGGCCGATCCGCATCATGGCCAGCAACCCGGAGGTGGGCCAGGGCATCCGCACCAGCCTGCCGATGGTGATCTGCGAGGAGCTGGATGCCGATTGGGCGGCTGTAGAGATCGTGCCGACGCTGGCCGACGCCAAGACCTATGGCCGGCAGGTGGCCGGCGGCAGCCAGGCGACGCCGGTGCATTACGAGAATATGCGCCGCGTTGGCGCGGCGGCGCGGGCGATGATCCTCGATGCGGCGGCCAGGGCCTGGGGCGTGCCGGTGGCGGAACTGAGCACCGACAAGGGCCATGTCGTCCACCAGGCCAAACGCGCGCCCTATGGCCAGTTCGCCGCTGCGGCGGCCGCCCTGCCCGCGCCCGATCTGGCGCAGGTGGCGGTGAAGGACCCGAAAAGCTTCCGGTTGATCGGCAGCTTCCAGCCGGGCGTCAACAACCGTGCCATCGTCCGGGGCGCGCAGCCTTATGGCATCGATGCGGTGGTGCCGGGCATGGTCCACGCCGCCTTCCACAAATCCGGCGTGCAGGGCGCCAAGGTGAAATCGGCCAATCTGGAGGCCATCAAGAAATTGGGCGGCGTGAAGGACGCCCTCATCGTCGCCGGCACCGATGAGTATGAGGGCTTGGCCGGCGGCGTTGCGATCCTGGCCGAGACGACATGGCATGCCCAGCGCGCCCGCGCGGCACTGCAGGTGGAATGGAGCGACAGCCCGGCGGCCTTCCAGTCAACTTCAGCCTGGGCGAAGATGGCGGCCGAGGCCAAGGGCAAGCCGCCTGGCATGCCGATTCACGCCACCGGCGACGTGAGCGCCGCCATGGCGCGTGCCACCAAGCGCGTTTCCGCCGATTATGCCTATCCGTTCATCCCGCACGTGCCGATGGAGCCGATCAACTGCACGGCGCAGGTGACAGGCGACAAGGTCGAGATCTGGGCGCCGACGCAGAATCCGGAGCCGGGCCGGCAGGCCGTGGCCAAGACACTGGGCGTGCCGCCCGAGAATGTCACCATCCACATGATGCGCGTGGGTGGCGGTTTCGGCCGGCGGCTGCAGAATGATTACATGGTCGAAGCCGCCTGGATCGCACGCGCCGCCGGCAAGCCGGTGAAGCTGACCTGGACGCGCGAGGACGACATCACCCAGGATTTCCTGCGCCCCGGTGGCTGGCATTTTCTCGAAGCCGGGCTGGATGCACAGGGCCGCTGCATCGCCTGGGACAATCATTTCATCAGCTATGGCCGCGACGGCAAGTTCGTGCGCGCCGCCGACATTGGCCCACGCGATTTTCCCGCCGGCATTGTCGATGATTTCCGCGTTGGGGCGACCCTGCTGCCCCTGCAGCACACCACCGGCTATCTGCGCGCGCCGTCCAACAACGCGTTCGGGTTCGTGACGCAAGGCTTCATCGACGAACTGGCCCACGCTGCCGGCGCCGATCCGTTGCAGTATCGCCGCGATTTCCTGGGGAGCCCACGCATCATCGGCGACCCAAAGGCGCGCGGGCCCTACAACACCGGCCGCATGCGCGCCGTGCTCGACAAGGCGGCCGCCATGGCCGGCTGGGGCCGGAAATTGCCCAAGCGCACGGGCCTCGGCATTGCCTTCCACTTCAGCCACCTCGGCTATTTCGCCAATGTCATCGAAGCCAGCGTGGCGACCGACGGCACGATCAAGGTCCACAAGATCTGGGTCGCCGGCGACATCGGCCGCCAGATCGTCAACATGGCCGGCGCCACCAACCAGGTGCAGGGCAGCGTGCTCGATGCGATCGGTGCCTGCATGGGCCATGCCATCACCTTTGCCGATGGCGCCATCGAGCAGCGCAATTTTGGTGATGTGCCGATGCTGCGCAACGAACAGATTCCGCCGATCGAGGTGGCCTTCCTCACCCCCGATTATCCGGTGACGGGCCTGGGTGAACCGGCCTATCCGGCGGTCGCCCCGGCGCTGGCCAATGCCGTGTTTGCCGCCACCGGCGTGCGCCTGCGGGCGCTGCCGTTCGATACCAGCCTGCTCAAGGCCTGATCCGCCCCATGCTTGCAATATTGGCGCGGCGGGAGCCGCCGATGCGCCGCCTGCCTGCTCTGCTGATCCTTGCCCTCGCCGCGCCGGCCGCGGCGCAGGATGTGCAGAGCTGGAACACGCTGATCGTGCAGGGGCCGATCGATGGCCAGCTGCTGCTGTGGGCCGAGGCACAGCCGCGTTTCACCCAGGATGCCGGCCGGCTGGGCGCGGTGCTGGGGCGGGTCGGGCTGGGCGTGCGGCTGGCGCACGACATCGATCTCCATGCCGGCTATCAGTTTCAGCACAACAATCCGGCCCCCGGCATCAGCAGCAACGAACATCGGCTCTGGCAGCAGTTGCTGGCACCGGTGCTGCGCCGCGACAACGGTTTCGCCCTGATCACCCGCTGGCGGCTGGAAGAGCGGTTGATCGAAGGCGCCAACGATCTGGGCTGGCGGCTGCGGATGCAATGGCGGCTGGTGCAGCCGCTGCACGGCAAGGGCACCGCCGGGCCGCTGCTGCAGAGCGAGACCTTCGTGGCGCTGAACAGCACCGATTGGGGCGCCCGCGCCGGTATTGATCAACAGCGCAGCTTCATCGGCTGGCTGCAGCCGCTCAGCCCGCGGCTCACGCTGGAGGCCGGCTATCTGCACCAATATCTCAACCGGCCCGGCCGCAACCCGGCCAATCACGTGCTCAACATCACGCTGAACCGCCGGCTCGGCTGAGCCGGCGGTTCCGGCGCGGCTTATTTCAGCGTCTTCAGATAGGCGATCACGTCCTTGCGCTTCTTGGCATCGGCGATGCCGGCAAATGCCATCTTGGTGCCGGGCGCATAGGCCGACGGCTTGGTGATCCACGTGTCGATCGTCGCTTCCGACCAATTGCCCTTCTTGGCCTTCAGTGCCGCCGAATAGCTGAAGCCCGGCGCACTGGCGACCGGACGGCCGACCACGCCGGCCAGCGACGGCCCGATGCGGTTCTGGCCCTTCACCACGCTGTGGCAGACCTTGCATTGCACGAAGGCCTTTTCGCCGGCAGCGGCATCCTGCGCCAGCGCCGGTGTGGCCAGAGCCGCAGCGGCGGCGATCATCATCATCGTTTTCATGGGGTGATTGTCCTTTGCTTAGTGCTTGTGGGTGGGATCGGCGGCCGAAACCGCCTGAAAGTCGACATCAACGGTGCCGGCCTTTTCAAAGGTCAGCCGGGCCTTGATGCTCTGGCCGGCGGGCAGCGGTGCCTTCAGGCCGATGAACATCACGTGCAGGCCGCCGGGCGCGAAGGTCACGGTCGCGCCCGCTGGCACCGGCACACCGCCGGCCTGGGCCCGCATCTGCATGACCGCACCCGATTGGATGGTGCCATGCAGATCGGAGCGGTTGGCGGCGCTGGTGGTGACCGACAGCAAGCGATCGGCCGCCACGCCGCGGTTGGTGATGGCCAGATAGCCGGCACCGGTCTTGGACACCGGGCTGGCCAGGCGGATCACCGGGTGGACGACCAAAAGGCGGCCGACCGTGTATTCATGCGCTCCTGTTGGCGCCGCCAGGCCCGCCAAAAGGGCCGCGATAGGCATAAGTCTCACGAGAATTTGCTCCTGCTTGCAACATGGGGCCGGCGCCGGGCCGGCTGCAGCAATCAGGCGGTGGGCGGCCCCTGCCCCGGTGGCCGGGCGCGGTGCCGGCGCGACAATTGCCGGGCCGGCGGCAGCGTCGGCAGCGGTGCGAGAGGGAGCAACAGCAGCGGCAGCGCGAGCGCGGCAGCG
>NZ_WNJP01000010.1 GCF_009733735.1 Sandarakinorhabdus oryzae | reverse complement strand
CCGCCGCCGCCGCCTGTGGTGGCGCCCAAGCCGGTGCCGCTGCCCGAAGCGCGGCTGAACAAGGTGGCGCTGCTGGTGCCCTTGACCGGCCCCAACGCGGCGCTGGGCGAGTCCATCGCCAATGCCGCGGCGCTGGCGATGACCGATCTCGGCAAGCCGCAGGTGCAACTGATCACCTTCGACACCGGCGCTGGCGCCGGCGAGGCCGCTGCCAAGGCGATGGCGGCCGGTGCAGGGCTGATCCTGGGGCCGCTGCTGGCCAGCGACGTACCGGAAGTGACGGCGGCGGTGGCTGGGCGGCCAGTGCCGATCCTGTCCTTCTCCAACGACACCGGCGTGGCCGGCGGCGACGTGTTCGTGATGGGCTTCCAGCCCGGCCAGGCGATTGCACGGGTGATTGCCTATGCCCGCAGCCGCGGCATCGAGCGTTTTGCCGCGCTGGTGCCGCAGGGTGCCTACGGCCAGCGTGCCAGCCTCGCGTTCGTGAAGGCGGTGAACGAGGCCGGCGGCCGTTCAACCGCAGTCGTCTCTTATGCCCGCGATCCGGCGAAGCTGGCGGCAGCGGCGGCGCAGGTGACCAATTATGATGCGCGGGTGCGGGCAAGCGGCAAGCCGCAGATCCGCCCCGATGGCACGGTGGCGCGGGTGGCCGGCGCGCTCGCCCCGGTGCCGTTCCAGGCGCTGATGATCGCCGATTCAGGCTCGGTGGCGGCGCGCTTCCTCACCCCGCTGGCGCGCTATGGCGCAGCCCCTGGCCAGGTGGTGATCCTGGGCACCGAATTGTGGAACAACGAGCCGGGCCTGGAACGCGTGCCGGCGCTGAAGGGTGCGCTGTTTGCCACCGTGTCGGATGCGCGCTTCAACAGCCTGGCCGTGCGCTATCGTGCCAAGCATGGCAGCAACCCGTCACGGCTGGCCTCGTTGGGCTATGACGCGGTGCTGCTGGCCAACAGCCTGGCGGCGCGCTGGCCGCTGGGCCAGGCCTTCCCCCGCGCCGCGCTGCTGGCGCGGGACGGCTTTGCCGGCATTGATGGCGCCTTCCGCTTCTCGGCGGGCGGCGTGGCGGAACGCGCGCTGGAGGTGGATCAGCTGGGCAGCGGTGTCGTCTCGCCAGCGCCCAACAGCTTCTAACGCGCAATCTCCGCCAACACCGCGTTGGCCAGCGGCCAGCCGGCGGGCGTGAGGCGAATCCCGCGTGCGTCGCTGACCAGCAGGCCGTGTGACACCAGCCGGGCCACCGCCTCGGGCTTGACCGCATCGGCCAGCGCAGTGCCGGAGCGGACGGCGAAGCGCGAGGCGTCCAGCCCTTCGGCCAGGCGCAGCCCCATCACCAGCGCCTCGGTGGTGCGTTCGCTTACTGTCAGCGCGGTTTCGCTCTCCATGCCATGGCCGCTCTCCGTGACGCCGGCCAACCAGGCCTCCGGCTTCTTGCGCCGCAGCGTGGCGACACCGTCGCGGCGGCCATGCGCGCCCGGACCGATGCCGGCATAATCGCCATAGCGCCAATAGGTGAGGTTGTGGCGGCTCTCCAGGCCGGGGGCGGCGTGGTTGGAGATTTCATAGGCGGGCACGCCGGCTGCGGCCGTCATCGCCTGGGTGATGGCGAACAGGTCGGCACTGGTGTCCTCGTCCGGCATCCGCAGCTGGCCGCGGGCATGGAGGGCGGCAAAGCGCGTGCCGGGCTCGATGGTGAGCTGGTAGAGCGAGAGATGGGTGGTGCCGAAACCGAGCGCGCGGGTGAGTTCCGCCTCCCAGCTTTCGCGCGTCATCCCCGGCCGGTCATAGATGAGATCGAGGCTGACCCGGCCAAATGTTGCTTGCGCCACGTCCAGGGCGGCCAGCGCCGCGGCGACATCGTGCGGCCGGCCGAGCAGTTTGAGCGCGGCGTCGTCGAGCGCCTGCACGCCCAGGCTGAGGCGATTGACCCCGGCGCTGGCGAAACCGGCAAAGCGGCCGGCCTCGACGCTCGACGGGTTGGCTTCCAGCGTGATTTCCAGATCGGGCTCCGGCGACCAGTGCCGGCACGCCGCATCGATGATGGCGGCGACGGTTGTGGGCGGCATCAGGCTGGGGGTGCCGCCGCCAAAGAAGATGCTGGCCAGCCGGCGGCCGGGCAGGCGGGCGGCCTCAAAGGCCAGATCGGCGAGCAGGGCATCCTGCCAGGCCGCCTGGTCAACCTGATCCCGGACGTGGCTATTGAAGTCGCAATAGGGGCATTTGGTGACGCAGAACGGCCAATGGACGTAGAGCGCGACCGGATCTGCCGCCATCAGCCGGCCACCGGCGGCAGCAGCGCTTCCAGCAACCGGAAGGCCCGCGCGCGATGGTTGTCGGCTTCCTTGTCGGCCCGGGGCATCTCGCCATAGGTCTGCGCCTTGCCGTCCATCAGGAACATCGGATCATAGCCAAAGCCATTGCCCCCGCGCGGCGGCCAGACGAGCGTGCCGTCCACCCGGCCTTCCACCACCTCTGTATGGCCATCGGGCCAGGCCACGCACAGGGCGCAGATGAAATGGGCGGTGCGCGGGCGGTCGCCCAGCTCGTCGTTCACCCGCGCCATGGCGACCGCGAAATCCTTGCCCGGACCTGCCCAGCGCGCCGAATAGATGCCCGGCGCGCCGCCCAGCCCGTCCACACACAGGCCACTGTCGTCAGCAATTGCCGGCAGGCCACTGGCGGTGGCGGCGGCGTGCGCCTTCAGCCGGGCATTGCCGATGAAACTGTCCTCGGTCTCGTCCGGCTCGGGCAGCCCCAACTCGCCAGCCGACACCACATCGAGTCCATGCGGGTTCAGCAACTCGGCCAGCTCAACCACCTTGCCAGGATTGTGCGTGGCCAGCACCAGCCTGCCCCGCTTGAGCGCGCGGCGCGTCATTTCCGGCGTACCTTGCCAGCGGTGGGCAGGCCGGTATCTGCCAGACGAGCCTTGGCAAAGGCCATGGCGGCACCATCAATGCGGGTGGCCGGCACCAACACCATCATCGCGCTGCTCGGATAGATCATGAACACGCCGCGATATTCGTCCCATTTGTGCACATCCTGCCACGGCAGGCGATAAACGCCGCTGTCACTGCTGAATTCGACCTGATGGTCCGACAATTGCAAACATTGTTCGCCATGCATGGACTTGCTTTCGGCAAACACACGCCGCGCTCGCCGCGGCAAGAGGAACTGAAAGAAAACCAGCAGGTATAGCCCCATCAGGACCGACCAGATCAGGGCAAAGCTGTCATGTTCTCCGTTGACGACAGCTTCGTAGAGTCCAACCGGCAGCAACACCGCGATGCCCAGCGCCACCCATCGCCACGTCCGCCAGCAGCCATGGCGCTGTGAAGCGATGTACTCGTCCAGCGTTATGCGATAGCGCACCTCGAAGGCAGGCCGGTTCATCTGTCGACCGCTTTCAACTGCGCGGCAAACACCTCGTTGCAGCCGATGCGCGCGAGGCGCAGCAGGCGCAGCAGGCTTTCCTCGTCGAACGGCTCGCCTTCGGCCGTGCCCTGCACTTCGACGATGCCGGCAGTGTTGGTCAGCACGAAATTGGCGTCAGTACCGGCATTGCTGTCCTCGATATAATCAAGGTCAAGCACTGGCGTGCCATTGTAGATCCCGCAGGAAATCGCCGCGACCTGTTTGGTGAGCGGGTCAGCCGCCAGCGGCGTCTTGGCTTGGATGGCATCGATGGCAAGGCGCAGCGCCACCCAGGCACCGGAGATCGCCGCCGTACGCGTGCCGCCATCGGCCTGGATCACATCACAATCCAGCGTGATCTGGCGTTCGCCCAGCGCCACCAGATCGGTGACGGCGCGCAGGCTGCGACCGATCAGGCGCTGGATTTCCTGGGTGCGGCCGGATTGCTTGCCCTTGGCGGCTTCGCGCTGGCCGCGGGTGTGGGTGGCGCGCGGCAGCATGCCATATTCGGCCGTCACCCAGCCCTTGCCGCCGCCACGCAGCCACGGCGGCACCCGGTCTTCAACGCTGGCCGTCACCAGCACATGGGTGTTGCCGAACTTGACCAGGCAGGAGCCTTCGGCATGGGCGGAAAAGCCGGGGATCATCTCGATGGTGCGCATCTGATCGGGGGCGCGGCCGGATGGGCGCATGATGTGTGTCTTTCCTGATGGCTGTTGGCTGCGGCTTTATTGTGCGCCGGCCGCGAAGGGAAGCGCCCATTGCGCGGCCGGGCGCTGCACCTTAAATTGAGGCCATGCAGCAGTCGCATCAGCAGGCGTTGGCGCTGGCCGACCTGAACGATCGGGCGCGTGCCATCTTCCGGCAGATCGTCGATGCCTATCTGGCATCGGGTTCGCCGGTGGGCAGCCGCACCTTGTCCAAGGGCGGCAGCCTGGGCCTGTCGCCGGCGTCGATCCGCAATGTCATGCAGGATCTGGAAGAACTGGGCCTGCTCGCCGCGCCGCACACGTCCGCAGGACGGCTGCCGACCGAACTGGGCCTCAGGATGTTTGTCGATGGCATGATGCAGGCCAGCGAAGTGTCGGAGGATGAGCGCGCCGCGCTGGAGGCCGGGCTGGCACCAGGCGTGGCGATGGAAGAGGCGCTCAGTCGCACCACCGCCACCCTGTCGGGCCTGTCGCAATGCGCTGGCCTGGTGCTGGTGCCGGCGCGCGAACTGGTGATCCGCCAGGTCAGCTTCGTGCCGCTGTCCCCGGCGCGGGCGTTGGTCGTGCTGGTGGGGGCTGATGGCAGTGTGGAAAACCGTCTGCTCGATCTGCCGCCGGGCGTGCTGCCGACCACGCTGGAGGCGGCGGCCAACTATATCACCACGCGGCTCGCCGGGCTGACCATGGCTGAAGCCCTGTCGCGGCTGGAGACCGAGATCGGCCGCGATCGCGCCACGCTCGATGCCCTCACCCAGGCGGCGGTGTCGGCCGGGCTGGCGGTGTGGTCGTCCGATGCGGCGGCGCGGCCGGTGCTGATCGTGCGCGGCCAGGCCAATCTGGTGGAAGGCGCGGTCGATATCGACCGGGTGCGCCAGTTGCTCGACGACCTTGAAGACAAGGCCGAGCTGATCCGCCTGCTCGAAATGGCGCGCGGGGCGGATGCCACCCGCATCTTCATCGGCGCCGAATCCCGGCTGTTCTCGCTGTCCGGCTCCAGCGTGATTGCCGCACCCTATCGCGGCAACGATGGCAAGGTGATCGGCGTTGTGGGGGTTATCGGGCCGACGCGGTTGAACTATGCGCGTGTCATCCCCATGGTGGATTACACCGCCCGAACCCTGAGCAGACTGGTATCATGACCGAAGCCACTGAAAACACCGAAACGCCCGAATCCCCGGAAACCCCGGCCCTTGATCTGGCCGAAGCACTGCTGGCCAAGGACCAGGAAATCGCCGAGCTGAAGGACCGCGTGCTGCGGGCCATGGCCGATCTGGAGAACACCCGCCGCCGGCTGGAGCGCGACAAGGCCGAAGCCACGCAATATGCTGTCACCGGCTTTGCCCGCGACATGCTGGCGGTGGCCGAGAATCTGCGCCGTGCTGTCGCCGCGTTGCCGGCCGAGGGCTTTGACAATGTCCGCGCTGGCATCGAGGCGACCGAGCGCGAGTTGCTGGCCATCTTTGGTCGCCAGGGCATCAACCGCATCGAGATCACCCCCGGCGAGGCGCTGGATCCCAACCGCCACCAGGCGATGATCGAGGTGGACAGCGACCATGACGCCGGCAGCGTGGTGGCCGAACTGGCGAGCGGCTGGACGATCCGTGATCGCCTGCTGCGTCCGGCGATGGTGAGCGTGGCGCGCTCCGGCTGACGCCTGCGCGTCGCGGGGGTCAGCGTGGCGCGCGCGAACGACTGACCTGCGCGGCATAGCCAGCAGCTATGGACATGCAGGTGACGCTGCGGGCTTTCCCCGCGGCGTCTTCCTTGGCATGGTGGCGGCATGTGGCTGTTTGACCGTCTCTTCACCCGTTTCCTGCAGGATGGCGAACTGGTCGTGATCGACCCCGCCGGCAAGGAACGCCGCTATGGCAAGCCCAGCGCAACCCGCGCGCCGCTGCGCATCCGCCTCGCTGACAACGCCACTGCCCGCGCGATCGCGCTCAACCCGGCGCTCGGCGCGGGCGAAGCCTTCATGGATGGCCGGCTGGTGCTGGAACAGGGCGACGTCTTCGCGTTGCTCGATCTCGTCACCTGGAACCTGCGCTGGGAACGCGACAACCCGGTGCGCTTTGCTCTGTGGCGGCAGGCGCGGCTCGCGGCCTGGTGGGATGGCATCAACTTCGAGCGCCGTTCCAAGCGCAACGTTGCCCATCATTATGATCTCGACGACCGGCTTTATGACCTGTTCCTCGATCCGCACCGGCAATACAGCTGCGCCTATTGGGCGCCAGGCATCACCACGCTGGAAGCCGCGCAGGAAGCCAAGCTCGCCCATATTGCCGCCAAGCTCGACCTGAAGCCGGGGCAGCGCGTGCTCGATATCGGCTGCGGTTGGGGCGGACTGGCGCGCTACATCCACAAGGTGTCAGGTGCCCATGTGACCGGCATCACCCTTTCGGAAGAGCAGTTGAAATATGCGAAGGCCGAAGCCGCGCGGCAGGGGCTGACTGGGGTCGATTATCAGCTGATCGACTATCGCCAGATGACCGGCCAGTTTGATCGCATCGTCTCGATCGGCATGTTCGAACATGTCGGCCTGCCGCATTACCGCCAATTCTTCGAAACGGTTGAGCGGCTGCTCGCCACCGACGGCGTGGCGCTGCTGCACACCATCGCACGCGCCGACGGGCCGGGGGCGACCGATCCGTGGACGGCCAAATATATCTTCCCCGGCGGTTATTCCCCGGCACTGAGCCAGATCGTGCCGGCGGTGGAGCGGGCCTGGCTGTGGATCACCGACATCGAGGTGCTGCGCCTCCATTATGCCCACACGCTGAAGGCCTGGTATGACCGCTGCGCCGAAAAGCAGGCCGAGATCGAGGCGCTGTATGACGGCCGCTTCTACCGCATGTGGATGTTCTACCTCGCTGCCGCCCACTGCGCCTTCGCCAACGATGGCCACATGAACGTGCAGGTGCAGATGACCAAGCGTCGCGACGCGCTCCCCTTGAGCCGGGATTATATGCGCGACATGGAGAAGAAATTGCCGGGCGGGGCGCCTTAATCCACCCAGTTCAGCTCTTTCTCCGCCGCACGCCGATCAAGCTCCGCCCGGCTGATCTTCTCGCTGGCCGATTTCAGCTGGCCGCAGGCGGCCATGATGTCCCGCCCGCGCGGGGTGCGCACCGGGGCGGAGATGCCGGCCTTGAAGATGATGTCTGAAAAGGCGCGGATGCGGTCCTGTGAGGAGCATTCATAGATGCTACCCGGCCACGGGTTGAACGGGATCAGGTTGACCTTGGCCGGCAGCTTGTACTTGCGGATCAGGCGGACCAGTTCGCGCGCATCCTCGTCGCTGTCGTTCTTGCCAGCCAGCATCACATATTCGAAGGTGATCCGCCGCGCGTTGTTTGCGCCGGGATAATCGGCACAGGCCTGCAGCAGCTGCTCGATGCCGTATTTCTTGTTGATCGGCACGATCTCGTCGCGGATCTCCTTGGAGACGGCATGCAGCGAGACGGCGAGGTTGACGCCGATCTCCTTGCCCGCCCTGGCCATCATCGGCACGACGCCGCTGGTCGAAAGCGTGATGCGCCGCTTGGACAGACCCAGCCCGTCGCCATCCATGACGATCTGCAGCGCATCGCGCACATTCTCGAAATTATACAGTGGCTCGCCCATGCCCATCATCACGATGTTGGTGAGCATGCGGCCTTCGGATGTGTAGTTGCTGCCCGGATTGTGCGCGCCGGGGATCCACGGCACATCATCCTCGTCGAGGTCGTCGGCGGCATCGCTCACCGTCGGCCGCGTGATCGCCACCGGCGCTGCGCCCGGCCATTCGCCCAGCGCGTCGCGCGCCAGCATCACCTGGCCCACGATCTCGGCCGCAGTGAGGTTGCGCACCAGCTTCATCGTGCCAGTGTGGCAGAACCGGCAGTTCAATGTGCAGCCGACCTGGCTCGACACGCACAAGGTGCCGCGCCAGGCATCCGGGATGAACACGCACTCGGCTTCCTCGCCGTCGCCAAAGCGCAGCAGCCACTTGCGGGTGCCGTCGTTCGAGACCTGCGCCGTCACCACCTCGGGCCGACCAACCACGAAATGCTGCGCGATCAGCTCGCGGGTTTCGCGGCTGATGTTGGCCATCGCCGCCACCTCGGTGACGCCGCGGTTGTAGAGCCAGTGCCACACCTGGGAGGCGCGCATCTTCACCTGGCGTTCGGGCACGCCGATGCCGGCCAGCGCCTCACGCAATTGCGCCTTCGACAGGCCGATCAGCCAGCGCTTGCCATCGGCGCGCTCCGTCGCCTTCCGCGGCAGCACCATCGGGTCGGACGGGCCGGGGATCGGCATGACATCCGCCGGCAGCGCCATGTCGTCGTGGGGGGGAGAGTTCATCATCGCGCGGCCCATATCGCAAAACCGCCCCAGCGTAAAACCGCTTGCAGTGCCGCATTGGCGCGGCGACACAAAGCGCCCTGTTACCGGGGGAGCCTGATGTCGACTGTCCTGTCAAATCGCAATCTCGCCATTGCCACGGCAGCGCTGCTGGCGGTGGTGCTGCTGGCGATGGCCCGGGGAGGCAGCCATTTCCCGGCCCTGCCGCTGATGGTGCAGCTGCACCTGATCAGCATGGTGGGCACGATGGCGCTGACCGTGGTGATGTTGACCCGGCCGAAGGGCACGCCGGACCACCGCACCTGGGGCCGGCTGTGGGCCGGCCTGATGTGGGGCAACGCCCTGTTCACTTTGTTCTTCAACGCCGGCTCCAGCCGATCGGGCGGCGTGTTTGCTGGTGACATCTCGCCCGTCCACGCGCTCAGCCTGTTCGTGGCGGTGATGGTGCCGGTGGCCGTGCTGAAGGCCCGCCGCCATGATCGCGCCGGCCATGAACGCACGATCAGGGGCCTTGTCATCGGCAGCCTGCTGATCGCCGGACTGTTTACCCTGCCGTTCGGCCGCACCTTGGGGCGCTGGCTGTTCAGCTGATTGCGCTCGGCGATTATTGCGGCTGGTGCAGGCCCTGCACGCGGGCGCCGGCGGTGCGCAGCCGTTCGGCGCCGGCGCGGCGCATCATCTGGCGCGGCGAGTGGAAATAGGCCAGCGGCGTCATTCCCATATAGCTCCTGAACTCGCGGATGAAGTGCGACTGGTCATAATAGCCGCCGTCGAGCAGCACGGAGAGCGGCTGGTCGAGCCGGTCACCGATCTGGGCCAGGGTGCGCAGGAAGCGCTGGCGGCGCAGCAGGCTCTTGGGCGAAAAGCCGAAGGCGCGGTGGCACAGGCGGGCCAGGGTGCGCTCGGTCAGGGCAAGCCCGTCGGCAAAGACGTGCACGGTATCGATATTGCCGTGGACCAGTGCCTGCTCCACCCGCGCGATCAGCGGATCGGGCGGCGGCGCAGCGGCGGCCAGGGCGGTGAACCAGGCGTCGAACAGCGCGCAGCAGCCCTCCCAGTCGGCCGCGCACAGATCGGCCCACAGGCGGTCGGCGGCGTCGCCGTGGATTTCGGCCAGATCGTGGATGCGATTGGCGTGATCATGGGCGGATTGGTGGACGAAGGTCGCCCAGCCCAGCGCGGTCAGCCCGGCGCCGATGGTGCTGCCCGGCCCGGCCGAGCGCACGATGCCGGTGCGATCGGTGGGCCCGAACAGAGCGCCGCGCGGCGGGGTGGGGTCGCTGCAGCCCGGCCGTTCGACCGTCCATTCGCCGCGCAGCGTGAAGCGGATATTGCCCCATTCAGGGTGGAGATGGTCTTCCAGCGCGACCGGCGTGGTGACGCCATAATAGGTCGTGATCAGCGGCCGCAGATGCGGCGCCGGCAGCGCAAAATGCACATCGGGAAGGACATTCCGGCTTTGGCTGTCACTGAACACGGCACTCCCCCGAACGCCACGCTGAAGGATGGCCGTGTACCATTGCCCCGCATTGGGCAAGATGATGCGGGTCAAAGTTGCGGGGATTTCATCTGTTGATCAGGCAGCGGCCGGGCAGGCACCTCACATCGCGCTGATGCCGCCGTCGACATAGAGGCCATGGCCGGTGACCATCTTGGCCTCGTCACTGGCAAGATAGACCGCGGCCCAGGCGATGTCGTCGGGTTCGCCCACCGCCCCCAGCGGGATCTGGCGGCCCAGCTTGGCCAGACCCGCCTCGCGGCCCATGGCGTCGGTGATGCCTTTCAGGATCGGCGTATCGATGAACACCGGGTGGATGCTGTTGCAGGTGATGCGATATTGCTGCTTGGCGCAGTGCAGCGCGACGCTCTTGGTCAGGTGGCGCACGGCCGCCTTGGCGCTGTTGTAGGCCGCCGAATTGTGCGCGGCGATCACGCCGGCGATGCTGGACAGGTTGATGATGCTGCCGCGCACGCCGGTTTCGCGCACGGTGCGCGCCATGGTGGGCAGCGAGAGCTTGCAGCCCAGGAACACGCTGTCGAGATCGATCGAATGGACGCGCTTCCAGGTTTCGAAATCGGTGGCCTCCACCGTGGAGCCGCCCGCAATGCCGGCATTGTTCACCAGCACGTGGAAGCCGCCGAACTTTTCCTCGGCAAAGGCGATGGCCGCGGCCCAGTCATCCGGACTGGTGACATCATGGCGGCAGGCGACGGCCGCGTCCCCCAGGCTGGCCGCGACGGCCTGCACGCCGGCTTCATTGATGTCGGTCAGCACCACGCGGGCGCCTTCCTCCACCATGCGGCGGGCCATCGCCTCGCCCAGCCCCTGCGCCGCGCCGGTGATCAGTGCCACCTTGCCTGCCAGTCGATTCATCACCGTCTCCCCTGTATTTTTCGTGTGGCGGCACCCTGCCCGCCGCCAGCCCGTCTGAAAAGCTGTGTTTCCTACTGTGACAGCATTGCAACACAGACTGTGCTCTTTGCATGCGCATGCAATTGTCACGCTTCCGCAACCCCATTGCTTGCGTTAGCCATCACTTTGTACGGGAGAGAGTCATAAGGCCGCCCCGACGACCATCAGGGGAGATCACCATGCGCACGTTCCTTCTGGCCACCGCCGCCATCATGCTGCTGCCGGCCGCTGCCCAGGCCCAGCAACCCGCCGATACCGCCCAGGCCGATGACGGCGGTCCGGCCGAAATCATCGTCACGGCGACGCGGCGCAGCCAGTTCCTGTCGGACGTGCCGATCGCGGTCAGCGCCGTTTCGGCCGAAGCGCTGGAAAAATCGGGCGGTACCGATATCCGCCAGCTTAACCAGCTCGCCCCGTCGCTGCTGGTCTCGTCGGCCACCAATGAATCGAACGGCGCTGCCCGTATCCGCGGCGTCGGCACGGTGGGTGAAAACCCCGGCCTTGAAAGCTCGGTCGCGGTGTTCATCGATGGCGTCTATCGCAGCCGCACCGGTGTTGGCCTGACCGATCTCGGCCCGCTGGAAGGCATTGAAGTGCTGCGCGGCCCGCAGGGCACGCTGTTCGGCCGCAACGCGTCGGCCGGTCTCTTGTCGATCACCACGGCCAAGCCGAAGTTTGAATTCGGCGGCGCGGGCGAAGTCAGCTACGGCAATTTCAACGCCTTCCGCGTCGTCGGCAGCCTGACCGGCCCGATTGCCGGTGACAAGGCCGCCTTCCGCGTTGACGCGCTCTACAACAAGCGCGACGGCTTCCTCACCGACACCGTGTCGGGCCGCAAGCTCAACGACCGTGATCGCTTCCTGATCCGCGGCCAGCTGCTGCTGAAGCCGACCGACGATCTGTCGATCCGCATCATCGGCGACTACAACCAGAAGGACGAGGAATGCTGCGGCGCCGCCATCCTGGCCCCGCTGCAGAACCTGTCACGCGATGCCAGCGGCAATGTCGTGCAGTCGCCCAACACGATCGCGGGCCTGGTGCGCAGCCTGGGCGGCGTCTACAATGTGCCGACCAATGGTGCCAAATATCTCTACCAGACCTCGATCACGCCGGGTGCCAGCTACAACCAGCGCACCCGCGACTGGGGTGTTTCGGGTGAACTCAACTGGCAGCTGGGCAATGGCCAGCTGACCTCCATCACCGCCTATCGCGAGTTCAAGAACAAGGCGGCGCAGGATGCGGATTTCAACGTCTTCGACCTGCTGAAGCGTGATGACCAGAACCGCAAGTTCCAGACCTTCAGCCAGGAACTGCGCTACAACGGCACCGCCTTGAATGACCGGCTCGACTACCTGGTTGGTGCCTATTTCGCTTCGGAAACCCTGCGCACTGACGACAATCTGATCTATGGCGCCGATTTCGAGCGTTATTACAACGCCCAGTTCGCCGGCCTGACCGGCAGCGCCAACACGCTTGGCCTGTTTGCCACTGCGATCGGCTACACCCCGCCGACCGGGCAGAGCCTGCTCAACGGCACCGGCATCGTGCAGGGCGGCTATTTCAAGCAGAAGAGCACCAACTATGCCTTCTTCACCCACAACGTCATCAGCCTGGTGCCTGACAAGCTGCTGCTGACTGTGGGTCTGCGCTACACGCACGAGAAAAAGGAACTGGAAAGCAAGTTCCTGTCCAACAACAATTTCTGCGGTGCTCTGCGGAACGCGCCGTCGCTGGTGGGCGGTCCGTTCGCCGCGCTGAACGGTCTGCGGCCGACCGTCACCTCGGTCGCCTGCGTGATCAACAACACCACCGGCCCCGGCTTCAATGTTGGTGATCCGGGCACCATCCGCAACGAAAGCGAATTCACCGGCACCGCCGTGCTGTCCTACAAGTTCACGCCTGATCTGCTGGTCTACGGCAGCTACTCGCGTGGCTACAAGGCGGGCGGTTTCAACCTCGACAGCTCGGCGCTCAACGCCACGGCGCCGTCGGCCTTCAACCTGCAATTCGCGCAGGAAAAGGTGAACGCCTTCGAATTCGGCACCAAGCTGGACCTCAAGCAGTTCAAGCTGAACGTCGCCGCCTTCTATCAGAAGTTCGACGACTTCCAGCTCAACACGTTCAACGGTGTGAACTTCGAAGTGACCAACATCGAAGGCTGCTCGGTTGATCTGGGCGGCAAGGATCGCGATCTGATCGCCGGCAACTCGGCCTGCACCGGCAAGAAGAAGCCGGGCCTGGTCAGCAAGGGCGTCGAAATCGAAGCCGGCTTCTACCCGGTCAAGTATCTCAGCTTCAACGCTGGCCTGACCTATGCCGACACCCGCTATGCCAGCCAGCTGGCCGGCCTCAACGGCGTGTCGCTGGCGCCGACCCTGTTCCAGCTGCCGGGCCGCAACCTGTCCAACTCGCAGCAGTGGGTGGCCACCGGTTCGGCGACCTGGACCCCGCCGATCGGCGACAATCTGTCGGGTCTGGCTTACATCGATTTCCGTCATTCCTCGGCGATCAACACCGGGTCTGACCTCGATTTCGAAAAGATCCAAGCGCCCTACACGCTGGTGAACGCCCGCGTCGGCATCTATGGCAAGAACAAGCTGTGGGGCATCGAACTGTGGGGCCAGAACATCTTCAACACGCTGTATCAGCAGGTGGCGGCCGACAATCCGCTGCAGGGCAGCGGCACCTTCCGGGCGGTGGCCCAGGGCCTGTCGGCTTCGGCCAGCCAGACCTTCATCACCTTCCCGGCGGAACCGCGGACCTATGGCGTGACGCTCAGGACGAAGTTTTAATCGCAGCCGGGCGCGTGGATAGCGGAGCTATCCACCGACTCCGGCAAGATCGGACGGCGAGCGAAAAGGGCGGGGCCAACACCCCGCCCTTTTTGACTCGTCCGACGGCGCGGCTTTGCCGCGCCCTTCCTTCCTCTTCCCTTAAGCCCCCAGCGGACTCGGCGGCTCCGCCGCCGGCCGCTTCAATGCGCCCATCCCCCAACCCTTGACGCCAACCCTCGCCGACCATACGTCACGCCCATGGCCATCCTCCCCATCATCGAAACGCCCGATCCGCGGCTGAAGCAGATCAGCACACCGGTGAAAACCGTCACCGACGCGCATCGCAAGCTGATCGCCGACATGTTCGAGACCATGTATGACGCGCCGGGCATCGGCCTGGCGGCCATCCAGGTTGGCGTGCCGGAACGTATCCTGGTGATTGATCTGCAGCGCGAGGCGGATGACACGCCGGACGATGCCAAGCCTGAAGACATCAAGCGCGTGAAGGAACCGCGGGTCTTCATCAATCCGGAGATCGTCTGGGCCTCCGACGACCTGTCAGTCTATCAGGAAGGCTGCCTGTCGGTGCCGGAGATGTATGCCGATGTGCAGCGCCCGGCCGAAATCCAGGTCAAATGGCTCGACGAGCAGGGCAAGCCGCATGACGAGAAGCTCGACGGGCTGCTCGCCACCTGCCTGCAGCACGAGATGGACCATTTGAATGGCGTGCTGTTCATCGATCACCTGAGCAAGCTCAAGCGCGACATGCTGCTGAAGAAGCTGGAAAAGCTGCGGAAAACCCGCCGCGCGGCCTGAGGTTATCCCTCACCCCGCTCGCGCTGCGCGCGAGTCGACCCTCTCCCCAGATGGGAGAGGGGATTTCAGCCCAACCGGTCCAGGATCAGCCGCGCCGCGTCTTCCGGTGGCTTCACGCGGGTCGGGTCTTCACCGGGGAAGGCGCGGGCGCGCATCACGGTGCGGGTGGCGCCGGGATCGACGATGTGCGTGCGGATGGCGGAGATGTTCTTCACCTCTTCGCCATAGGTGGAGACCAGATTCTCCAGCGCCGCCTTGGTCGCGGCATAGCCGCCCCAATAGGCGCGCGGCGTGCTGCCCACCGACGAGGTGACCGCAACCACGTGCCCGGCCGCCGACTGGCGCAGCCAGGGATCGAGCGCCCGGATCAGCCGCATGTTGGCGGTGAGGTTGATCGCCAGCAGCTTGTCCCATTCCTTCAGGTCCAGGTGCGGCACCGGCGCCAGCGTGCCCAGCTGCGCGGCGTTGAGGATCAGCGCGTCGATCCGGCCCCAGCGCGCGCCGATGGCACTGCCCAGCCGGTCGATGGCCTCGCCATCGGTCAGGTCGAACGGTGCGATGGTGGCGGTGCCGCCGGCCTTGTGGATGCGGTCGTCCACTTCCTTCAGCCCGGCCTCGGTGCGGGCAGTGAGGATGACGTGCCAGCCTTCGCGGGCCAGCATTTCGGCGGTGGCGGCGCCAATGCCGCGGCTGGCGCCCGTCACCAGGGCGAGCTTCTTGTCGGTGCTGTCAGTCATGCGGGGGCCTTAGGCGGGCAGGGGCGGGCAGGGCAAGCGCCTCAGATGACGCGCTCGGCCAGCAAGCTCAGCTGGTCAGGCACTTCCACCTCTTCCTGGTCGGTCAGGCGGGTGGGATAATCGCCGGTGAAGCAGGCATCGCAATATTGCGGCGCGTGCTCGTCACGGGTGGGCTCGCCAACGGCGCGATAGAGGCCGTCGATGGAGAGGAAGGACAGGCTGTCCACCTTGATGAAATCGCGCATGCGCTCGACGTCCATCTGCGCCGCCAGCAGCTTGGAGCGTTCCGGCGTGTCCACCCCATAGAAGCAGCTGTGCCGCGTCGGCGGGCTGGCGATGCGCATATGCACCTCTTCGGCGCCGGCTTCGCGCAGCATCTGCACAATCTTCACGGATGTTGTGCCGCGCACGATCGAATCGTCGATCAGCACGATGCGCTTGCCGGCGATCAGCGCGCGGTTGGCGTTGTGCTTCAGCTTGACGCCCAGGTTGCGGATCTGGTCGCCGGGCTGAATGAAGGTGCGGCCGATATAGTGGCTGCGGATGATGCCCAGTTCGAAGGGGATGCCGCTTTCCTGGGCATAGCCGATGGCGCCGGGCACGCCGCTGTCCGGCACCGGCACCACCATGTCGGCCTCGACCGGGTTTTCGCGGGCCAGTTCGGCGCCGATGCGCTTGCGCACCTCATAGACGCTGCTGCCGTCCATCATCGAATCGGGCCGGCTGAAATAGACATGCTCGAAGATGCACGGCCGGGCGCGCACCGGCGCGAACGGCCGGATCGAGCGCAGGCCACGGCCGGTGATGATGATCAGCTCGCCCGGTTCGACCGAGCGCAGGAAGGTGGCACCCACCATGTCGAGCGCGACGGTTTCGGACGCGAGGATGTAGCTGTCGCCCAGGCGGCCCAGCACCAGCGGCCGGATGCCGAGCGGATCGCGGCAGGCGAGCATGCCTTCGGCGGTGAGGCAGATCAGGCTGTAGGCGCCTTCCACCCGCTTCAGCGCGTCGATGAAGCGATCAAGCAGCGTGCGGTAGGAGGAGGTGGCGACGAGGTGGATGATCACCTCGGTATCGCTGGTCGACTGGAAGATGGCGCCGCGCCGCACCAGTTCGCGGCGCAGGGTCATCGCGTTGGAAATATTGCCGTTGTGGGCGACCGAGAAGCCGCCCGAGGCCAGTTCGGCAAACAGCGGCTGCACGTTGCGCAGCGCGGTTTCGCCGGTGGTGGAATAGCGGTTGTGGCCGATGGCGATCTCGCCCTTCAGCTTGTTGATCACCGCATCATTGTCGAAATTGCCGGCCACATGCCCCATGGCGCGGTGGGTGTGGAAATCCTTGCCGTCGAAACTGGTGATGCCGGCCGCTTCCTGGCCGCGGTGCTGCAGGGCGTGCAGCCCCAGCGCCACCAGAGCGGCCGCGCCTTCCGCGCCATAGACGCCGAACACGCCGCATTCCTCGTGGAGATGGTCATCTTCCCACGGATTGGTGGTGAGCATCGATTCCATGTGGGCGGCCTTTGTCATTCGGCAGATGCCGCGCCATATAGGGCGCAGGCGGGGGTTTGTCGCCCCCCGTGTTGTGATGAAAGTGTCACATGAGCCATGCAGTGGACGAAACGCTGGAATTCCAACCGCGCTGGGGCGCCGATGGCCTGCTGACGGCGGTGGCCGTCGATGCCGACAGCGGCGCCGTGCTGATGGTCGCCCACATGAACGCCGATGCGCTGGCCGCCACGCTGGCCACCGGCGAGGCGCATTACTGGAGCCGCAGCCGCCGCGAGCTGTGGCACAAGGGGGCGACCAGCGGCGCCATCCAGCGCGTTGTCGAGATCAGGGTGGATTGCGACCAGGATTGCCTGCTGCTGCGGGTAGAGCCGGCTGGGCCGGCCTGCCACACCGGGCGGCAGAATTGCTTCTATCGCCGGCTCGATGGCGGCCGGCTGGTGATGATCGGAGACGGCAAATGAGCACGGTTCCCACCGGCCTGGAGGTCACCGTGTTTGACGAGACCTTCCGCAACCGCCCGCACGAACGTTTCGATGTGCTGCGCGCCGCCGATCCGGTGCATGAAGACAAGGTGCTGGGCCGCGTGCTGCTCACCCGCGCCGCCGATGTGGCGGCCACGCTGAAGGACCGCAGCCTGTCGGTCGATCAGCGCAATGCCGCGCCCGACACCATCGTGCAGCGCCTGACCACCGACCAGGACCGTGAAGCCCCGCGATCGATGCTGGTGCTGGATGATCCCGATCATGCCCGCCTGCGCCGGCTGGTCACCCACGCCTTCAACGCCCGCGCCATCGAGGCGGTGAAGCCCAGGGTGGTGGAGGTGGCCGATGAATTGCTCGACGCGGTGGCGGGCAAGGACAAGTTTGACATTATCGAGGAATTTTCCTCGCCGCTGCCGATCATCGTGATTGCCGAGATGCTGGGCGTCGGCGCCGCCGATCGGCCGGATTTCCAGCGCTGGTCGAAGGGCCTGGCCAATGTCTTCTCACCGATCCGCACGCCGGAATTGTTGGCGCGGCTCAAGGAGAATGCCGACGCGCTGACCGCCTATTTCGAGCGCGCCATTGCCGAACGCCGCGCCGCCCCGCGCGATGACCTGATCAGCGCCCTCATTGCGGCTGCGGATGGCGAGGACCGGCTGACGACGCAGGAAATCGTCACCATGTGCAACCTGTTGCTGCTCGCCGGCAATCTCACCACCACCGATCTGATCGGCAATTGCGTGCTCGCCCTGCTGAGCCACCCCGAACAATTGGCCAAGGTGCAGGCCAACTCCGCGCGCATGGCCGATGCCATCGAGGAAACGCTGCGCTTTGACCCGCCGGTGGTGCAATCCTTGCGCATCCCGCTGGAGCCGCGCGAGATCGGCGGCTGCCCGGTGCGGGCGGGCGAGGCCGTGACCACCTTCCTGATGGCGGCGGGACAGGACCCGGCGCTGCACGAGGACCCGCTCAGGTTCGACATCGACCGGGCCGACAAGACGCACTTTGCCTTCGGTGGCGGCGTGCATTTCTGCCTTGGCGCGCCCCTGGCCCGCGCCGAAGCGGAAATCGCGCTCACCCGCCTGTTCGCGCGCTTCCCGAATCTGGCACTGACCGGCGACCCCATCGAGCGCAACATCTCGGCGGCGTTCAACGGCGTGCAGCAACTGTGGGTTCGCCCGTGAGGGTCCTGCTGGCCGGCGCCACCGGACTTGTCGGCGGGCTCGTCCTCAAAGCGACGGAGGCGATGGAAATCATCCCCGTCAGCCGCCGTCCTATCCCCGGCCACCTCGGTGTGGTCGCCGATTTCGACGATCTGCCCCCACTGCCGGAAGCCCAGGTCGCCGTCTGCGCGCTTGGCACGACGCGGGCCAAGGCGGGCAGCGATGCCGCGTTCCGGGCCGTCGACCACGACGCCGTCCTCGCCTTCGCCCGCGCCGCCAAGGCCGCCGGCGTCACCCACTTCATCCTGGTCAGCAGCGTCGGCGCCAACCCCAGGTCCAGCCTGCTCTACCCGCGCACCAAGGGCGAGGTGGAAGTCGCGCTCACCGCCATGGGCTTCTCCAGCCTCGACATATTGCAACCCGGCCTCCTCATCGGCCCCCGCGCCGAACGCCGGCCCGTTGAGCGCTTCCTGCAATGGGCCGCCCCGGTGATGGACCCGTTCCTGCCGCGCGATGTCGGCAGCCTGCCGGCAGAGGCGGTGGCGGGTGCCATCGTGACGCTGACCATGCGCAGCGAACCCGGCGTCTTCCGCCACACCAACCGCGTCATCGCCAGCTTGACCTTAACGTAAACGTAAACTACCCCCTTCTCTTATGAGCAATCCGGCTGAGGCTCCCCGCACTGACGAGTCGCCCGCGGCGCTGTTGCATGCCTTTGCCACCGCGCCCGCCCCGCCAGCGGCCGGGGATGCCAGCCATTTCTCGATCACCGAACTGGCGCTGGCCTTCAACATCACGCCGCGCGCCATCCGCTTCTATGAGGACCAGGGCCTGATCGCGCCGGAGCGGCAGGGGCAGAACCGCATCTACAGCCGACGCGATCGCGCCCGGCTGGCGTGGATCCTGCGCGCCAAGAATGTCGGCTTCAGCCTCGCCGAAATCCGCGAGATGATCGACCTTTATGACGTCGGTGATCACCGGCTGACGCAGAAGCGCGTCACCCTGGAAAAATGCCGCGCGCGCATCGCCCTGCTGGAAGAACAGCGCGCCGATATCGACGCCACGATCCACGAACTGCAACAATTTTGCGAAATCGTCGAACTATCGATGAAGCCCTGAAGGCAAGGAAGCCATGCCGACCTATCGCGCCCCGGTGAAAGACACGCTGTTCGTGCTGGAGGCCGTGGCCGGCCTCTACAACCAGTCCCATGTGCCGGGGTTCGAGGCGGTTTCGCCCGATCTTGTTGAAGCCGTGCTCAACGAAGGCGGCAAATTCTGCAGCGAAGTGCTGGCGCCATTGAACCTGCCCGGTGACCGGCAGGGCTGCACCCGCCATCCCGATGGCAGCGTGACGGCGCCCGATGGCTTCAAGGATGCCTACAAGCAGTTCTGCGACGGCGGCTGGGGCGGCCTGATTGCAGACGAGCATCACGGCGGCCAGGGCCTGCCCTACACCATCGGCGCGGTGATGCAGGAGTATATCGCCGCCTCCAACATGGCGTTCGGCATGTATCCCGGCCTCTCTGAAGGCGCGCAGGCGGCGATCGAGGTGGTCGGCTCGCCCGAACAGAAGGCGAAATGGCTGCCCAACATGGTGCAGGGCCGCTGGACCGGCACGATGAACCTGACCGAGCCGCACTGCGGCACTGATCTCGGCCTGATCCGCACCCGCGCCGAGCCCAACGCCGATGGCACGTACGCCATCACCGGCACCAAGATCTTCATCTCGGCCGGTGAGCATGACCTCAGCGACAACATCATTCACCTCGTGCTGGCCAAGACGCCGGGCGCGCCGGACAGCGTGAAAGGCATCAGCCTGTTCATCGTGCCCAAGTATCTGGTGAACGACGATGGCTCGCTCGGCGCGCGCAATGCCGTCACCTGCGGGTCCATCGAACACAAGATGGGCATTCACGCCAACGCCACCTGCGTGATGAACTATGATGGCGCCACCGGCTATATGCTGGGCGAGGAGATGAAGGGCCTCGCCGCCATGTTCATCATGATGAACGCGGCGCGGCTGGGCGTCGGCATCCAGGGCCTGGCGCAGGCCGATGCCGCCTATCAGAACGCGGTGGAATACGCCAAGAACCGCCTGCAGGGCCGCAGCCTGACGGGGCCGAAGAACCCCGACGGAAAGGCCGATCCGATCATCGTCCACCCCGATGTGCGCCGCATGCTGATGGACGCGCGCGCCTATACCGAGGGCATGCGCGCGCTGGTGCTGTGGGGCGCGATCCGGGTTGACCTGTCGCGCAAGGCCACCGATGCCGCCGAGCGGGAGATGGCCGACGACCTGATCAGCCTGCTCACCCCGGTCATCAAGGGCTATGGCACCGATCGCGGCTATGAAGTCGCCACCAACTGCCAGCAGGTGCTGGGCGGCCACGGCTATATCGCCGAATGGGGCATGGACCAGTTCGTGCGCGATGCCCGCATCGCCATGATCTACGAAGGCACCAACGGCATCCAGGCGCTGGACCTGGTTGGCCGCAAGCTCGGCTCCAAGGGCGGGCGTGGCACCCAGGCGTGGCTGGGGCTGGTCGGCGCCGATCTCGCGGCCGCCAGTGACGAGCGCCTGGCCTTCATCACCAAGCCGCTGGCCCGTGCGCTCGGCGATATCCAGGCCGGGGTGATGTGGCTGCTGCAGAACGGCATGGCCAATCCCGACAATGCCGGGGCGGGCGCCACCGCCTTCATGCGCATGATGGGCCATGTCGCGCTGGGCCACATGTGGCTGAAGATGAGCGCGGCGAGCCTTGCTGCCCTTGATGGCGGCACCGCCGATCCCGATTTCCACAATGCGAAACTCACCACCGCGGGTTTCTTCGCCGCCCGCGTGCTGCCGGAAACCATGGCGCTCAAGGCCCAGCTCGAAGCCGGCGCCGACAGCGTGATGGCGCTGCCGGCCGAGATGTTCTGAAAGGACCGACGATGACCGAAGCCTATATCTACGACGCCGTCCGCACCCCGCGCGGCAAGGGCAAGAAAGACGGCAAGCTGCACGAGATCACGCCGATTCAGCTCGCCACCCAGGTGCTGCAGGCGGTGCGCGACCGCACCGGCATCGACACGGCTGATGTGGACGACGTGGTGCTCGGCTGCGTCTCCCCGGTGGGTGAACAGGGCAGCGATATCGCCCGCGTCGCCGTGCTCAATGCCGATTATGCCGAAACGACGGCCGGCGTGCAGATCAACCGTTTCTGCGCCTCGGGCCTGGAGGCCACCAACATGGCGGCCGCCAAGGTGATGACCGGCGAAGCCATGTTCGCCATCGGCGGCGGCGTTGAATCCATGTCGCGCGTGCCGATGGGCAGTGACGGCGCCGCCTGGGCCATGGACCCGGCCGTGGCCTACAAGACCTATTTCGCCCCGCAGGGCATCGGCGCCGATCTGATCGCCACCAAATACGGCTTCAGCCGCAACGATGTGGACGCCTATGCGATGGAATCGCAGGCCCGCGCCGCCCGCGCCTGGGCCGAAGGCCGCTTCAAGAAGAGCATCGTGCCGGTGAAGGACGTGATTGGCGAAGTCGTGCTCGCCCACGACGAGCATATGCGCCCGGGTACCGACATGCAGTCGCTGGGCAGCCTCGCCCCGGCCTTCCAGGCCATTGGCGAAGCCATGCCCGGTTTCGACGCCATCGCCCTGATGCGCTATCCGGAGGTGGAGAAGATCAACCACGTCCACCACGGCGGCAATTCGTCGGGCATCGTCGATGGCGCCTCGGCCATCCTGATCGGCAACAAGGAAATGGGCGAGAAATATGGCCTGAAGCCGCGCGCCCGCATCCGCGCCATGGCCAGCATTGGCTCGGAACCGATGATCATGCTGACCGGCCCGGAATTCGTGGCGCAGAAGGTGCTGCAGCGCGCCGGCATGACCAAGGACGATATCGACCTGTTCGAACTGAACGAGGCCTTTGCCTCCGTTGTGCTGCGTTACATGCAGGCGCTGAACATCCCGCATGACAGGATCAACGTGAACGGCGGCGCCATCGCCATGGGCCACCCGCTCGGTGCCACCGGCGCGATGATCCTGGGCACGGTGCTCGATGAGCTGGAGCGTACCGGTAAGGGCACCGCGATGGTCAACCTGTGCGTGGGTGCCGGCATGGGCACGGGCACGATCATCGAGCGAGTATAGTCCATTGAAGTGGCCGGAACTCCGCCGCTATTCAGACTCCAATATCGTGAGACTGATTTGCGGACTGATACTGGTTGGACTATTTTTGTTCGAAAAATACGCTGGTTGATACACTTTGCCAGCAACTCATTCCCCACCCCCTCCCCCTCCCCTGAAGGGGGCGGGAGAAGAAAAGGGACCTTCTCATGACCACCGCCATCCACACCGAACTCGATGCCGACGGCATCCTCCTGCTCACCATCGACGTGCCCGGCCAGTCGATGAATGTCATCACGCCCGAAGTGCAGGCCGATCTGGCCGCCGCCATCGAGCGGCTGAAGACCGACGACGCCGTGAAAGGCGCCGTGCTCACCAGCGGCAAGGCCAGCGGCTTCATGGCCGGCGCTGATCTGAAGGGCATGGGCGCGCTGTTCGGCTCGGGCGCGGCGCTGCCCGAAGGCAAGTCGAAGATGGCCGCGCTGTTCGACGGCGTCTTCAGCCTCAACCGCCTGCTGCGCGACCTCGAAACCTGCGGCAAGCCGGTGGCGGCGGCGGTCAACGGCCTGGCGCTGGGCGGCGGCCTCGAGTTCGTCCTCGCCTGCCATTATCGCGTCATCGCCGACAATCCCAAGATCACGCTCGGCCTGCCGGAAATCATGGTCGGCCTGTTCCCGGGCGCCGGCGGCACCCAGCGCCTGCCGCGCCTGATGGGCATCCAGCCGGCCCTGATGTACCTGCTGCAGGGCAAGAACATGAGCCCGCAGGAAGCCCTGGGCTTTGGCGTCGCGCAGGCTGTGGTGCCGGCCGACCAGATCATCGAGACCGCCAAGGCGTGGGTGAAGGCAAACCCCAATGGCGGCGTGCAGCCGTGGGACAGCAAGAATTTCAAGATGCCCGGCGGGCCTGCAACGGCGCTCAACCCCAATTTTGCGCAGACTTTCGTGGGCGGCACCGCGATGACGCACGTCAATGCCGGTGACAACATGAACGCGCCGCGCGCCATATTGTCGGCGGTCTATGAAGGCGCCCAGGTGCCGATGGACCTCGCCATCCGGATTGAATCCAAATATTTCGCCAAGGTCGTCGCCGACCCGCAGGCTGGCAACATGATCCGCAGCCTGTTCGTGTCGAAACAGGCCGCCGAGAAGGGCGCCCGCCGGCCCAAGGACGTGGCCCCGGCGCCGACGAAGAAGGTCGCCATGCTGGGCGCCGGCCTGATGGGCGCCGGCATCGCCATGGTTTCGGCCCAGGCCGGGATCGAGGTGGTGCTGCTCGACACCAGCATCGAGGCCGCCGAGAAGGGCAAGGCCTACACCGCAGACCGGCTCGCCAAGAAGAAGACGCCGGCCGACAAGGCGCAGGCCATTCTCGATCGCATCAAGCCGACCACCGATTATGCCGATCTCGCCGGCTGCGACCTGGTGATCGAAGCCGTGTTCGAAACCCGCGAGATCAAGGCAGGCGTGACGAAGCAGACCGAAGCCGTGCTCGGCCCGGACGTGATCTTCGGCTCCAACACCTCCACCCTGCCGATCACTGGCCTCGCCGAAGCCTGGTCGAAGCCGGAGAATTTCATCGGCATCCACTTCTTCTCGCCGGTGGAGCGCATGCCGCTGGTCGAGATCATCGTCGGCAAGAAGACCGGCCCGGCCGCCATCGCCAAGGCGCTGGATTATGTGGCGCAGATTAGGAAGACGCCGATCGTGGTCAACGACAGCCGCGGTTTCTACACCTCGCGCTGTTTTGGCACCTATGTGCAGGAAGGCCTGGCGCTGCTCGGCGAAGGCACGGTGCCGGCGCTGATCGAGAATGTCGGCAAGCAGATGGGCATGCCGGTCGGCCCGCTGGCGGTGAACGACGAGGTTGGCCTCGACCTCAGCTACAAGGTGGCGCAGCAGACCAAGAAGGACCTCGGCGACGCCTACAAGGGTGGCCCCGGCGAGACCGTCATCGAGAAGATGAATGAACTCAGCCGCTTCGGCCGCAAGAACGCCAAGGGCTTCTATGTCTATCCCGAAGGCGGCAAGAAATATCTGTGGCCGGAACTGGTGCAGACGGTGGCCGGCGGCCTCGCCGAAGATCAGCCGAGCGCGGCCGAGGTGAAGGAGCGGCTGCTCTATCGCCAGCTCGTCGAATGCGCGCGCTGTTTTGCCGAAGGCGTGCTCGAAACGCCCCAGGATGGTGATCTCGGCGCCATCTTCGGCTGGGGCTTCGCGCCCTTCACCGGCGGGCCGTTCAGCCACATGGACACGGTGGGCATCGCCAATGTCGTCGCCACGCTCGACCGGCTGGCGCAGCGCCACGGCGAACGCTTCGCCCCGCCGCAACTGCTGCGTGACATGGCGGCGCGTGGGGACAGCTTCTACGCCATGGCGGCGAAGCAGGCCGCTTAAGGCAAATCCCCTCCCGCAAGCGGGAGGGGAGTATTGCTGGCTTGCCCTCATCGCCCCGCCACGGCACCTTGCCGCCAAACAGGGGTGCCGCCATGAGCCAAGTGAACGAAGCCTTCTCCCTCCCGGGCGGTCAGCACTTTCGCAACCGCATCGCCAAGGCGGCGATGACGGAGGGGCTGGCGTTTCGCGATGGCCTGCCCAACGCGGCCCATGAGACCCTGTATCGCCGCTGGTCGGATGGCGGCTGCGGGTTGCTGATCACCGGCAATGTGCTGGTCGATCGCGGCCATCTCGAACGGCCGGGCAATGTCATCGTCGATGGCCCGTTGAGCGATGAGGGCAAGGCGGCCTGGGCGCGCTGGGCGGCGGCCGCCACCGCCAACGACACCCGCGCCTGGGTGCAGATCAGCCATGCCGGCCGCCAGACCCAGAAGACGGTCAACCCGCACCCCAAGGCGCCGTCAGCCGTGCCGCTGGCGCTGCCGGGCGGCCAGTTCGGCGTGCCGGTGCCGCTGACGGGGGCGGAGATTCACGATCTCATCGCGCGCTGGGCACACGCGGCCGCGGTGGCACGTGAAGCCGGCTTTGATGGCGTGCAGGTCCACGCGGCCCATGGATATCTGATCAGCCAGTTCCTCTCGCCGCTCGCCAACCGGCGCGACGATGAATGGGGCGGCAGCCTTGAAAACCGGGCGCGGTTGTTGATCGAGGTGGTCAAGGCGGTGCGGGCCAGTGTCGGCGCGGATTTCACCGTGGCGGTGAAGCTGAACAGCGCCGATTTCCAGAAGGGCGGCTTTGCCTTCGATGATTGCCTCACCGTCGCCGGCTGGTTGGCCGATCTCGGCGTCGATTGCCTGGAATTGTCGGGCGGCACCTATGAACAGCCGGCGATGATGGACATGGAGGGGCTGACCCCGCGCGAGGAGCCCAAACAGCAATCGACCCGCCAGCGCGAGGCCTATTTCGTGCAGCTGGCCAAGGCGCTGATGGCGGCGAAAACGCCGCCGCTGATGGTGACCGGCGGCTTTCGCAGCCTCAACTCCATGGAGGATGCGCTGGCCAGCGGCATCGCCTTCGTCGGCGTTGGCCGGCCGCTGTGCGCCGATCCCACCTGCGTGACCGAACTGCTGGAAGGCCATATCGAGGAGCTGCCGCGCTACGAGGAGCGGCTGTCGATCGGGCCGTGGTGGCTCAGCCCGGCCTCGCCATTCAAGCTGGTGAGGACGATCAATGGCTTTGCCGCCCAGGCCTGGTATTATCAGCAACTGCGCCGCGTCGCGGCCGGCGGCACGGCCGAAAAGCTGAACCCGTTCAAGGCGTTTCTCGCCGAGGACAAGGAAAACAAGGCCCGGCTTTGACGCGGTTCCTGGCGTTCGTTCTTGGGCTTGTGCTGGCGCTGGGCTGGGCCGGCTGGCTTGGCGCGATTCGCGATCCGGCGGTGGTGCGCTATCGCGTCGAACTGGCCGGGCTGCAGCGCCCGCTGCGCATCGTCCACCTTTCCGACACGCATGGCAGCAACTGGGACATGCCGGCCGTGCGGCTGGCCCGCATCGTTGTCCAGGCCAATGCGCTGAAGCCCGATCTGCTGGTTCTGACCGGCGACTATCACGCCAGCAAGATCTGGGACCCGCCAATGCGGCTGGACGATGCGCTGCGTCCGCTCGCCCGGCTGCAGGCGCCGCTGGGCGTGTGGCTGGTGCCCGGCAATCATGATGAACCCTACTGGATCCGCTGGGTGGCGCGCCGCTTCGGCCTGAAACTGCTGGCCGGGTCGATGGTCGATGTCGGCCCGGTTCAGATCGTTGGCAGCGATGATCTTATCCTTGGTGCCAATCCGGTCACGGGCGCGTGGGCCGCCGCTGCCCGCACGACGCCCGACAAGCCGGTGATCGGGTTGGTGCATGAACCGCGGCTGTGGGCGGTGCTGCCGCCCCAGGTGGATCTGCTGCTGGCCGGGCACACCCATGGCGGCCAGATCCAGATTTTCGGCTGGCCGCGCTTCGACAAGGCTGATGCGCAAACTATGCGCGGCCTGTTCCGCAATAGCGCCGGCCAGCAGATGCTGGTCTCGGCCGGCATCGGGACGTCTGTAGTACCCGCGCGGCTGGGCACGCGCGGGGAGATTGTCGTGGTTGAGCTGGTGCCTCAGGTCGGCAGGAATTCCGGCACCGACAGGTAACGCTCGCCGGTGTCATAATTGAAGCCGACGATGCGGCTGCCGGCCGGCATTTCCTTCAGTTTCAGCGCGATGGCGGCCAGCGTGGCGCCTGACGAGATGCCGACCAGCATGCCCTCTTCCTTGGCGGCGCGCAGGGCCCAGGCCTTGGCGTCGCCGGCATCGACCTGCACCACGCCATCGAGCAGCGACACATCGAGGTTCTTGGGGATGAAGCCGGCGCCGATGCCCTGGATCGGGTGCGGGCTGGGCGAGCCGCCGGAAATCACCGGGGAAGCCGCCGGCTCGACCGCGAAAACCTTCAGGTTTGGCCAACGCGCCTTCAGCACCTGGGCGACGCCGGTGATATGGCCGCCGGTGCCGACGCCGGTGATGATGGCATCGGGCGGGCTGTCGGCGAAATCGGCGTAGATTTCCTCCGCCGTGGTCTTCACATGCACGCTGATATTGGCCGGGTTCTCGAACTGTTGCGGCATCCAGGCATTGGGCGTCGTCGAAACAATTTCCAGCGCGCGGGCAATGGCGCCGTTCATGCCCTTCTCGCGCGGCGTCAGATCGAAACTGGCACCATAGGCCAGCATCAGCCGCCGCCGCTCGATCGACATGCTTTCAGGCATGACGAGGATCAGCTTGTAGCCCTTCACCGCCGCCACCATGGCGAGGCCAATGCCGGTGTTGCCGCTGGTCGGCTCGACGATGACACCGCCGGGCTTCAGCGTGCCGTCGGCTTCCGCCGCCTCGATCATGGCGAGCGCGATGCGATCCTTGATCGAGCCGCCGGGATTGGCGCGTTCGGACTTGATCCACACCTCCGCGCCCGGGAACAATCTGCCCATTCGCACATGCGGTGTGCGGCCGATGGTTTCGAGGATGTTGTTGGCCTTCATCGCGGCATCTCCCGATTGATTGCGCCTCTTTTAGGCCGCTGCGGCGGCGGCGCCAACGGCGGAAAATCTTGGGCCCCGTTCAACCCGGCTTTTGCACCTCGAACCGATCGGCCAGGCGCAGTTGCGGGAAGCGCCAGGCCCACAGCGCGGTGACGATGATGGCACCCACGCCGCCAATCACCACGCCCGGCACCGCACCGATATAGCGGGCGGCCAGCCCCGATTCGAGCTCGCCCAGTTCATTGCTGGCCGATATGAACAGACCCGACACGCTGGAGACGCGGCCGCGCATGTCGTCCGGCGTGTGCAGCTGGATCAGGCTGCCGCGCACGAAGACGCTGATCGCGTCGGCTGCGCCCAGCACCACCAGCGCCGCCAGGCTGAGCGGATAGGAGGTGGAAAGGCCGAAGACGATGGTGGCCAGCCCGAACACGGCGACGCTGGCAAACATCACCGGCCCGACATGGCGCCGCAATGGCCGGCTGGCGAGCAACACCGCCATCACCACCGCCCCCGCCGAGGGTGCGGCGCGCAAGGGGCCGAGCCCTTCGACGCCGACATGCAGCACGTCGCGGGCATAAACCGGGAGCATCGCGGTTGCGCCGCCGAGCAGCACGGCAAACAGATCCAGGCTGATGGCGCCCAGCAGCACGCCATTGTTGCGGACATAGGCGATGCCCTCGACCAGGCTGCGCCACGGCGTCAGCGGCGATGGGGCGGGGCGCACCACCGGCCGGATCATCATCAGGCAGATGAAGGTGAGGCCGAACAGCACGGCCGCCACCACATAGGGCGTGGCCGGCGACACGGCATAGAGGAAGGCACCCAGCGGCGGGCCGAGCACGGCGCCGGTCTGCCAGCTGATGCTGTTCAGGGCGATGGCCTGGGGCAGCAACTCGCGCGGCACCAGGTTGGGCGCCAGCGCCGCCATCGATGGCCCCTGGAAGGCGCGGGCGACGCCGAGCAGCGCGGCCACGACAAACAGCGCCACCATCGGCACATCACCGTTCAGCGCCAGCCAGCCCAGCACCCCGGCGCAGGCGATTTCCAGCGCGACGGCGGCGCGGGCGATGTGGCGGCGGTCCACCCGGTCGGCAATCACGCCCACCACCAGCGCCAGGCAGAACAGCGGCAGGAACTGCGCCAACCCGATCATGCCGAGCAGGAAGGCGGCCTCGTCGCGGCTCATGCGGGCGCGGGCGATATCATAGACCTGCCAGCCGATGACGATCACCAGCATCAGGCCGGCCACGGTGGCGAGGAAGCGCGCCACCCAGAAGGCCCGATAATCGCGGATTTTCAGGGGAGGCGGAATCGACGGCACCTGATCTCCATAGAAAGCGCTGCGCGACACGGCAATGGCTGGCACTGGGGCTCGCCGTTCACACCGGTTTGCGAGAGCGCGCAGACGGTGATAGCGTGCCGCCGTCATGCGCAGTTGGAAGCAATTTCCCGGTATCGTGCTCGCCCTCGTCCTTGGCGGCGTTGGCATGTGCCAGCTCGTGCTGGCCTGGGCGGGCTGGAGCCTGGGCCTGGGCTGGCCCTGGGCCTTTGCGGCGCTGGTGCTGTCGCTGGTGGCGCGCTTCAACGCCTATGCGCTGGTCGGCACCTTCTTCTTTGCCAAGGAATATATGCACTGGCCGCTGCTGCAGTGCCTGGCGCTGGCGTCGGTGGGCGTGCTGTTCCTCACCCCGCGCATCTTCCGCGAGGTCATGGACGCGCTGACCGGCGGCGAGATCAAGCCGCTGTAATCACTGACCTTTCAAGGTCACGAAACTGTCGAGCACGCGCTTGCGGCCGGCGGCGGGAAAATCGATCTCCAGCTTGTTGCCATCAACATGGAACACAATGCCCTCGCCAAACTTGGCGTGGAACACGCGGGCGCCCTTGCGGATCGTGGGGCTGGGGCTCAGCGAGACGGCGCTGACCCGTGCTTCCCTGGGTGCGGCACTGCGTGGGCCGAAATCGCGGCCCGAACCGCGCCCGAACTGACTGCCCTGCTGGGCCGCCCGGTCCCAGCCGGGGCCACGCCCGGTGCCGCGGCTGATGTGCGCGAACGGGTCGCCGCCTTCCAGCGCGGCGCGCCACAGGCTCGGCCCGCCGCTCATGGTGGAGCGCGCCACGACATGATCGGCCGGCAATTCCTCGATGAAGCGGCTGGGCAGCGCGGCCGTCCACTGGCCATAGACCTGGCGGTTGGCAGCGTTGATGATGTGGGCGCGCTTTCGGGCGCGGGTGATCCCCACATAGGCCAGCCGCCGCTCTTCCTCGAGCGCGACGGTGCCGCCTTCGTCGAGCGCGCGCTGGCTGGGGAACACGCCTTCCTCCCAGCCGGGCAGGAAGACATGATCAAATTCGAGGCCCTTGGCGGCGTGCAGCGTCATGATGGTGATCTTCTCGCCATCGGCATTGGCGTCATTGTCCATCACCAGCGCCACATGCTCCAGGAAGGCAGTGAGGCTGGGATAATCGCCCATCGCCCGCACCAGTTCCTTCAGATTCTCGATGCGGCCATCGGCTTCGGTCGACTTGTCGGCCTGCCACATGGCGACATAACCCGATTCCTCCAGCACCACCTCGGCCAGCTCGGCGTGCCCCATGGTGCCGGCCTGGTCGCGCCAGCGGGCGAGATCGGTGAAGAACGCCTTCACGGCGCGGCGGGCGGCCGGCGTCAGCTCGTCACTGTCCACCAGCGCGGCGGCGGCGCGCGGCAGCGACACATTCATCGCGCGGGCGGCGGCGTGCATGGTCGCCATCGCCTTGTCGCCCAGGCCCCGTTTGGGCACGTTGACGATGCGTTCAAAGGCCAGCGCATCGTCGGGTGACTGCACGAGGCGCAGATAGGCCAGCGCATCGCGCACCTCGGCGCGCTCATAGAAACGGAAGCCGCCGACGATGCGATAGGGCAGGCCGATGGCGATGAATCGGTCTTCAAACAATCGGGTCTGGAACTGGGCGCGCACCAATATGGCCATGTCATTCAATGACACGCCCTCGCGCGCCAGCCGTTCGGCCTCGTCGCCGACCAGCCGCGCTTCCTCCGGCCCGTCCCACACGCTGGTCACTTCCACCCGCTCACCGCTGGTGTGGGCGGTGAACAGTGCCTTGCCCAGCCGGCCGCGGTTGTGCGCGATCAGCGTGTTGGCCGCGGCCAGGATGTGCGGGGTGGACCGGTAATTCTGTTCCAACCGGATCATCTTCGCGCCGGGAAAATCCGTCTCGAATCGAAGGATATTGGCCACCTCGGCGCCGCGCCAGCTGTAGATCGACTGGTCATCATCGCCGACGCAGGCGATGTTGCGCGCCGGCCCGACCAGCGCCTTCAGCCACTGATACTGGGCGCTGTTGGTGTCCTGATATTCATCGACCATCACATATTTGAAGCGGCGCTGGTAATCGGCCTGAACGTCAGGGTGCTGGCGGAAGATGGTCAGCATGTGCAGCAGCAGATCGCCGAAATCGCAGGCATTCAAGGCCACCAGCCGCTCCTGGTAGCGCGCATAGAGCGCCGCGCCGCCGCCTTTTGCGCCATCGGCATAGGCGAAACTCTCGCCCGGCGGCACGTCGGCCGGCAACTGGCCCTTGTTCTTCCAGCGATCGATCAGGCCGGCCAGTTGCTTGGCCGGCCAGCGCTTGTCGTCAATGCCGGCCTCGGCGACGACCTGCTTCAGCAGGCGCAACTGGTCATCGGTGTCGAGAATGGTGAACTGCGCGTTGAGGCCGACCAGCCCGGCGTGGCGGCGCAGCATCTTGGCCGACAGCGCATGGAAGGTGCCAAGCCACGGCAGCCCCTCCGCCATCGGGCCCAGCAGCATTTCGGTGCGGTGGCGCATCTCGCGCGCCGCCTTGTTGGTGAAGGTGACGGCCAGCACTTCCGATGGCCAGGCCAGGCGATTGAACAATATGTGCGCCAGCCGGGCGGTGAGCGCCTTGGTCTTGCCAGTGCCGGCGCCGGCCAGGATCAACACCGGGCCTTCGGTCGTCACCACCGCCTCGCGCTGCGGCGGATTCAGCCCCTTCAGCCAGGGCGGATCACGGTCGCCAGAATCATGCGGGGCGGGCAGGTTCATCAGTGAACAAGTAAGGAACATTGGCGCGGCTGCCAAGCGGCGATGCGTGCCCTGATTCAAGCCGTCGCAGCCAGCGCCGTTGCTTGGGCTGACAGAACGCCCGGGAGGATGCCAGGATGACAGCGATGCTCAAGCCGCCCGTGCAGATGGTGCGCGATGTCGGCTGGCGGCAGGTGCTGGGCCTGGGCCAGGGCGATGGCGGCTTCTGGGCCAGTGTGCGCGGCCGGCAATTGGCGCAGCTCAACCAGAATGTGCCGTTCAATGTCGGCCTGCTGGCCTTGAACCTGGTCACCGTGCTGGCCGCCTTTGGTGATGCGGTCACCTTTGCCGCGCTGGCGCCGTGGCTGGCCGGCATATTGGTGCTGGCCGGCTTCTGGATCTGGCGCGCGATCAGCCGGCGCCCGGCGAGCCCGCAGGCCAGCAAGCTATTGTACTGGCAGGTCACCCTGGAAATCGTGGCGCTGGCCTGGTTCTGGGCCGGGCTGGTGGTGACGCTGGCGCCGGCACTGCCGGCCACCAGCCAGGCCGTGCTGATGCTGTTCTCGCTGATCTTCATGGGGGCGGTGGCCAATTGTGCCGCCACCATGCCGCCGGCGGTGCTGGTCGTGTGCGTGTCGATCGCCGCCGGCATGGTGCTGGGCCTGCCGCAGGGGGCGCCGCTGGATCATCCGCTGGTACTGCTGGCGCTGGCCAGCTTTGTCGCCATCAAGCTGCGCGCGTCGCTGGTTACCACCTATCACACCATGGCGCGGCTGAAGAGCGAGGCCGATCTGCGCGAGCAGGGCGAGGTGGTTCGGCTGCTGCTCAACGAATATGAGTCGAACGGGTCAGACTGGCTGCTCGAGCTCGACGGGCTGGGCCGGATCACCCATGTCACGCCGCGCTTTGCCGATGTGGCGCGGCGGCGGCGCGGCGATCTGCTCGGCCAGCCGCTGCTGGCCTTGCTCGATCCGGTGCAGGGCGGGGCGACGACGGCGGCGCTGGCCCATGCGCTCAAGCAACGCGAGCCGTTCCGCGACCTGGTGGTGCCGGTGCCGCTGGGCCGCGATTTGCGCTGGTGGGCGCTGTCGGGCACGCCGAAACAGGATGCGGCCGGCAATTTCACCGGCTTTCGCGGTGTGGGTCGTGATGTCACCGATGTGCGCCGCAGCCAGGAACGCATCGCCCAGCTGGCGCGCTTCGATCCGCTCACCGGGTTGGCCAACCGCAGCCTGTTTCGCGAGACGCTGGACGAGGTGGTGGAGCGCGCGGTGCTGACCGGCCGGGCGGCGGCGCTGCTGTTCGTCGATCTCGATCGCTTCAAGGCGGTCAATGATGGCTTTGGCCACGCCGCCGGTGACCTGCTGTTGCGCCAGGTGGCGCAGCGGCTGCACGCGCTGGTGAAATCGCAGGTGAAAGGCGGCGCCACTGTCGCCCGGCTGGGCGGTGACGAGTTCGCCGTCCTGTTGCCCGACGGGCAGCCTGAACGCGCCGAGCGGCTGGCGCAGCGCATCGTTGCCGAAATGGCGCGCCCGTTCCCGCTTGGCGAGGAAGGCCGCGCCGGCGCCGCCATCGTCGGCGCATCGGTGGGCTGGGCGTTGGCGCCCAGCGATGCCGACACGCCCGAGGATCTGCTGCGCTGCGCCGACCTGGCGCTGTATCGGGTGAAGGAACAGGGCCGCGGCGCCGCCTGCCGCTTCCACCCCGAAATGGCCCAAGCCGCCGCCGAGCGGCGCAAGCTGGAGGCCGACCTGTCAGACGCCCTGGCGCGCGGGGAGTTGCGGCTCGAGTTCCAGCCGGTGGTCGATTCGGGCGACGAACGCATTACCGGCTTTGAAGCGCTGCTGCGCTGGCACCATCCGGAACTCGGCCTGGTCTCGCCACTGGATTTCGTACCGGTCGCAGAGGACACCGGCCTGATCGTGCCGATCGGCGCCTGGGTGATCGACGAGGCACTGGCCTGGGCGGCGCGCTGGCCGGCGCATGTCGGCATATCGGTCAACATCTCGCCGGTGCAGATGGAGGAGGCCGACCTGCCCGACCAGATCGCCGCCGCGCTCGCCCGCCATGGCGTTGCTGCCAGCCGTCTGGAGCTGGAGATCACCGAAGGCCTGTTTCTCGCCGAAAAGCCCGCCGTGGTGGCCGTGCTGACCCGGCTGACAGCGATGGGCGTGAGCTTCGCGCTCGATGATTTCGGCACCGGCTACTCGGCGCTGGGCACGCTGCAGAAGGCCAGTTTCAGCCGCATCAAGATTGATCGCAGCTTCGTCGCCCGCGCCGCGGCCATGGGCGATGAAGCCAGCGCCATCATCCAGGCCATCGTGCGCCTTGCCGCCAGCCTCGACATGCAGACGACGGCCGAGGGCACCGAAACCCGCGCCGCCTTCGAACTGTGTCGGCAACTGGGCTGCACCCAGGTCCAGGGCTATCTGTTCGGCAAACCGATGCCGCCCGAAGACGCCACCCGGCTGGTGTGCGACGTGGTGGAGGCCTGAGGCCTCAATCCTCCTCCACCCAGCATTTCAGCAGCGTGTGGGCGATCGCCAGCGGCGGCGGTGCCAGGAAATCGCCGTCGCCGGCGAGCGCGGCGCGTGCTTCGTCCTTGGTCACCCAGCGCACCTCTTCCAGCTCGTCCTCGTCCAGCCGTACCTCGAAGCCGTCGGCCTCGGCAAAGGCGGCCATCATCAGGCTCGAGGGGAAGGGCCAGGGCTGGCTGGCGAGATAGCGCACCCGGCTGGTGGTAATGCCGGCCTCTTCCCACAACTCGCGGCGCACCGCCTCCTCCAGGCTTTCGCCCGGCTCCACGAAGCCGGCCAGGGCCGACAGGAAGCGCTTCGGAAAGCGCGGCTGGCGGCCCACCAGCGCGTGGCCATCCTTCACGGCGAGCATGATCACCACCGGATCGACACGCGGGAAATGTTCGGCCTGGCAGGCCTGGCACTGGCGGGCATAGCCGGCCTTGGCGAGCGCGGTCTTGCCGCCGCACACCGCGCAGAAACCGTGGCGCTGGTGCCAGTCGAGGATGGAGCGCGCCTGTGCCACGATGGCGGCTTCATGGCCGGGCAGCAGCGCCCCGGCAGCGCGGGCATCGAGCAGCTTGCCGCCGAAATCGGCGACCAGTTCATCCGATGGTGCCGCCGCGGCAAAGCGCGGCCCTTCGGCGCCCACGCCCAGGAAGATGGACAGCGCATCATGCGGTACGTCGGAACGATAGGCCCACAGGATCGACGGGGTGTCGCCCGGCTTGACCACCGGATTGAGCCCATCCAGCACCAGCCAGCGCGCATCCGGCCGGGCGCGCATGGCGATCAGTGCGGCCGGGTCGCGGCGGATCTCGTCGGCGCGGTCCAGCTTGTTGCCGGTGAAGCCGGTGACCGGCACGTCGTGAAAGATCGTCATGCCGCCTTTTCCCTGCGCAAATCATCGGCGGCAAGCCCCAGCTGTGCGGCCTTGGCAAAAAGCGTGGGCAGGCCGGCGGATTCGACGGCGTCCAGCGCCAGCCACTCGCCCGCCAGTGCCGGCCGCACCGCCAGTCGCAGCCCCTGCACCTCCAGCTCCAGATCGAAGTGGGTAAAGCCGTGACGCACCAGGCCGAGGCTCCGCCAGTCGCCGGCCAGCGGCGGCACTCCTTCACCCCGCCAATCGCAGCTCGGCAGCGCCCGCATCCCGCCAAGCAGGCCCTTGGCGGGGCGAACGATGGTCAGCACCTCAAGGCCATTTGGGCCATCCACCTCGATCCACCAGGCCGTGCCCTGCCGCATCGGCCGGGCTTTCTTCGCGGCCTTCACCGGGAAGGCGCCGGGCGTGCCGCTGCGCTGTCCGGCACAGGCATCGACAAGCGGGCAAGCGAGGCAGCGGGGCGAGCGCGCCGTGCAGACGCGGCGGGCCAGATCCATCATCGCTTGCGCGAAATCGCCGGCCTGGCCGGCCGGCACCAGCGGCGCCAGCGCCGCCCTGATCGCCACCCGCGCCGCGGGCAGGGGTGTCGATATCGCGAACAGCCGGCTCACCACCCGTTCGACATTGCCATCGATCACCACCGCATCACGGCCAAAGCCGAACGCCGCCACCGCCGCCGCCGTGTAATCGCCGATGCCGGGCAGATCGCGCAATTCGGCCTCATGCGCCGGAAACCGCCCGCCATGGCGTTCCACCACGGCGCGCGCGCAGGCCAAAAGATTGCGCGCCCGGGCATAATAGCCCAGCCCCGCCCAGGCCTGCATCACGGCTGCGTCGTGAGCGGCCGCCAGCGCCGCCACGTTTGGCCAGCGCGCCGTGAAGGCATGGAAATAGGGCGTCGCGGCTTCCACCGTCGTCTGCTGCAGCATGATTTCCGACAGCCAGACGCGGTAGGGCCAATCCGCATCATCCGGCAGCGCGGCGCCGGGCGGGTTGCGCCACGGCAAGTCCCGCGCATGGGCGCGATACCAGTTGAGGAGTTGCAGCGGCCAGCTATCGGACATGACGTTGCTATGGCATGGAAGCCGCATGCCGAAAACGCCCCAGAAACCTGCGCCTCAACCTGCGCCGCCCAAAGTTCGCGGCGGCCGCGCCAAGCCGATTGCCGAGCTGGTCGGCGAGGTTGGTGGCCAGGCCTTCAAGCGCTTCGGCTTCACCCACAGCGCGCTGAATGACCGCTGGGGCGAGATCGTCGGCCCGACCTATGCCCGCCATTGCCAGCCGACCAAGCTGAAATTCCCGCGCGGTCAGAAGGATAGCGGCACGCTCACCGTCGCCGCCACCGGCGCGCTGGCGCCGATGCTGCGCCACGTCGAAGCGCAGATCATCGAACGCGCCAACCGCATCCTGGGCTATGCCGCCGTTGCCCGCATCAGCATCGAACAGGGCGCCGCCACCATGGCGGCGCCGCCGCCCCCGCCGCCGCCAGCCCCCGGCCCACTGCCGGAAACCACGCGCTCGACCCTGAAGGACATTGCCGACCCGGAACTGCGCGCCACGCTGCAATCGCTGGCCGAAGCCCTGTCGATCAGCGACGGGCCGCCCAAGATCCGCTGATGTGAGGGGGCTTGGCGCTGCCGCCTGCGCCACGCTAGAGAGAGGTCATGCGTTTCGCCTTCACTCTCATCGCCGCCGGCCTGCTGGCCGCCCCGCTTGCCGCCGCCCCGCCCAAGCCAGCGGCCAAACCCGTGGCGCGCGCCGCC
>NZ_WNJP01000001.1 GCF_009733735.1 Sandarakinorhabdus oryzae | reverse complement strand
GGCTGGCGATGCGCTGGCAGCCGGGCTGGACCTGGCGGCGCACGCTGGGCCTGATGCTGGCCGCCCACGCCCTGCTGCTGGTGCTCGGCGGAGTGGTGATTGCCTGGCGCGGCGGCGATGTCGGCGCGCTGGCCGTGCTGCTGCCAGGGGCGGGCGTGAAGGCGGCGGTCGCGACTTTGGTGCTGGTGGGGGTGGAGCGGCGCCTCAGGGCTTGAACAAGTCCATGATCGCGGCCCGATGTGCCGTCAGTGCAGGCTCATCTGGCCAGGTTTCCAGCCAGTCCCGATAACTGAAAGCCGCGAAACGAACTGGCCCATTGCCAATCATTTCGGCAAACGCCGCTATCTCCGCCCGATGGGAGCGAATGTCAGACGGATCAATGGGCTTACCGGCCAATTCGGCTGGCTCGGCAAATATGTACGCGAGCACAGGCGACAATGCCTGACGAGCCGCCGTCTGCTCGATCCCCAGACCGTGCTTGATCAGCTGGGCGGCATCCAGAAAGCGAAACTGCCGCGGGTTCCGCTTGAGCGCTTCCAACGCAGAAAACCACGGCGCCATGGTGTTGGGCCACAGGCTGCGACGCTCGAGGTAGGTGTCGGCAAAATGTGCCTGCTTTGAATCGCGAAATGGCTCGAACCGTTTGGACTCGATGCCAACCAGATGCTGCGCCGTCACAATGCCAGAATCGAGCCAAGGATGTCGGCCACCGGCCCATGGAAAGCGCGCCTCGAATTCGACATCGACCGCCATTGCCGGGCCAAGATCACCAAGACCAGGAAAGCGCGGGAGCAACTCGGGCTGTGGCTGGAACCACGCAAAGACATTGACGGCGAGGGCTGACGACGATTGGTCGCTGAAGAACTTGCCGGACTCGAGTTCTTTTCCAGCCGCACCCCTCAACCGGGCAAGGACATAGTCTGCGGGGACACCCGGAAGCAGCCTGCTTGGATCAAATGCCATGAAGGCAAGTCAATCCGGTTCCAGGAATGGAGTCAATTCAGGCGCAAAGCCGACTAATCGTGGCTCGGCACCCGCGTGGTGCCCCACGCCTCGCCCATGTCTTCCAGCACCAGCTCGATCACCTCAACCCGCGCCCGGATCGCGATGCCGGCGGCGCAGGTGATGACCAGCCAGTCGCCATCTATCGTCAGCGAGAGGATCGCGGTGACGGCCTCCGGGTCTGCCGGCCAGCCGGCGCGCTGCACGGCGCTCACGGTTTCCACCCGGAAGGCGCAGCGGATGCGGCTCGGCGCGTCGGCCTCGCGGCGATAGCGATTGATCAGCAGCGCCAGCCGCCGCGCCTTGCGGTCAAAGCCGACATCGGCCAGCCGCAGCGTTGCATCCTGCAGCAGCGCCGAAAAAGTCTCGATATCCCCCGGCTCCTGGCCGAGGAGGGCGAGGCGTCCTGCCCCGGACGCCGATCCGGGGTCAGCCATCCCCGACGCGCTCGATATCCGCGCCCACGGCCTGGAGCTTCTCTTCCAGCCGCTCATAGCCGCGATCGAGGTGATACACCCGGCTCACCGTGGTTTCGCCCTCCGCCGCCAGCCCGGCCAGCACCAGGCTCATCGAAGCGCGCAGGTCGGTCGCCATCACTTCGGCGCCGTTCAGTTTCGGCACGCCGCGCACGATGGCGCTGCGGCCACGCACGGTGATGTCGGCGCCCATGCGCGCCAGTTCCGGCACGTGCATGAAGCGGTTTTCAAAGATGGTCTCGGTCAGCAGCGAGGCGCCGTCGGCAACGGTGAGCATCGCCATGAACTGCGCCTGCATGTCGGTGGCAAAGCCCGGATAGGGCGCGGTCGAAACATTGATGCCACGCATGGTGCCGGTGCGGCTGACCATGATGCCATCGGCGGTCTCGGCGGTCTCGACACCGGCTTCGTGCAGCATGTCGAGCGTCACGCCCAGGTCCTCGGCCGACGCACCGACCAGTTCCACTTCGCCCCCGGCAATGGCTGCGGCGCAGGCATAGCTGCCGGCCTCGATGCGATCGGGCATCACCGCATAGGTGGCGCCGTGCAGTTCCTTCACGCCGGTGATGGTCAGTTTCTCGGTGCCGATGCCCTGAATCTTGGCGCCCATGGCGACCAGGCAGTTGCACAGGTCAACAATCTCCGGCTCGCGCGCGACATTTTCCAGCACCGAAACGCCCTTGGCCAGCACTGCGGCCATCACGGCATTCTCGGTGGCGCCCACCGACACGATCGGGAAGACATATTTGCCACCAGGGAGCCCGCCCTTGGGCGCGGTCGCCTTCACATAGCCCGACGCCAGCTCGATTTCGGCGCCCAGATGCTCCAGCGCCTTCAGGTGGAGGTCGATCGGGCGGTTGCCGATGGCGCAACCGCCGGGCAGCGACACGGTGGCCTGGCCGGCGCGGGCCAGCAGCGGGCCGAGGACGAGGATGGAGGCGCGCATCTTGCGCACGATGTCATAGGGGGCCACCGTCGAGGTGATGCGGTTGGCGCGCACGGTCATCACGCGGCCGAACTCATCCGGGCTGGTGCCTTCGATGGTGGTGGACAGGCCGTGGTTGTTGAGCAGGTGGCCGAACGTGTCGATATCCGCCAACCGCGGCAGGTTCCTGAGGGTCAGCGGCTCGTCGGTGAGTAGCGCGCACGGCATCAGCGTGAGCGCGGCGTTCTTGGCGCCGGAAATCTGGATGCGGCCCTTGAGCGGACGGCCCCCGCGGATGACGATCTTGTCCATGAATCCGCCTTAGCGTGTCGGGGCGACTTGCGCCACTGGCCGCAAGCTCCAGGTGTAGAGCGCCAGCCCGGCCCAGATGCAGCCGAACGCCGCCAGCCGTGACGGCGACAATTCCTCGCCGAACAGGGTAACGGCCTCGATCATCACCAGGGTGGGCGACAGATATTGCAGCAGGCCCAGCGTGGAGAGCGGCAGCACCCGCGCCGCCCGGCCAAACATCAGCAGCGGCGAGGCGGTGACCACGCCGCTGGCGGCCAGCACGGCCAGCTGCCAGCCGGGCAGATCAGCCAGGCTGTAGGGCCGGGTCGCCAGCCAGCCCAGCGCCAGCGGGGCGAGCAGCAGCGTTTCGACAAACAGGCCGGACAGACCGTCGACCGCTGCCTTCTTGCGGAACAGACCATAGAGGCCGAACGACAGCGCCAGGGTGAGGCTGATCCACGGCAGGCGGCCAAGGGCGATGGTCTGCACTGCCACGCCCAGCGCGGCGAGCGCGACCGCCGCCCATTGCAGCTTGCCCAGCCGTTCGCCGAGCAGCGCCACGCCGAACACGACATTGATCAGCGGGTTGATGAAATAGCCCAGCGAGGTGTCGAGCGCATGGCCATTCAGGATCGCCCAGGTATAGACCAGCCAGTTGACACCGATGGCCACGGCCGAGGCGAACAGCAGCAGCAAGGTGCGCCGATTGGCCATGATTTCCGGCACCCGCCGCCACGTGCCAGTGGCGGCAATCACCAGGCTGAGCACCAGCAGCGACCAGGCAATGCGGTGGCCCAGCACATCACCCGCCGGCACACCCTGCACCAGCCGCAGATAGAGCGGCATCAGCCCCCAGATCACATAGGCGCCAAAGCCCGCGATCAGGCCGTCGCGATAAGAAGGCTGAGGCGAGGTCATGCTCCGGCGTTAGACCGGCGCAGGCGACTGCACCACCCCCGTTGCGAACATGGCAGACCTACAATTTCGGCAGGGTCACGCCGCGCTGGCCCATGTACTTGCCGGCGCGATCGGCATAACTCACCTCGCACGGCTCGTTACCCTTCAGGAACAGGAACTGGCAGGCGCCTTCATTGGCATAGATGCGCGCCGGGAGCGGCGTGGTGTTGCTGAATTCCAGGGTGACATGCCCTTCCCAGCCCGGCTCCAGCGGGGTCACGTTCACGATGATGCCGCAGCGGGCATAAGTGGATTTGCCCAGGCAGATCACCAGCACGTCGCGCGGGATGCGGAAATATTCGACCGTGCGGGCCAGCGCGAAACTGTTGGGCGGAATCACGCAGACATCGGTCTTGCGGTCGACGAAGCTTTCGGAGCGGAAATCCTTGGGATCGACAATGGCGCTGTCGACATTGGTGAAGATCTTGAACTCGTCGGCCACGCGCGCGTCATAGCCATAGCTCGACAGGCCATAGCTGATGCACCCCCCGCGCGTCTGGCGCTCGACGAACGGCTCGATCATGCCCTCGTTGAGGGCGGTTTCGCGAATCCAGCGGTCAGACAAGACGGACATCAGTGGCCTTTGATGTGGAGGACGCAGATCAGGGTGAACAGGCGGCGCGCCGTGTCGAAATCGACGATGGCGCGGGGTTCCAGCCGCTCCTTCAGCAGCTCGGCGGCATCGTTGTGGATGCCGCGCCGCGCCATGTCGATGGTTTCGATCTGGCCGGGGCTGGCCTGGCGGATGGCCTGGTAATAGCTGTCGCAGATGGCGAAATATTCGCGGATGGTGCGACGGAACGGGCTGAGCGCGATCTGGAAGGCATCGACCTGGATGTCGTCACCATTGCTCACCGTCACGTCGAGCCGGCCATCCTCCACACCCAGCAGCAGCTTGTACGGCCCGTGATGGCCCGCGTCGGCCGCGGCGATCGGCTTGAATTCATTGCCTTCCAACAGGTCGAAGATGGCGACGCGGCGCTCCTGCTCGATATCGGCGTTGCGCCACAGGATGGTGCGCTCGTCCAGCTTGATGTCGATCAGCCGGTAATCCGTGGTCATTTCACCACCGCCGGAAAGCCATTCACCAATTTCGCCAGGCCATCGCGCACCGGTTGCAGCGCATCGTCCTGGGTCTTGCCCAGCCGCACCACCACCAGATGCTTCGACGGCACCACGATCACATACTGCCCCAGATGGCCGATGGCGGCATAGGCATCGGCCGGCCCGGCGTGCCAGAACAGCGCTTCATCCTTGCCGTTGGCCGGCTTGCGGTTGAGCCAGAACTGCCCACCGTAACCCGGATTGGTTGGCGACGGGCTGGTCACGAAGCGCACCCAGTCCGGCCGCACGACCTGCACGCCGGCCACCACGCCGCCATCCAGATACAGCTGCCCGAATGCCGCCCAATCGCGTGCCGTCGCAAAGCACAGCGAGCCGCCATAGAGATTGCCCTGCGGATCAAACTCGCACAGCAGGCTGGCCATCCCCGCCGGCCCGGCCAGCCGGTCATTGATGAAGGCGCGCACCTTGCGGCGGCGCTCGGCCGGCGTTGCCCCCGGCGCCACCGCATCGCTCACGATCCGCGCCAATATGTGCGTCGTCAGCGTGTTGTACTGGAAGCGCGTGCCCGGCGGCACCTCGGCCGGTTCGGCCACCGCCGCCTTGTAGATATCCGCCGACGTATCGGCGAACAGCGCCCGGTTGGTGTCGGCAATCTCCGGCGACGGCCCGGCTTCGATATGCTTCACGCCCGACGCCATGTGCAGCAACTGGCGCAGCGTGATCTTCGCCCGCGCATCGCCCTTCCATTCCGGCACCGGCGCCGGCGTGTCCAGCTCCAGCTTGCCATCGGCCACCAGGAAACCAATCAGCGTCGAGGTAAGGGATTTCGCCATCGACCAGCTGATCAGCCGCGTGCCAGGGCCATAGCCGGGGGCATAGCGTTCATAGATCGGCTTGCCGTCCTTCAGCACGATCACCGCCCTTGTTTCCTTCAGCGCCGGATCGGTGAAGAAGGCATCGGCGGCGGGCAGGGCCGAGGCCGGCGCCGTGGCCGGAATCGCTGCGGGCGGGCGCTCCACAGCAGCACTTGACGCCTGGGCAAGCGTCGCCCTCGCCGCCCCGCAGGCGAGCAACAGGCTTGCGAGCGCCCGGCTCTTGTCGCACCTTGTCATGAATTTCACGCTAAAGGCCCTGCCCCCATGCTGGCAAGTGACACATCTGCCCCCCAACCGCCACCCGTCGCGCCCTCCCGCCGCCGCTGGCTGATCTGGGCGCCGGTGCTGCTGGCCTGCCTTGCCGCCGGGGCCTGGCTCGGCCTCAGATATTCCACCACCGGACGACAGGCGGCGCTGGCGTCGGGCTATATCGCCCAGGTCACCTGCAGCTGCCGCTTTGTCAGCGGCCGCGACATGGCGAGCTGCGACACCGATCGCGAGCCGGGCACCGAGGTGGTGAAGGTGGAGGAAGACAGCGCCAACCGCACCATCACCGCCGGCGTGCCGCTGCTCGCCAGCCGCATCTCGCGCTTTGATCCCGAATATGGCTGCACGCTGGACCCGCCTTAAAGCCACCCTCTCCAGCGGAAGATCGCATAAGGCAGCACGGCGGCGGCCAGCATGATGGCCAGCGCCATCGGATAGCCGAATTCCCAGCCCAGTTCCGGCATATGGACGAAGTTCATGCCGTAGATCCCGGCCACCAGCGTGGGCGGCAGGAACACGATGCTGGCGACCGAGAAGATCTTGAAGATGGCATTCTGCTCGATCGAGATCAGGCCCAGCGTCGCATCCAGCAGGAAGGTGAGATTGCTGCCGATGAAGCTGGCCTGGTCGGCCAGGCTGGCCAGATCGCGCACCTGCGTCTTGATCTGCGCCGACAGCCCCGCATCCTTTGGCGCCGCAAACTGCAGGAACGACAGCGCACGGGTGAGCGACACGACGGATTCGCGTGCCTTGCTCAGCCCGTCCTGCGCCGCGCCCAGCCGGGTGAGCAGCGCCTGCAGGGCCAGGTTCGATCGCCGCTGTTGCCGGCCCTTGGCCTCAGCCCGGCGAAAGGCGGCGCGGCTGATCTGGTCCACCTCGCGGCCGACATGCTCCAGCCCGTCGGCCAGCCGATCGACGATGGCATCGATCAGCCCCATCAGCGCCAGCGGCGCGCTGCTGCACTGGCCCGGCGTGCGCATCAACTGGGCGGCATAGCGATCAAAGCTGCGGATCTCGGCATAGCGCACGGTGACGAGATGGTTGCGGCCGAGCACGAAGCTGACCGGCACGGTTTCCGGCGTTTCAGTGATCAGCCCGGTGGCCAGCGTCGCCGTCATCACGATGGCGCCATTGTCGACATAGAGCCGACTGGAAGTCTCGATCTCCGCCATTTCATCGGCGGTCGGCACGCCAAAGCCCAACGCCGTCTCGACCTGGCGCTCCTCCTCCGGCGTCGGGTTGAACAGGTCGATCCACACCGCGTCCTCCGGCAGGGTATCGCCGGCCATGACAAGATGGTGGCCCGTGGCAGAGAAAATCCGCAGCATCGCCGGCATCATGGCCAAATAATATTTTTATGCCACCCCTCTCGCCTGGTGTAACCTCGGCCACGCCTCACGCGAACAGCTTCGGTCAAGCCATGTCATCGATCGCCCCTTCCGCCCCGCTGGCGCCACCGGCGCCCCGGCCGCGCATCGTGCTGCGCCACCACTGGCTGGTGCGCCTTACCCACTGGCTGAACGCGCTGGCCATTATCACCCTGCTGATGACCGGGCTCAACATCTTCGGCGCCCACCCGCGGCTCTATTGGGGCAATGCCGGTTCGGTGGACCAGCGCGAGCGGGTCTGGCTGGAGATCGGCGCATCACCGCCGTGGCGCCAGCCCAGCGGCTGGCTTGATGTGAATGGCACCCGCATCCCCACCACCGGCCTCCTCGGCGTCTCGAAAACGCCGTCCGGCGGCACCAACGTCGTCGCCTTCCCCCACTGGGCCACGCTGCCGGCGATGCGCGACCTCGCCACGGCGCGGACCTGGCATTTCTTCGCCGCTTGGGCACTGATCCTCAATGGCCTGGCCTGGCTGCTCTACGGCCTGCTCTCCGGCCGGCTGTGGCGCGAGATCCTGCCCAGCGCCCGGCAATTGGCACCGGGCCATCTGTGGCACGACATTGTCGAGCACGCCAGATTGCGCTTCCCCAAGGGCGAGGCCGCGCTGTCCTACGAAGTGCTGCAGCGCCTCGCCTATGCCGGCGTCACCCTCGTCCTCATCCCCACCGTCATCCTCACCGGCCTCGCCATGTCGCCGGGCATGGACGCCGCCTGGCCGTGGCTCGATCAATTGTGGGGCGGCCGCCAATCGGCCCGTTCGGTGCATTTCCTCGCCATGGCCGGCATCGCCGGCTTCCTGATCCTGCACCTCGTGCTCGTCATCCTCTCCGGCCCGATCCGCCAGATCGGCGCGATGATCACCGGGCGCATGACCGTCGGAGGTGACAAATGATCCTCGCGCGCCGCCAGCTGCTCACCGCCGTGCCCGCCGGCCTGATGCTCACCGGCTGCGACGCGCTCACCCGCAATTCGACGGCCAAGGCGGTGGTGGAATCCGGCGAACAGGCGACCTACCGCTGGCAACGCCTCGCCGGCCGCGACGGCCTGGCCCGCGAGTTTTCCGCGGCCGACATCTCGCCCAATTTCAAGGTCAACGGCACCCACGAACCCACCAACCCGGAATGGCAGCGACTTGCCGCCGGCAAGTTCACCGATTGGCGGCTGAAGGTGACCGGCCTGGTCCAGCGCGAACTGTCCCTCAGCCTCCCCCAGCTGCGCGCGCTGCCGCAACGCACCCAGATCACCCGCCACGACTGCGTGGAAGGCTGGAGCGCCATCGGCCAATGGACCGGGCCGCAACTGGCGCACATCCTGAAAGCCTCCGGCCTGCGCGACGGCGCCCGCTACATCGTCTTCCTGTGCGCCGATGATTATGGCGGCGAACCCGCCAAGGGCGGCCTGCAATCGAAAAGCCGCTATTACGAGAGCATCGACCTGGTCGACGCCGTCCACCCGCAGACCATCTTGGCCCACAGCCTCAACGGCCAACCCCTCTCCACCGGCAACGGCGCCCCAGTGCGCCTGCGCGTCGAACGCCAACTGGGCTACAAGCAGGCCAAATATCTGATGCAGATCGTTGTCGCCGACAGCCTGGCGCCGTTCGGCGGCGGCAAGGGCGGTTACTGGCCCGATCGCGGCTACGAATGGTTCGCCGGCACCTGACCGGTTCAGCCGGCCTTGCGGGCGCCGATCTTGCGCGCCGCGGCAGCACCGGCGCGGACATCACTGCTCCATGACAGCCAGGCCTCGCACAGCAGCAGCGGGGCAAACACACAGGTGAACTCCACCATCGTGCGCACGCTGGGCTCCCGTCCGGCGGCGCCAGCCAGCAGATAGCCGATGCGCACGATCACGAACACATTCATCGCGACGAAACTGCGGATCATGAAAGCGCGATGCGCGGCGAAACTGCGCTGCCGGATGAAGATGAAGGCCACCAGCGTCGTGGCGAACCAATAGACCGCCAGCGACCCCAGCGCCGGCCGACAGGTCACACAGTCACTGTTCAACGCCAGCATGGCCGCCGCCGGCGCGCCCACCAGGCAGCCAATCACATATATGCGCCCGCTGACCCGGTGCACCACCGGCCATTGCCGCCGGATGCGCGCCGAAAACTGCAGCAAGCCCGCCAATATGCCGAGCCCGGCGCCCACGAGATGCGGGACCAGGTAAAAGCGTGTTCGCGGAAAATCATTGTAAGCCGCCGAGCTGAAATCAGCATATTGCGGCACGTCCCGCAGCACGAAATAGCCGATGGCACCGGTCAGGACGGTCCATGCCACCACTTCCAAGCGCGCCCTGATCGCCGCTGCCATGATTTCCCCCACCCAGACCGTGAAACCATAACGCATCGGCGCAACCTGCGGAAGCGCGCCGGGCGGGGCCGCCAAGTTCTGGCTTGATGCGGATATTGGCCTGATCGTGCCTAAGGTTGGTTTGCAGGGCTGTCAGGCTGAGCGGGCGCGGCGAGTTCTTTCAGGTACGATCCTGCCGCCACTTGCGAACGGTCTGTACGACAGCCACCAGCATCATCAGCCCGGCAAAACACAGCCAGAAGCGGCCCCCGCCGACGAATCCACCATGCTTTTCCCATGCAATCCACACGAAGTACAAACTACAACCGGCAACGCCGGCAAGTTGCCCATAACTGATCTTGTCCAAAGCCAAGCGCCTCGCTTGGTCTTTCGTCAGTGCGGCGCCTGCCGTGGCACGATGGCGCAATTCGCGGTGCGGCGCGTTCCATGCCAGCCAGAAGAACCAGAAATATGGCACCGTAACCAGCCCGATGATCACATAGATACCCATCTCGAAGTCCAGGGTTTCGTCGTTCATGGAAATGCTGATCAAGATCGTAGTCAACAGCAACAGGCCTAGCGAAGTCGCCCAGAAACTGATGCGCGCCTGACGACGAAAGGTTGCAACAAAATCGTCACGCTCCCTATTGGTCACTCTGACCGGAGCAGCCGTCAACTGCCTTCTGTAGAGATAATCGTTTCCATCTGGTAGAAACTGTTCTGCAAACAGACTCGTCATATGCTCGATCGGTTGGTCGAAGATCATGGCCTTGTTCTATAATTGACAGGCAGGTGTTGGCAACGGGGCGGAGCCATAAGCAAGCGGAACCCCGGATCAAGTCCGGGGTGACGGCGAGAGATGGCAGGGGAGAAGTCAGCTCCAAACACATGGGTGCAGGGTCCACGACCCTGCCCGCCGGAGGCAATCTCTTGGGCACGCTTTCATGGATGAGCCAGATCACAGCCGCGACAAACTCAGTAGTGCAGTCGCTGCAGGCCCCCTCGTTCTGGCGCCAGCGCCTTCGCTGCGGCGGCAACTTTTGCGGCATTGCCGTTTAAGAACTCCTCACAGTGGCGCAGATCATCAAGCAGTCGGCGAAATCCGCCCAGCAGATCGCCATCGTCGAATCCGGGCCACTGCGCCAGAGCCTCCCGGCCCAGCACGCGCATGTGGGCGCGGTGTGTGTGAACTCGACTGAGCCGACCTGATACAAGACGACACCGAGTTTCTCGTTACGCGCCCAGAGTCGGATGCCAAGATCATCGCGGCGAAAAGCGCCCCAGGCAAACAGGCCGCCACTGCCTTGCAGTGACGGCTGTTCAATGTTGAACGCGAAGCCCAGTGGTTCGAGACAAGCACCAAGCACCGGAGCGCCCATCATTAGAAAATCATCGGGTTCCATCATCAATTCACGGTCAACCAGCTAGTATCAGCCCCGCTGTTGAGCGAGACATTCATAATAGCGGACTTGGGGTTCACCGTGCAACCAACGCGCCCCTAAACAAACGGGTGCAGGGTCTGCAACCCTGCCCGCCGGAGGCTCCTTCCTCCTGTCCTACACACGCCGGCCGCACTACACTGCATGGTAGGAACAGAGGGCTTGCCTTCAGCCGGGAACAGCCTCGCGCGCACGAGGACGAGTTGTAAGCTTTGTCACCTGGAGGCCCCGCCACGGCCTGCTTCAGGCCCTGTGAGTTCCGGCGGAATTGCTGCGGGCGGCGAAAAAGCCTGAATCCCACACGAAACGTCAAGAGTGTCAAAATTGAAGGTGCATGTGAAACGCCGGTCTTGTCAGCCTTAACCCTTCACGCCGGCGGGATTTCGCCCAGGGAGGCGGGGTCGAGCGTGTTGAAGTCGAGGGCGCCGCGGATGATGGTGTCGGCGCCGGTCATCATGTCGCCGGACAGGATTTGCAGGTCGAGCCGTTCGATGTCGCGGCGGCGATATTCGGCTTCGATGGCGTCGATGATGGTGACGGGGGTGCCGAGCGTTTCGAGCACGTCGCGGCCCATGGCGACGGCGCTTTCCAGCGTTTCGCGGGTGACATGGTCCAGCCCGGCCTGGCGCAGGGCGATGGCGTGGGTGCGATCATAGGCGCGGGCGATGATTGGCAAATCGGGCCATTCGGCCTTGATCGGTTCGACCACCAGTTTCGGGTCCCACTGGCCATCGATGGCAAAGACGAGGGCGCTGGCCCGATCAATGCCGGCGGTGCGCAAGATGTCGAGGCGGGTGCCGTCGCCCCAGAACACCTGGTTGCCGAAGCGGGCGGTAACGTCGATCAGTTCGGCATCAAGATCGATGGCGGTGATGGGTTGTCCGCGGGCCCGCAGCATCTGGGCGATGACCTGGCCAACCCGTCCAGAACCGACGAGGACGACATGGCCGATACGGCCCTCGCCGTCAGCGGTTTCCGGCCCGTCTCGGCTGCCCAGGTCTTCGGGGCGTTCGATATAGCGGGCGGTGAGGCGGAACAGCAGCGGGGTGAGCGCCATGGAGCAGGTGACAACAGCGCCGAACAGTTGCGCGGCCGAATGGCTGATGAGCAGGCCGCGCTCGGCCTCGCTGAACAGCACGAAGCCGAACTCGCCGCCCTGGGCGAGCAGCAGGCCCATCTCGACGGCGCGGCGCCAATCGGTGCCAAAGCGGCGGGCGAGCACGGCGATCACCGCCGTCTTCACTGCCATCACGCCGATGACGAGGCCGATCAGCAGGCCCCAGTTGGCGGCAACGACCGACAGATCGAGGCTCATGCCGATGGCGATGAAGAACAGGCCGAGCATGAGGCCGCGGAACGGCTCGATGTCGGTTTCCAGCGCGTGGCGATAGGGAGATTCGGCCAGCATGACGCCGGCGACGAACGCGCCCAGCGCCATGGACAGGCCCAGCGACGCCATCAAGAGCGCGCTGCCCAGCACGGACAGCAGCGCGGCGGCGACAAAGGCTTCGCGGGCGCCGAGGCTGCCGATCATCCGGAAAGCGCGCGGCAGCACGAAGCGGCCGACGGCGACCAGGAAGGCGAGCGCCGCCAGCGTCTTGGCGGCCATCAACCAACCGGGCTCGGGATTGGCGACCGGGGCGCGGGAGAGCGCCGCGACGATGGTGAGCAGCGGCACGATCGCCAGATCCTGGAACAGCAGCATGGCAAAGCTGCGTTCGCCGAACGGCGTGGCAGCCATCTGGCGTTCGGCCAGCAACTGCATGACCAGCGCCGTGGAGGACAGGCCGAGCGGCAGGCCGACGACCAGCGCCGCCTGCCAGGTGAGGCTGGTCATCACCAGCAGCAAGCCGGTGAGCGCGAGGCCACACAGCAGCACCTGCAACAGCCCGAGGCCGAAGATATCCCGCCTGAGCGCCCACAGCCGCGATGGCTGGAGCTCAAGGCCGATCACGAACAGCAGCAGCACGATGCCGAACTCGGCGAACTGCAGCGTCTGTTCGGCATTCCCGACCAGGCCGAGCACCGCCGGGCCGATCAGGATGCCGGCAGCGAGATAACCCAGCACCGCCCCCAGCTTGAAGCGGACGAACAATGGCACCAGCACGACCGCAGCGGCGAGATACACCACCACGTCACGCAGCAGGGTGGCGCCATGCTCCATCAGGCGGCCCGCTGCCCGGCTTCGGCAAGCGCGGCCAGCACCGCATCAAGGGCGAGCAGGATCGACGGGTGACGGGCGCGGTGGGCGCGGGCTGGCGCGAACATCGCCCAGCCTTCGGGCGCGCTCTCGGCCCGGCCGGCCAGGAAATCGGCCAGTTGGGTGCGCGTGGCAGCCAGCGCGGCGACGTCGAGGCCGATGGCGCGCTCCAGCACCACGGTGGCGCTGGCCTGGCCCAGCGTGCAGGCCTTGGTGGCATCGAGGCCGACGGCCGCAACACGGCCATTGGGGTCCAGCGCCACATCGGCGATGATCTTGCTGCCGCACACCGGGGAGACGCGTGTGGCACTGCCATCGGCGGCCGCCAGCCGGTGCGCCGTCTCGCCCGCCAGCTTAAGGCGCAGAATCGCCGCGTTGTAGAGGGCTTCGGACATCAATTCACTCTAGCCGGCCAGCCATGGTGCTGGATAGGCGGGAAAATGCCCCGGTGCCGGGCGCGTTCAGGACCGGCGCCAGATAGTGCCGCCCGGCCCGTCTTCCAGGGTCACGCCCTCGGCCGCAAGGGCATCGCGGATGCGATCGGATTCGGCCCAGTTCTTTGCCTTGCGGGCGGCCATACGCTCGGCCACCAGCGCCTCGATGCGGACAGCGTCGGGATCGTCGGCCGGTCCGCGCTGGTCCTGCGCATGGCGGCTGCGCTCCGGGCCCAGCGAGGGCAGACCCAGGAACGCAAGCGCGCCCAGCAGCGCCTCGCGGTCCTGCTCGATCCCGGCGATGGCCGCCAGCGCCGCTGGCGTGTTGAGATCGTCAGCCAACGCCTCCACCACCGCGGGCGGTGGTGGCGGGCGGACGCCCTTCGGCACGTCGCCCAGCTTCCTGAGCCACTTGTCGAGCCGGCCGCGCATCTGGCCGAGCAAGGCTTCGTCCCACAGCAAGGGTTGGCGATACTGGGCGGACAACAGGCCCAGGCGCAGCTCGTCGCCGGTCCAGCCGGCCTCCACCAGCTCGCCGACGCTGAGCACATTGCCAAGCGACTTGGACATCTTCTCCCCGCCGCCAAAGCTCAGGAAGCCATTGTGCATCCAGATGTTGGCCAGTGGCGCGCCATCATGGGCGCAGGCGCTTTGGGCGCACTCATTCTCGTGGTGCGGGAAGGTCAGATCGATGCCGCCACCGTGAATATCGATGGTGGTGCCCAGGCTTTCGGCGATCATCGCCGAGCATTCGATATGCCAGCCCGGCCGGCCGCGGCCCCATGGCGACGGCCAGCCGGCCTGTTCCCGGCTGGACGGTTTCCACAGCACGAAATCGGCCGGATGCTTCTTGTAGGGCGCGACCTCGACACGGGCGCCAGCGATCATCTCGTCGAGCGGGCGACGCGAGAGCTGGCCGTAACCGGCAAAGCTGGCGACATCGAACAGCACATGGCCCTCGGCGGCATAGGCGTGGCCCTTGGCGATCAACAGCTCGATCATCGCCACCATCGCCGGGATGCTGGTGGTGGCGTGCGGGTGCAGATCGGGGCGCTCGACGCCAAGCGTCGCCGCATCTTCGAGATAAAGCGTCTCATACCGATCGGTGATCACGTCGATGCCCACGCCCTCGGCGCGCGCCTTGTCCATGATCTTGTCGTCGATATCGGTGATGTTGCGGGCGTAGATGACCTTGTCTGGCCCATAGACGTGGCGCAGCAGGCGCTGCAGCACATCGAACACCACGGCGGGGCGGAAATTGCCGATATGCGCCCGGCCATAGACGGTGGGGCCGCAGACATACATCGTAACCCGATCCGGATTGGCGGGCACGAAATCCTGTTTGGCGCGGATGGCCGTGTTGTAGAGGCGGATCATCAGATCGCCGTTCCCGGTGCGGTCTGTTCCTGCTCGTCGAGGAGCTTGTCGAGCGAACTGCGATCCTTGTCGCCATACCCGGCGCCATCGGCCGGCGGCGCATGCGGATCATGAGGCGGGCCGAGCAGTGGCTGCTGCTGTTTCCAGGCATCGCCGACGTAGGAGACCATGGCGCTTGCCACCAGCGCCAGCGTCGGCGTGGTCTTGGCCTTGGCCAGCCAGTCGGGCCGCTTGTCGTCGCCGGGAACGATCTTCAGGCCAAGTGTGATGACCAGGAAGATCAGGCTGGCCGCCAGGAAGCCCTTGACCAGCCCGAAGCCGAGGCCGAGCAGGCGATCGACCGGGCCGATGCCGCTGTCCTTGGCGGCGCTCGACAGGAAGCTGCCAATCAGCTTGACCAGCAGCACGGCGAGCAGGAATGGGCCGATCACGGCCGCGACGGCCGCCATCACCTCGCTGCCGCTGGCGGTTTCGAAAATGGCCCGGGCCGGCGTGTAGAACAGGCGCACTGCGACAAAGCCCGCCACCCAGCCGGCCAGGCTGGCGACTTCGGCGATGAAGCCGCGCATCAGGCCCAGTACGGCCGTGGCGCCGACGATCAGCACCACGATCCAGTCAAAGCCGGCAAGCTGCGTTACAGTGTCCATACAGCAGCGCCTAACCGATTTGGGAGCGCGGAAAAAGCCTATTCAGGCCGGCCAAGATGATCGACCAGGCCGTTCATGGTGCGAAACCCGCTGACCAGCATCGGGCCGCCGCCCGTGGTGCCATCCGGCACGAAGGCACGGCCAAAGCCCAGCTTCGCCGCCTCCTTCAGGCGCAGGCTGGCCAGCCCGGCGGCGCGCAGTTCGCCCGACAGCGCCACCTCGCCGAAGGCCACGGCATCGGCCGGCAAGGGTCGGTCAGTCAACGCCGAGACCAAGGCACAGGCCACCGCCAGATCCGCCGCCGGATCGGCAATCCTGAGGCCGCCAGCGACATTGAGATAGACTTCGTGCCCGCCGAACGCCAAACCGCAGCGCGCTTCCAGCACCGCGAGCAGCATCGCCAGCCGGCCCGAATCCCAGCCGACCACGGCCCGTCGCGGCGTGGCGCCGGATGGCACCCGCACCACCAATGCCTGGATCTCGCACAGCACCGGCCGTGTGCCCTCCAGTGCCGGGAACACGACGGCGCCGGTGACGCTGGCGCCTTCGGCCCGGCTGGTGAGGAACAGGCTCGACGGGTTGGCGACCTCCTCCAACCCGTCAGCACCCATGGCAAACACACCGATCTCGTCGGTGCCGCCAAATCGGTTCTTGACGGCGCGCAGGATGCGATACTGGTGGCTGCGTTCGCCCTCGAAATAGAGCACGGTATCGACCATGTGCTCCAGCACGCGCGGCCCGGCCAACTGGCCATCCTTGGTGACATGCCCGACCAGGATCAGCGCCGCACCCGACAATTTGGCATAGCGGATCAGTTCCTGCGCCGATGCCCGCACCTGGGACACCGTGCCCGGCGCCCCTTCCAGCGTGTCGCTATGCATGGTCTGGATGCTGTCGATCACCAGCAGGCCCGGCGGCTTCGGCAGCCCGGTCAGTGTCGTCAATATGTCGCGCACGTTGGTTTCGGCCGCCAGTGCGACGTCGGCCTTGGCCAATCCCAGCCGCCGCGCCCGCAACCGCACCTGGTCCGCCGCCTCCTCACCCGAGACATAGGCGACGCTGGCGCCCGTGCGGGCCATCTTTCCCGCCGCCTGCAGCAGCAAGGTGGACTTACCGATGCCCGGATCGCCGCCAATCAGCGTCACCGAACCCGGCACCAGCCCGCCGCCCAGCGCCCGGTCCAGTTCGGCAATGCCCGTGCTCAATCGTGGTGGCAACGCCACATCGTCGGCCAGGCTCTCCAGCGCGATGCGCCGCCCGCCGCCCTGCAGCGACTGCTTGGCGGCAAAGGGTGTGAACACCGGGGCGGCTTCCTCCACCAGCGTGTTCCACTCCTTGCAGTCGGCACATTGCCCCGCCCAGCGCGGCGCCACCGCCCCGCAGGCCTGGCACACATAGCGCGTCTTGCCCTTTGCCATCACTTCCATTCCAGAACAGAAAGGAAACATTATGCGGACACAGCGCCACTTGCAAGCGCCGCACCCGGTGTGCCAGATGCGCCGATGCGCACCCTGATCCTTGCCCTGCTCCTCGCCGCCCCTGCCGCCGCCCAGCCGGCTGGCCTGCCGGCCGCTCACGCCAGGCTGGCCGCCGACTACGACCAGACCATCGCCGAACTGATCGAGTTGACCGAGATTCCGGCGCCGCCGTTCAAGGAGGCCGCCCGCGGCCAGCGCCTGCTCGAAAAATTCAAGGCCCTCGGCCTGTCCGACGTGCACATGGATGCGGTCGGCAATGTCATCGGCATCCGCCCCGGTAAGGACCGCGCCGCCAAGGCGCTCATGGTCGCCGCCCACCAGGACACGGTGTTCCCGGAAGGCACCAACACCAAGGTGCGCCGTGAAGGCGAGACGCTGCACGCCCCCGGCATCGGTGACACCACCGTCACCCTCGCTGCCCTGCTGGCCTTCGTGCGTGCCATGGACGCCGCCAAGATCACCACGCCGCGTGACATCATCTTCGTCGCCAACGTCGGCGAGGAAGGCCAGGGCGATCTGCGCGGCGTGCGCCACCTGTTCAGTGCCAGCCCGCTCAAATCGCGGATCGGTGATTTCATCAGCTTCGATGGCAGCACGGTCGGCGGCGTCACCAACGCCGGCGTCGGCTCCCGGCGCTACCGCGTCGCCTTCACTGGCCCCGGTGGCCACAGCTATGGCGCGTTCGGGATCGTCAACCCGATGGTGGCCATGGCCGGCACCGTCACCGGCCTCTACAAGATCGTGCCGCCGACCGACGTGAAGACGACCTATTCAGCCTCCACCGTCACCGGCGGCACCTCGGTCAATTCCATTCCCAACACGATCACCATGGAATTCGACATGCGCTCGGCCTCGCCGGCCAATCTCAAGGCTGTCGAAGCCCAGTTCCTCAAGCTGGTCGAGGACAATGTCGCCGCCGAAAACGCCGCCCGCGACACCCGCTATGGCAAGATCAGCGCCACACCCGAGTTAATCGGCGACCGCCCGGCCGGCGCCACCCCTGCCACCGACCCGCTGGTGCAGACCGCGGCCCGCGTGCTGAAGGCCAATGGCTACCACGCCCGCCTCGGCGCCGGCTCCACCGACAGCAACATCCCGATCAGCATCGGCATTCCCGCCATCACCCTGTCCGCCGGCGGCGGCGGATTCCGCGCCCACGCGTTGGATGAATATGTGAACGTGGAAAAGGCCAATTTCCTGAAAGGGTTGACCACGGCGTTCGACATCGTGGTGGAAGCGGCGTCGATCAAGCGCTGAGGCCCCTCAAAGCCCCAACTCCTCCAACTCCGGATAATCCGCCGGCCGCATTGCGCCTTCCCATCTCAGCAGGCGCTCGCCTTCGGCGATCGCCACATCGTTGATGCTGGCAATGCGCCGCGCCATCAGGCCGTCCGCGGCGAATTCCCAATTCTCGTTGCCATAGGACCGGAACCACTGCCCGGCATCGTCGTGCCATTCATAGGCGAAGCGCACGGCGATACGGTTGCCGGCGTGGGTCCAAAGCTGCTTGGCCAGGCGATAGTCTTGCTCGCGTTGCCATTTGCGGGTGAGGAAGGCTTCGATCGCGGCGCGACCGGTCAGGAACTCGCTGCGGTTTCGCCACACGCTGTCTGGCGTATAGGCCAAGGCGACGCGAGCCGGATCGCGGCTGTTCCAGGCGTCTTCGGCAGCGCGCACCTTGGCGGTGGCGCTGGCGAGATCGAAGGGCGGGAGCGGTGGGCGCATGGCGGTTCAACCCGGGAACGGCGTGGCGAATTCGATGCGGATACCACCCGGCATGGCGATGATGAAGTGACGCACGGCAGAGCCTTCACGGATCGGACAGGGCGCGACCTCGATGGCGACACCGGCCCAGCTCGCCAGCCTGGTATGCAGGACATTGAGCGCGGCATCGTCGGCGACCCGGAAGGCGAGGTGATGCAGACCGACATTGCCGCGGCGGTCGAACGGCGAGGGCGCGGCATCGGTCTGCCAGAGGGTGATCAGGGTCGTCCCGTCCGAGACGAAGCGCGCCGGATAGCTGGGCACGGCGCCGACTTCGGCAAAGCCCAATGCGCTGATGAAGAAGGTCGAGGCCGTGTCGAGATCGGGCACGGCCAGGCCGACATGGTGGATGCCCAGAGTGGCGGCGGCGATGCTGGTGCTGGTCATGCAGTCTTGTCCTTCAGGATGGCGCGCAGGCGTTCGTTTTCGGCGCGCAGGGTGGCAAGTTCGGTGTTGAGCGGGGCGACCGCAGCGGCGATTTCGGCTTCGGTGAAGCGCGGCGTGATGTGTTGCGGGCAGTTCCAGTCGAAGCCGACGACATCGATGAGGAAGGCGCGTTCGGCGAGTGCGCGATAGCCATTGGGCATCAGCGAGGAGACCAGGGCGGGATCGTCGACCGCGGTCACCACCCGGGCGCGACCAACCAGTTTCAGGCGCCGCCGATTGGGATAATCCATCAGGAACAGCGCCACGCGATTGTCGTCCGCGATATTGGCCATGGAAACAAACTGGCGATTGCCGCTGTAATCGGCAAAGCCCAGCATATTGCCTGGCAGCCATTTCAGGAACCCGGCCGGGCCGCCACGGTGCTGAATGTAGGGCCAACCATCGGCGGTGACGCTGGCCATGTAGAAACTGTCGCGCGCCGCAATGAAGTCGGCCTCGCGCTCGCCCATCTCGTCAACGCCGGCAGCGCTGTCGCCTTCCATCTTGGCATAGGCGTCGCGTGAGCCATCGGCGGCCTGCAGCTGGCGGGTGGTGTCGGTAAAGACGGTGCGGAGGAATGTCTGAGCCATGGGGAGACAATAGACCACTCGCCTTGCCGCGATAATCCAGTCGTATGGCAAAAGATTATCGCGTATAACGCAATAATGGACCGGCTGGCCACCCTTGAACTCTTCCTGGCGCTGGCCGAGAGCCAGAGCTTCACCAAGGCGGCGCAGGCCCTGGGTTGCTCGCCCACTGCCGCCAGCCGCGCCATCGCCGCGCTGGAGGCCAACCTCGGCACCAGCCTGTTCCGTCGCTCGACCCGCCAGGTCGCGCTCACCGACGATGGCGCCGCCTATCGCGACCGCATCCAGCCGCTGCTTGCCGAACTTTCCGCCGCCAGCCGGGCTGCTGCCACCGCCAGCCAAGTGCCCACTGGCGAACTGCACATCACTGCGCCCACCATGTTCGGACGCCTGCACGTGCTGCCGGTGGTGGCCGATCTGCTCGCCGCCCATCCCGGCCTTTCCATCCGGCTGCTGCTGATCGATCGCAATGTTCGCCTGATCGAGGAGGGCATTGATGTCGCCGTGCGCATCGGGCCGCTCGCCGACTCCAGCCTGCGGGCAGTGAAAATCGGCAGTGTGCGCCCGGTCATTGTTGCCAGCCCGGCCTATCTCGCCCGCAACGGCGTGCCCGCCACCCCGGCCGACCTCAAGCAACACAGCCTGATCACCACCACCGGGCCACGCGCCGCCACGCAGTGGCGCCTGCCCGGCACCCGCACGCCCGTTCGACCGCGCCTCACCGTCACGACAGTCGAAGCCGCCGTCGCCGCTGCCGAAGCCGGCATCGGACTGGCCAGCCTGCTCAGCTACCAGTTGGCAACCGCCCTCGCCGCCGGCCGCCTCGTCGAACTCATGCCCGGCCTGCTGCCCGGCAGCATGCCCGTCCACCTGCTGTTTGATGCCCGCACCAGCAGCGGCAACGGCCGATCGCTGTTCATCGCGGCGATGAAGGAGGCCTTTGGGCGATAGGACGAGCGGGCCTCCACCGTAACCGCGCCATGACCCCATCTGAATTCCCCCGCACTTGCCGGGGCTTGCGCGGCCGTTACACTGGTGGGGAAAGGAGCGTGCGTGCAGACGAAGGAGCTTCGCCTCGCGTTGGTCTGTTATGGCGGGGTGAGCCTGGCGGTCTATATGCACGGCCTCACCAAAGAGGTGTGGAAGCTGTGCCGCGCCTCGATGCGGCGGCATGCGCCGCCCGGCACGGAATTGCCGCCGGCGCGGGACAGCGAGATCGTCTATCAGGCCCTGCTCGACAGCCTGCCGGGCCTTGATCTCAGGGTGATGTGTGACATCGTTGCTGGCGCCTCGGCGGGCGGGATCAATGGCGTGCTCCTGGCGCGGGCGCTGGTGGAGGGGCATGACCTGGATGCCATCCGCTCGCTGTGGCTGGCGGGGGCCGACAGCGACGTGCTGCTCGATCGCAAGGCTGCGTCGCGGCCGCTGTCGAAGCTGTGGGCGATCCCGCTGGTGTGGTGGGTGCGCCGCCGCGGCCTGGAGGATGAGGACAAGGCCGAAGTGGCCGCGCACGGCGAGGTGAAGGCCAAGCTGTCCCGCTTCATGCGCAGCCGCTGGTTCAAGCCGCCGTTTTCGGGCCCCGCCTTTGCCGGCCTGCTCGCCGATGCCTTTGCCGCGATGGAAAAGGGCGAGCGGTCGCCGCCGCTGGTGCCGGCGCTGCATCCGTTCGATCTGTTCGTGACGGTGACCGATTACCACGGTGCGCCGCAGCGGCTGCGGCTGAACACGCCCGAGGAGGTGACCGAGCCGGAGCATCGCCTGGTGATCGGCTTCACCTGCCCCGGCGACGGAGCGGAGCGGCACATGGGCCCCACGCCGGACCTGGTGTTCGCGGCGCGGGCGACGGCCAGTTTCCCCGGCGCCTTTCCGCCGGCCCGGCTCAGCGAGATTGACGCGCTGCTGGCGGCCCGCGGTGACGACTGGCCGGGGCGACAGGCCTTCATCAACCGCGTGCTGCCCGGCCGGGCCAATCCGGAAAGCGTGGACCTGATTGATGGCGCCGTGCTCGACAACCGGCCGTTCGGCCCGGCCCTCGCCGCGCTGGGCAAGCGCCCGGCGACCCGCGAGGTGGACCGGCGCTTCGTCTATCTCGATCCCAAGCCCGGCATGCACGACGACGGCGACAGCCCCAGCCATGTGCCCGGCTTCTTCGCCACCATCCTCAGGAGCCTGGCCGACATCCCGCGCCAGCAGCCGATCCGCGACAGTCTGGGCGCGATCGAGGCGATCTCGGCCCGCGCCCGCCGGCTGCGCCACATCGTCATCGGCATGATGCCGCAAGTGGATGCCGCCATCGATGCCGCGATCGGCATGCGGCTGCTGCTGTTCTCGCCCAGCATCGAGCGGCTGGCGGCCTGGCGCAGCAAGATGAACAGCGAGGCGGCGAAGGCGACCGGCTTTGCCTATGGCGCCTATGGCCGGCTGAAGTTCGCAATGGTGGCCGAGAATCTCGCCGAACGCCTCGCCGGGCTGGGCGGGCAGGACGTTGGACAGGTGCGGGCCAGCCTGTGGCGCCACCTCAACGCCGCCGGCCTCAACCAGCCGGAAAGTGCGCTGGGCAAGGCCGGCGCTGCCTCCCCCTATGTGCTGTTCCTGCGCCAATATGATGTCGAGTTCCGCATCCGCCGGCTGCGCTTCCTGATCCGGCGGGTCAACATGGAGATGACCGGCGCCGACGAGGCGACCAGCCAGGCCTTGGGCCGGGTGAAGGCCGGGCTCTATGCCATCCTCAGCCCGCACCTGATGTGCTGGCCCAACGCTGGCAGCGACCGGACAGAGGCTGCTGCTGCCCGTGCCGCCGCGGCCAACGCCATCGCCGATCCGGCCAGTGCGCTCGCCGCCATGGCCACGGCGCTCGACTTGAAGGCGCTGGACGCCCGCAGCGATGCCGAGCTGGTCGCCCTGCTCGCCAGCGGCCTGCACCGCCGGCTGCGCCGGGATCTGGTCGCGGCCTATCTGGGCTTTCCCTTCTTCGATATCGCCATCCTGCCGCTGATCGCCGACGGCAATGTGGACGAGCTGGACGAGATCAAGGTGGACCGCATCAGCCCGGAGGATTGCTCCGAACTCGCCGCCGCCGGCGGACAGCGGTTGAAGGGCGCGCTGTTCAATGCCTTCGGCGCCTTCTTCAGCCGCGCCTATCGCGAGCATGACTATCTGTGGGGCCGGCTGCACGGTGCCGAGCGGCTGATCGACCTGGTCATCTCCAGCCTGCCGATGAAGGCGCGCCCAACTGAGAAAGAGCTTGGTGAGATCAGGCGGGCGGCCTTCCGCGCCATCCTGGCGGCAGAAAAGGCCCACCTGGTGGACATTCCCGACACATTCGCAGCACTGGAGGCCGCGCTGGCGGAATGATCACTCTGCCGGCTGGGCCTTGGCCGCCGGGCGATACTGCCGCAGATAATGGATGATGATGGCCATGCCGCCCATACTGGGGATCGCCCAGATCATCGGGTTGAAGGCGTGGCGCGGGAACATCTCGATCAGCCCGACCGACAGGAACGCCGTGTAGGCCGCGATCCCGGTCGCCACCATCGCCTTGAAATGCTCGGGGATATAGGCGCGCGGGTTGGCCGGCGCGCTGAAGATGTAGCGGAAATAGGTGATGGTGGTGCCAAAGCCGAGCAGCGAGACCATCACCATCAGGATCGGCTCCATCACCGGGCCATTGCGGTTCAAGAGATAAAGGCCATGCGTCAGGCAGATGCCGGCCGCCGCCATCGTCACCCCCTGCAGCGCCAGCATCGACCAGTGGCGGTTGCCGGGATGATTGCGCCGGTTGCTGACCACACCCAAGCCATAGCGCGTCATCGAGACCGCCAGCAGCCCGAGATAGACCATCATCGTGCCAAACATGCCGCGATAGAGCACAGCGTCGGTCAACTGCGGGTGCATCGCCAGCGGCCACACCAATGACAACGCCCCCATCCCCAGCGCCTGCGACGCCGCGGTATAGATGGCGGCGGAAAACACGAAGCCCCAGCGCCGATGCGCCGGGCCGCCCTTGCGGGTGAGCACCGCCCCCCAGAAACTGGTGAGCGCCACCACGCCGGCACCGACGTGAATGGCCAGGAAGATGGTGAACAGCCAGGGCATGGGTGATGCGGTCAGTGCCTTGCGGTTGCTGCGCCCCCTTGGCCACATTGGCGGGCCAAGGGCAAGGGGGCGAGTGGATCAGTCCTTCAGCCTGTCGTCACCCGGCTGAATTTCCGGGCCGTCAGCCGGCAAACCAGCCAACGCCCGCAATTCCGCGCGCATTTTTGACACACTTGACGATTCGTGTCGGATTCGGATTTCCCGGTCCAGGTCGCGCCGTTCCAAGCGCTTCAAATAAAACAACAAGAGTCGAACGTCGGCCGGCCGTCGTCGCACCGCGACGGTCTGGCCGTCGCGCTCAATGACCTCTTCCTCGCCATCCAGCATCCGGTCCATCGCCAGATCCTCGATCCAGCGATCCCGATCAGCCAGCGCCGCATCCCACGCCTGGGCAAAATCCCGCGCGTGCGGCTGCCGCCGCAACCAATAGGCCGACTGCCGCGACATCCCCGCCGCCCTGGCCGCCCCCGCCACACTGGCATGAACCGCCAAATGCTCCAGAAACCGCCGCTGCCGGGCCAGCGTCCAGCCATTGTGACGGGCGGGCCTGGCGGACGGGATGGGGAGATGGTCGCTCATGGGCGGCAATGTAACCTATTGGCAGGGTTGTAGGACAGAAGGGGAACAGGGAAAGTGGAGCCTCCGGCGGGCAGGGACTCATCCCTGCACCCGTTTGTTTTCGGGGGGCTTTTCGGGGGAAAGCGCCGCCGAACATGACTTGATCGGACGTGCGCCAGGGTTTATTTGATGTTTTGACTGGAGATAAAACCATGAACAAGATGTATCCCATATTATTCCCTGATCTTTTCCAGAACTATATTGTCATAATCGTGGTTGTAAATTTTTTTGTACAGATTCTATATTTTTCTAACATGATTGATTTTTACGATAGCAATAAATTTTCCATCTTGGTGTCCGCTTTTTATATTTTCTGCGTCATGAGGCAGATAATTCTACAAAAATTTAAGTGAAGACAAGGCACGCCTGGGCACTCGCGCGGTTGAGGCTGCTTCGAATTGTTGGCCGGAACAATTCCAGGGCAACGGGGCCTTTATGACAACCGTTTCCTACATTTGTCGTTCGTCATGCTGGCGAAGGCCAGCATCCACCGCGACGCGCGGGCCATCGGCGTCACGATCTGCGCGTGCTCGTCAATGGATGCTGGCCTTCGCCAGCGTGACAGGCGCATTTGTATACAAGTCCACCTGCAAACAAACGGGTCCAGGGTCTGCGACCCTGGCCGCCGGAGGCCAGCTAATTTCTCTGTCCCGGATGGGCCGCATCCGTAGAGTTGGCGATATCTAGCACGACGAAACAAGCGCATGGATCCCGACATGACCGCCCTCGCCCTTGGCCTGCGCTATTTCGCTGGCGTTTTTGCTGTCGGGTTCCTGCTCGGCACCATCCGCACGCTTTGGCTGGCGCCGGCCATCGGCGACCTTGCGGCGGTAGGGGTGGAGTTGCCGGTCATGATTGGCGCGTCCTGGTGGTGGTGCCAGCGGCTGCTGGCGGGGAGGGCGCTCACCAGCGCCGGGCGGGCCATCATGGGCGGTTCCGCCTTCATATGGCTGATGCTGGCGGAACTGGCGCTGTCGCTGGCGTTCGGGCGGACCGTGGGCGAACATCTGGCGGCGATGCGGGCGCCGGCGGGGCTGCTCGGGTTGGCCGGGCAGCTGGTGTTTGCCGCCCTGCCGCTCCTCATAAAGTCCGCCCGGCCCTAATGCTGCCTTGCAACATCGGCAGCCCCATGCTAGCCGCGCCCCGCACACGGTGAACCATGTTCGCCGCGCCTTTTGTCATATCCGATTCAAAACGGGGCTGAAGCCTTGGACGCACAAATTTCATCCAGCGTGGCCACCGGCCTTTCCGGTCGTTACGCCCGTGCCCTGTTCGCGCTGGCGATCGAGGGGAAGGCGCTGGCCGCTGTCGAGGCCAGCCTGGCGACGATCACCGAGGCGCTGGCCGAATCGGCTGACCTGAAGGCGCTGATTGGCTCGCCGCTGGTGGGGCGCGGTGCGGCGGGTGCCGCGGTGGCCGGTGTGGCCGACGGGCTGGGCCTGGATGGGCTGACCAAGAATTTTCTCGGCGTGCTGGCCGGCAATCGCCGCCTGGCGCTGCTGCCGGCGGTGATCCGCGATTTTGCCGCCCTGAATGCCGCCCGCAAGGGTGAAGTCACCGCCACGGTGACGGCCGCCCACAAGCTGACGGCGACGCAGCAGAAGGCACTGGCCGCCAAGTTGAAGGCCAGCATCGGCCGCGACGTGGCGCTGACTGTGAACATTGATCCCTCGATCCTGGGCGGCCTCGTGGTGCGCGTTGGCAGCCGCATGATCGATTCCTCGTTGAAGACCCGGCTCGACATGCTCGGCCAGGCGCTCAAGGCCTAAAGAAGGACCCCAAGATGGACATCAACGCCGCCGAAATCTCGCGGATCATCAAGGATCAGATCGCCAACTTCGGCACCGAAGCGCAGGTTTCGGAAGTCGGCCAGGTGCTGAGCGTCGGCGACGGGATCGCCCGCGTGCACGGTTTGGACAATGTGCAGGCCGGTGAAATGGTCGAGTTCCCGGGTGGCATCAAGGGCATGGCCCTGAACCTGGAAACCGACAACGTCGGTATCGTGATCTTCGGCAGCGACAGCGCCATCAAGGAAGGCGACACCGTCAAGCGCACCGGCACCATCGTTGACGTGCCGGTGGGCCGTGGCCTCTTGGGCCGCGTTGTTGACGGCCTCGGCAACCCGATCGACGGCAAGGGCCCGATCGTGGCCACCGAGCGTCGCCGCGTGGAAGTGAAGGCGCCGGGCATCATCCCGCGCAAGTCGGTCCACGAACCGATGCAGACCGGCCTGAAGGCGCTTGATGCGCTGGTGCCGGTCGGCCGCGGCCAGCGCGAGCTGATCATCGGTGACCGCCAGACCGGCAAGACCGCTGTCGCCATCGACACCTTCATCAACCAGAAGGCGGTGAACGCCACGGATGATGAGAGCAAGAAGCTTTATTGCATCTATGTCGCCGTCGGCCAGAAGCGTTCGACCGTGGCGCAGATCGTGCGCGCGCTGGAAGAAAATGGCGCGATGGAATATTCGATCGTCGTCGCCGCCACCGCGTCGGAGCCGGCGCCGCTGCAGTTCCTGGCGCCCTACACCGGCTGCACCATGGGCGAATATTTCCGCGACAACGGCATGCACGCCGTGATCGTGTATGACGATCTGTCGAAGCAGGCCGTCGCCTATCGCCAGATGTCGCTGCTGCTGCGCCGCCCGCCGGGCCGCGAAGCCTATCCGGGTGACGTGTTCTATCTGCACAGCCGCCTGCTGGAGCGCGCCGCCAAGATGAACGACGCCAACGGCGCCGGCTCGCTGACCGCGCTGCCGATCATCGAGACGCAGGCCGGCGACGTGTCGGCGTACATCCCGACCAACGTGATCTCGATCACCGATGGCCAGATCTTCCTGGAAACCGAACTCTTCTACCAGGGCATCCGCCCGGCCATCAACGTCGGCCTCTCGGTGAGCCGCGTCGGTTCCGCCGCGCAGACCAAGGCGATGAAGAAGGTGGCCGGCTCGATCAAGCTGGAGCTGGCGCAGTATCGCGAAATGGCCGCCTTCGCGCAGTTCGGGTCTGACCTTGATGCCTCGACCCAGAAGCTGCTGAACCGCGGCCGCCGCCTGACGGAACTGCTGAAGCAGGGCCAGTTCAAGCCGATGCCGTTCGAAGAGCAGGTCGTGTCGATCTTCGCCGGCGTCAACGGCTTCCTGGATGGCATCGAAGCCACCGCCGTCACCCGCTTCGAAGCCGCGCTGCTCAGCCACATCAAGTCGGCCCATGCCGATGTGCTGGCCGACATCCGCGACAAGAAGGATCTGAGCGCGGACACCACCGCCAAGCTGAAGGACGTCATCGGCGCGTTTGCGAAGACGTTTGCGTAACCCCATTCACGTCGCCCCGGGCTTGACCCGGGGCCCCGCTTTTTTTCCGAACAGCGGGACCCCGGATCAAGTCCGGGGTGACGACCAGGAAGCAGGATGACCGAAAGACTCCGATGCCATCATTGAAGTCCCTGAAAATGCGCATCACTTCGGTGAAGTCGACGCAGAAGATCACCAAGGCCATGAAGATGGTCGCGGCGGCCAAGCTGCGCCGCGCGCAGGAAGCCGCCGAAGCCGCGCGCCCCTATTCGGAGCGCATGGCGGCCGTAATGGCGTCGCTGGCCAGCCGCGTGACCGTGGGGCCTGAATCGCCGCGCCTGCTCGCCGGCACCGGCAAGGACCAGGTGCATCTGCTGGTCGTCTGCTCGTCGGAACGCGGCCTCGCCGGTGGTTTCAACAGCAACATCGCCAAGCTGGCGCGCCGCACGATGGAAGAGCTGCTGGGCCAGGGCAAGACGGTCAAGCTGCTGTTTGTCGGCAAGAAGGCGCGCGCGCCGTTCGCCCGCACCCACAAGGATCTGATTGTCGGCACTGTCGACATGTCCCACATCAAGCAGGTCGCCTTTGCCGATGCCAAGGCGGTGGCCGATGAAGTGGTGACCCGTTTCGAGGCTGGCGAATTCGATGTCGCCCACCTGTTCTTCTCCACCTTCCGTTCGGCCCTGAACCAGGAACCGACGCGGCTGCAGATCATCCCGGCCGCCCTGCCCGATGGTGGTGCCGCTGGCGCCGATGCCGCAGTGGAATATGAGCCGGACGAAGAGGCCATCCTCGCCGATCTGCTGCCCAAGAATCTCGCCGTGCAGGTGTTCCGCGCCTTGCTGGAAAATGCCGCGTCCGAACAGGGCAGCCGCATGACCGCGATGGACAACGCCACCCGCAATGCCGGCGACATGATCAATCGCCTCACCATCACCTACAACCGCACGAGACAGGCCGCGATCACCAAGGAACTGATCGAGATCATCTCGGGCGCCGAAGCCCTTTAAGGAGCAACAGCCATGGCCAATACCACCAACAATGTCGGCCGCGTCAGCCAGGTCATCGGCGCCGTCGTCGACGTGACCTTCGACGGCGAACTGCCGGCGATCCTGTCGGCGCTGGAAACCACCGTGGGCGGCAACCGCCTCGTGCTCGAAGTCGCCCAGCACCTGGGTGAGAACGCCGTGCGCACCATCGCCATGGACGCCACCGATGGGCTCGTCCGCGGCCAGGAAGTGGTCGATACCGGCGGCCAGATCCGCGTGCCGGTGGGCCCGGCCACCCTGGGCCGCATCATGAACGTCATCGGCGAGCCGATCGACGAGCTGGGCCCGATCAACACTGATCTGACCAGCCCGATCCACGCCAAGGCCCCGGAATTCGTCGACCAGTCGACCGAAGCCAGCATCCTGGTCACCGGCATCAAGGTCATCGACCTCCTGGCGCCCTATGCCAAGGGCGGCAAGATCGGCCTGTTCGGCGGCGCCGGCGTCGGCAAGACCGTGCTGATCCAGGAACTGATCAACAACATCGCCAAGGGCCACGGCGGCTATTCCGTGTTCGCCGGCGTGGGTGAGCGCACCCGCGAAGGCAACGACCTCTATGTCGAGTTCAAGGAAGCCGGCGTCATCAAGACCGACGAGAACCACAATGCGGTCTCCGAAGGCTCCAAGGTGGCGCTGGTCTATGGCCAGATGAACGAACCGCCCGGCGCCCGCGCCCGCGTCGCCCTCAGCGGCTTGACCATCGCCGAATATTTCCGCGACGTCGAAGGCCAGGACGTGCTGTTCTTCGTGGACAATATCTTCCGCTTCACCCAGGCCGGCTCGGAAGTGTCGGCGCTGCTCGGCCGCATCCCCTCGGCCGTGGGTTATCAGCCAACGCTGGCCACCGACATGGGCGCCCTGCAGGAGCGCATCACCTCGACCAACAAGGGCTCGATCACCTCGGTGCAGGCCATCTACGTGCCCGCCGACGACTTGACCGACCCGGCGCCGGCGACCTCGTTCGCCCACCTCGATGCCACCACCGTGCTGTCGCGCCAGATCGCCGAGCTGGGCATCTACCCGGCGGTCGATCCGCTCGATTCGACCAGCCGCGTGCTGGAACCGCGCGTTGTGGGTGAAGAGCATTACGGCGTGGCGCGTTCGGTCCAGGAAGTGCTGCAGAAGTACAAGAGCCTGCAGGACATCATCGCCATTCTGGGCATGGATGAACTGTCGGAAGAGGACAAGCTGGTCGTCAGCCGCGCCCGCAAGATCCAGCGCTTCCTGTCGCAGCCGTTCCACGTCGCCGAAATCTTCACCGGCTCGCCGGGCGTGCTCGTCTCGGTGGAAGACACGATCAAGGGCTTCAAGGGCATCGTGGCCGGTGATTATGATCACCTGCCGGAAGCCGCCTTCTACATGGTCGGCACCATCGAAGACGCCATCGCCAAGGCCGCCAAACTGGCGGCGGACGCGGCCTGATCCATCACCCCTCCCCCACGGCACCTGCTGGCGGGAGGGGAAAGGAACCAAACATGGCTGAACTGCTCGATTTCGAACTCGTCTCGCCCGAACGCCGGCTGGCAAAGGCCAAGGTGGCGATGGTGGTCGTGCCCGGCACCGAGGGTGATTTTGGTGTGCTGCCCGGCCACGCGCCGATGATGAGCACCATCCGCCCCGGCGCCATCGCCATCCATGAAACAGACGGTGGCCCGGCGACGCAGCGCTTCTTCATCGAAGGCGGTTTTGCCGAAGTGACCGAGACCGGCCTCACCATCCTCGCCGAAAAGGCCACCCCGGTGGCCGAGATCGACGTGGCGGCCGTGGCCGGCCAGCTCGCCGCAGCCCGCCAGGCCGGTGACGAGGCTGCCGTGACCCGGCTGGAAGCCATGCAGGCCGCCGCGACGAACTGATCCGGTCTTTGCGACCAGACCAAAGCGCCCCGCCGGCCCCGCTGGCGGGGCGCTTTCGTTCAGGTGGCGGACACGCAGCGCGGTGCAGCCTGACGCCTCAAGCGATTGCCGGTTTCCTGTGCCAGCGAATCCGCCTAAACTCTTGACGTCCCCACGCTTGCGGAGCCTGACCCTGATGCGCCTGCCCCTGATTGCCGTGACCCTGGCAGTGGCGTTTCCGGCGCTGGCCCAGCAGTCACCGGCCAACCCGACGACGGCGCCGCCACGGCCGACCATGCTGAAGCCGCAGGATATCCCGGCCGGCGACGGCAGCCAGCCGCGCCAGCGCCTGGTGACGGTGTTTGGCAACGAGGCCTGCCCGAAGCCGAGCTCGGCCGATGAAGTGGTGGTGTGCGCCCGCCTGCCCGAATCCGAGGTCTATCGCATTCCCGAACAATTGCGGAAGCCGCAGAACCGCCAGAGCGTGCTGACCCAGAACCGTTCGCTGTTGCTGGGCGATGGCGCCGGCGGGGCCGGCAACAGCATCGGCAGCTGCAGCGCCATCGGCCCTGGCGGCTTCACCGGCTGCAGCCGCCAGCAGGTGGATGCCTGGGCCCGGGATCGCACCGACCGCATGGGCTATAGCGAGCCGACGCCACGCCAGTAAGGAAAAGGGCGCCCCGGTTTCCCGGAGCGCCCCATTCAGGCCATCAACACGCCGGTCAGCGCATCGGCTTGACCGTCGGCGCCGCGTCGGGCTTGGCCGGATCGAAGCGCACGCGCACCGTCTCGCCGCTGTTGCCGGGGAAGTTGGTGAACATGGCGGTGACCAGGTTGGGCACCAGCCGGGTGAGATTGTTGCTGGTGCTCACCGTTTCGGCGCGGCCTTCAAACACGCTCTGCTTGTCGGCGGCGCGGTTGATGCGCATCGCCACGGCGGCGTTATATTGGGTCACGCTGTAGACTTCCTGGTTCCACGGGCCGCCAAAGCCCGGCCCCCAGCCGCCACCCCAGCCGCCCCAGCCGCCGCCCCAATAGGGGCCCCAGCCCCAGCCACCGCCCCAGCCGCGACCCCAACCCCAACCGCCCCAGGCGCCTGGCCGGGTTTCGACCTTCTCGCGCGGGGCGGAGACCGTATAATCCAGCTGCACCAGCAGCGCGGCGGCATCCGGGCTGGCGGCTTCCTGATAGCCGGCGGCGACCAGCTTCTGGCGCACCAGATTGGCATAGGTGGCAAATTCCAGCCCGCCGGCGTTGGCCTTGTCGCGCGGCTCGATCACGAAGCTGGTGCCCGACGGCGGCGGCAGCTGCTGGAAGCGGGCCACCCGGGCCTCGAACGGCGCCGCGCAGGCCGCCAGCGACAAGGCCGCGGCCAGCGGCAACAGCAGGCGCGCCCTGGGTGTGATTTTGCGCATGGATCGAAGCTCCGGATGACTGATGTGCAATCTTATGCGCTTATCCTGCCGCCGCGCAACTGACTGGACCATGAATGGCGGCTGAAAACGCCTTCATATGCCAGCAGTTTCAGCGCGGGCGGTGCACCGCTGCCCGCATCAGCGGGTAAACCCCACGGCGCGATGCACCTCGGCCAGCACCGGCTCGGCAATGGCCCGCGCCCGCTCGGCGCCGCGGGCGCAGATCGCCTCGATCGCCACGTCATCGTCTTTCAGCGCGTTGAAGCGCGCGGTGATCGGGCTGAGCTTTGCCACCATCACGTCGGCCAGCGCCGGCTTGAAGGCGCCAAAGCCCTTGCCGCCATATTCGGCCAGCACGGCATCGACGCTGCGATCGCTCAAGGCCGCCATCAGGTTGACGAGATTGGCCGCTTCCGGTCGGCCGGCGAGGCCGGCGGCTTCGGAGGGCAGCAGATCGGCGTCGGACTTGGCGCGCTTCACCTTGGCGGCGATGGTATCGGCATCGTCGGTCAGGTTGATGCGGCTCTGGTCGCTGGGGTCGCTCTTCGACATCTTGGCGCTGCCGTCGCGCAGGCTCATCACGCGGGTGGCGGGGCCTTCGATCACCGGCTCGGGCAGCGGGAACAGCTCGACGCCCATGTCGTTGTTGAACTTGGTGGCGATGTCGCGCGCCAGCTCCAGGTGCTGCTTCTGATCCTCGCCCACCGGCACGTGCGTGGCCTTGTAGGCCAGAATGTCGGCTGCCTGCAGCACCGGATAGGTATAGAGGCCCACGGAGGCGCCCTCACGGTCCTTGCCGCTCTTTTCCTTGAACTGGGTCATGCGGTTGAGCCAGCCGACGCGGGCCGTGCACATCAGCACCCAGGCCAATTCGGCATGCACATGCACGCGGCTCTGCGGGAACAGGATGCAGCGTTCGGGATCAAGCCCGGCGGCGATCAGCGCCGCCATCATCTCGTGGATGCCGCGGCGCAGCGTGGCCGGATCCTGCGCCATGGTGATGGCGTGCAGATCGACGACGCTGAAGATGCACTCCGCCTCGTCCTGCATGCGCACCCAGTTGCGGATGGCGCCGAGATAATTGCCGAGGTGGAGATTGCCGGTGGGCTGGATGCCCGAAAAAACGCGTTTCATCAGGATTTCCGTTTCACTTGCGCCACCAGCCCCTTGAGCGTGAACAGGCCGAGCAGGCGCGCCGCGCCCAGATAGGCCAAGCCGGCGCCGCCAATCAACAGCGCAACCGCGATGGCCCGTGTGGCGAGACCATTGTGCGCCAGCGGCGCCACCAGCGGCATGCCGGCGACCAGCACTGCCACCATGGCCAGCGTGGCCAGCAGCAGCCGCGGCAGCAGGCGGCGGGCGCGGGCATCCAGGGCAAACTGCCCGCGCTGCACCAGCAGCCACCACAGCGCGCCGGCATTGACCCAGGCCGAGATCGCCGTGCCCAGCGCGATGCCGACATGGCCCAGCGGCCACACCAGCGCCAGATTGGCCACAAGATTGACCAGCATGGCCGCCAGCGCCACCCGCACCGGGGTGGACGTGTCGCTGCGGGCGTGAAAGCCGGGGGTGAGGATCTTGATCAGCACATAGGCTGGCAGGCCAAGCGCGAAGCCGGCCAGCGCCGCGGCAGTCGCATCGGTATCGGCCGCGGTGAACTGGCCGTGCTGGAACAGCAGCGCGATGATCGGCTGCGCCGCGACCACCAGCCCGGCAGCGGCCGGCAGGGTGAGGATGAGCACCAGTTCCATGGCGCGGTTCTGCTGGGCGATGGCGCCGGGCACATCGTCGGCCCCGATCAGCCGCGACATGGTGGGCAGCAGCGCGGTGCCGACGCCGATGCCGATGATGCCCAGCGGCAACTGGTTGAGGCGATCGGCATAATAGAGCCAGCTGACCGCGCCATCGCCGAGGAAGCGTGCGGCCAGCGCGGTGGAGATCAAGAGGTTGACCTGCACGGCGCCGGCGCCCAGCGCAGCCGGCAGGATCAGCCGGAACAGCGCGCGCACCTGCGGCGTGAGGCGCGGCAGCCGCAGGCGCAGGCTGATCCCGGCCTTGCTGCACGACCACATCAGCCACAGCAGCTGCGCGATGCCGCCCAGGGTGACACACAGCGCCTGCACGCGGGCGGCGGCGACATCATCACTGCCGCCCGACCACAGCAGGCCGGCGATGAGCACCAGGTTGAGCAGGATCGGCGCAGCGGCGTTGACGGCAAAGCGCCCGACCGAGTTGAGCAGGCCGCCCAGCAGCGAGGTCAGGCTGATCAGCATCAGATAGGGGAAGGTCAATCGGGTGAGGGCGACGGTGAGCGCGAACTTGTCAGGCGCGGCATCGGGAAAGCCGCCGGTGAGCGCCCAGACGACCGGCGCGGCGGCCACCACCATCACCACCGTGAACGCCAACAGCAGCGGCAGCAGCACTGCCAGCACATCCTCGGCAAAGCGGCGGGCGCCGTCGAGCCGGCCGCCATCGGCACCGACCTGGCGGTTGAACATCGGCACGAAGGCCGAGGCAAAGGCGCCTTCGGCAAACAGCGCCCGGAACAGATTGGGCAGGCGCTGGGCGATCAGGAAAGCATCCGCCGCCATACCGGCGCCCATCAGCGTCGCCTGCAAAACGTCGCGGATGAAGCCGGCGACGCGCGACAGGAGCGTGAGGCTGCCGATGGTGGCGGTGGCGCGGACGAGTGACATTGCGCCTGACGGATTAGGGCCTGAGGCGGAAAGTGCAAGGCGGCAGCGCCCAAACGAAAACGGGCGACCCGAAGGCCGCCCGCTTCATGTTCCGATGGCAACGCCTCAGGCGTTTCCAACCTGCCCCTGCTGGGACATGTAGAGCGCGCCGAAGTCGATCGGATCGAGCATCAGCGGCGGGAAGCCGCCGTCGCGCACGGCGTCGGCAATGATGCGGCGGGCGAAGGGGAACAGGATGCGCGGGCCTTCGATGATGCAGAAAGGCTCGATGGCTTCTTCCGGCACGTTCTTCAGGCCGAACAGGCCGGCATAGAGCAGCTCCACCATGAAGGCGGCGCCGCTGTCGGTGTCGGCCTTGGCGCTGATCTTCAGTTCGACTTCATAGACGTCGTCGGCGGCCTTGCGGGCGTTGACGCCAACGTTGACGTCGATGCGCGGCTGGGCCTGGACCTGCAGGCTGCCCGGCGCGTTCGGGTTCTCGAACGAGAGATCCTTCACATACTGGGTGAGGATCGCCACCTGCGGCATGGCCTGATCGTCAAAGCCGTTTTCGGGATTTGCACCCAGATCGATTTCATCAGCCATGGTGGCGATCCTTTGCGCTTATTCGTCGTCGCCGAAGGTTTCGACCGGGCCGGAATCCTGGCCCTTGGCGTCGACATCGCGGTCAACAAACTCGATGATCGCCATCGCGGTGGCATCCGAACGGCGGAAGCCAGCCTTGACGACGCGGGTGTAGCCGCCCTGGCGGTCGGCATAGCGCGCAGCCAGCACGTCGAACAGCTTGATCAGCTGGGTGTCGTCGCCCAGGCGGGCATCGGCGAGGCGGCGGTTGGAGAGGCCACCGGTCTTGGCCAGCGTCACCAGCTTTTCGACGTAGGGGCGCAGTTCCTTGGCCTTGGGCAAGGTGGTCTTGATCTGCTCGTGCTTGATCAGGGCGGCGGCCATGTTGCGCAGCATCGCGATGCGATGGCTGCTGGTGCGGCCGAGTTTGCGGTGGGCAACGCCGTGGCGCATGGGTCTTACTCCGTTCGTTCAGGGGCCGTCTCAGGTACCCCGGACCAGGCTGATGATGGGGTCAGCCGATACCCCTGCCGACAGGGGCGAGTGCAGCCGAAGCCGCTCTCGCCCTGCAGGACTCAAAATTCTTGCTCGAGCTTCTTCGCCATCTCTTCGATGTTCTCCGGCGGCCAACCGGCAATTTCCATGCCGAGGCGCAGGCCCATCTGGGACAGCACTTCCTTGATTTCGTTCAGCGACTTGCGGCCGAAGTTCGGGGTGCGCAGCATTTCGCTTTCCGTCTTCTGCACCAGGTCGCCGATGTAGATGATATTGTCGTTCTTCAGGCAGTTGGCCGAACGCACCGACAGTTCCAACTCGTCCACCTTCTTGAGCAGGTAACGGTTGATGCTGGCGCTGTCGTCCACTTCCACGGCGCCGGTGCTGGCGGCATGGGCGACCGGGGCGGCCACGGTGGCGTCCTCGAAGTTCACGAACAGCTGGAGCTGGTCCTGCAGGATCTTGGCACCATAGGCGAGCGCGTCTTCCGGCGACAGGCTGCCATCGGTTTCCACCGTGATGGTCAGCTTGTCATAGTCCAGTTCCTGGCCCACGCGGGTCGGATCGACCTTGTAGCTGACCTGACGCACCGGCGAGTAGAGCGCATCGACCGGCACCAGGCCGATCGGCGCATCGGCCGGACGGTTGGCGCTGGCCGGCACATAGCCCTTGCCGGTTTCCACCGTCAGTTCCATGTTCAGCGTGGCGCCTTCGTCCAGCGTGCAGATCACCAGATCCTTGTTCATCACTTCCATGTCGCCGGTGACGGCGATCTGGCCAGCGGTGACCGGGCCGGGGCCGGTGGCGTTCAGATAGACGCGCTTGGCCTGATCACCGGCCATGCGGATCGCCACCTGCTTGATGTTCAGCACGATGTCGGTCACGTCTTCGCGCACGCCAGCCAGGCTGGAGAATTCGTGCAGCACGCCATCGATCTTGATGGCGGTGACGGCAGCACCCTGCAACGACGACAGCAGCACGCGGCGCAGGGCATTGCCCAGCGTCAGGCCAAAGCCACGCTCCAGCGGTTCGGCGACAAAGGCCGCCTTCTGCTTGCCGTCACCCGTCGGGCGCTGCTCCAGACGGTTGGGCTTCTTGAGTTCGGTCCAGTTCTTGGCGATGACTGCCACGGGGTTCACCTCGGTCTGGAGTGCTGGGGTCTGGGAAGGAGCAGATCGTCACCTGCCCGGTCCCAGTGCACGTTGGGATAATGATACGCTGGGCGCCTGAACGGAGCCCGGCGCCAGGGCAGGCGGATCAGACGCGGCGGCGCTTGGGCGGGCGCACACCGTTGTGCGGGATCGGCGTCACGTCACGGATCGCCGTGATGGTGAAGCCCACCGCCTGCAGGGCACGCAGCGCCGATTCACGACCCGAACCCGGGCCGCGCACTTCCACTTCCAGCGTGCGGACGCCATGTTCGGCGGCCTTCTTGCCGGCGTCTTCGGCCGCCATCTGCGCCGCGAACGGCGTCGACTTGCGGCTGCCCTTGAAGCCCATCGTGCCGGCCGACGACCAGGCAATCGCATTGCCCTGCGCGTCGGTGATGGTGATCATGGTGTTGTTGAAGCTGGCGTTGACATGGGCAACACCGCTGGTGATGTTCTTGCGCTCCCTGCGCTTGATGCGAGCAACTTCGCGAGCCATTTCAGATATCCTTGCCTGATGAGAAGAAGAGGATGAGCAGCGGTGACGCGCTTACTTCTTCTTGCCGGCGATCGGCTTGGCCTTGCCCTTGCGGGTGCGGGCGTTGGTGTGGGTGCGCTGGCCGCGCACGGGGAGCCCCTTGCGGTGACGCAGGCCGCGATAGCAGGCCAGGTCCATCAGGCGCTTGATGTTCATCGCGTTCTGGCGACGCAGATCGCCTTCCACGGTCAGTTCACGGTCGATCTTTTCACGGATCAACAGGATCTCGGCGTCGGTCAGTTCCTGCACGCGGCGCTCCGGCGGGAAGCCGAGCTCGGCGGCCAGGCGGCTGGCGGTGGTGCGGCCGATGCCGTGGATGTAGGTGAGCGCGATCTCCACGCGCTTGTTGGTCGGGATGTTCACACCCGCAATACGTGCCACAGTCGTGTTCCTTTCATGCTCCACGGCGACCCTGGGCAAGATGTCGCCATCTCAAAGCAATATGCCGACCGCCCCTATGGGCCGCCGGTTCTGCGCATCCGAATGAACGGAAGTGCGGGGGTTAGCCGCGAGTCGCCGGAAAGTCAAGCCGGCGCCACGGCATGACAATCATGCGTCGACAATGGCATCGATGGCGGCGGCAACATCATCCATGTTGGCCATGCCATCGACACGCGAAACAATACCGCGGCCTTCATAATGCGGAATGATCGGCGCGGTCTTGGCGCGATACTCCAGCATGCGCTGGCGCACCGTATCGGCATTGTCATCGGCGCGGCGCTTGAATTCGCTGGAGCCGCAGACATCACAGACGCCGGCCACCGCCGGCAGCTTGTAGCGGTCGTGATAGCCCTCGCCGCACTTGGCGCAGGTGAAGCGGCCGGTGATGCGATCGACCAGCGCGTCCTCGTCCACCACCAGCTCGATGACATGATCGAGCGCCAGGCCCTTGCCCGACAGCATGGCGTCGAGCGCATCGGCCTGCACGTCGGTGCGCGGATAGCCATCGAGGATGAAGCCGGCCCGGGCGTCGGGCTGGTCAAGCCGTTCCGACAAGATGCCGTTGACGATCTCGTCCGAAACGAGGCCGCCGGCATCCATCACGGCCTTGGCGGCGAGGCCGACCGGCGTGCCGGCCGCAACCGCGGCGCGCAGCATGTCACCGGTCGACAACTGCACCATGCCGCGCTCCTTGACGAGGCGGCTGGCCTGGGTGCCCTTGCCCGCCCCCGGCGGACCCAGCAGGATCAGATTCAACGGCGGTTCCCCCTGAGTTTGGACTTCTTGATGAGTCCCTCATATTGATGGGCCAGAAGATGGCTCTGGATCTGGGCCACCGTGTCCATCGTGACATTGACGACGATCAGCAGCGAGGTGCCGCCGAAATAGAAGGGCACCTTCAGCTCGCTGATCAGGAATTCCGGCAGCAGGCAGATCAGCGTCAGGTAAGCAGCGCCAATCACCGTCAGCCGGGTCAGCACGAAATCGAGATACTCCGACGTGCGAGTGCCCGGCCTTATGCCCGGCACGAAGCCGCCGTACTTCTTCAGATTCTCGGCCGTCTCGTCCGGGTTGAACACCACGGCGGTGTAGAAGAAGCTGAAGAAGATGATGCCGGCGGCATAGAGGAACATGTAGAGCGGCGCGCCGTGCTGCAGGGCGGTGGTCACCGTGGTCAGCCATTCCGGCATGTTGCCGCGCTGGCTGAAGAACTGCGCCACCGTGAGCGGCATCAGCAGCAGCGAGCTGGCAAAGATCGGCGGGATGACGCCCGAGGTGTTGAGCTTCAGCGGCAGGAAGCTCGAATCCCCCTGGAACATGCGGTTGCCCATCTGGCGCTTGGGATACTGGATCAGGATCTTTCGCTGCGCCCGCTCCATCAGGCAGATGAAGCCGATGGTGGCCAGCGCCACGATGCCGACCAGCAGCACGAAGCCCGTGGAGAGGGCACCGGTGCGGCCCTGTTCGAACAGCGTGCCGACGGCGGTCGGGAAATGCGCGACGATGCCGGCCATGATGATCAGCGAGATGCCGTTGCCGATGCCGCGGCTGGTGATCTGTTCGCCCAGCCACATCAGGAACATGGTGCCGCCCAGCAGCGAGATCACCGTGGAGATGCGGAAGAACCAGCCCGGATCGATGACGGCAGAGACGCCCTGGCCGGCGCCCCAGCCTTCAAGGCCGAGCGCGATGCCATAGCCCTGCACGACGGTGAGGAACACGGTGCCATAGCGCGTGTACTGGTTCAGCGTCTTGCGACCGGCCTCGCCTTCCTTCTTCAGGCTCATGAAGCTGGGGATCAGGCTGGTCAGCAGCTGGACCACGATCGAGGCGGTGATGTAGGGCGTGACGCCCAGCGCGATCAGGCTCATGCGCTCCAGCGCGCCGCCGGAGAACATGTTGAAGAAATCGAGCACGCCGCCACGGGTCTGGTTGAACAGGCTCGACAGCGCCAGCGGATCGATGCCGGGCAGCGGCACGAAGCTGATCAGCCGGAACACGATCAGCGCACCCAGCGTGAACCAGATGCGGTTCTTCAGCTCGGTGGCCTTGGAGAAGTTGGCGAACGACAGGTTCGCGGCCATTTGTTCGGCGGCAGACGCCATGAAACCCTACCTGATCAAGATGGTCTGAAACGGCAAAGCGCCGCATGTCCGTCCCATGTAGGCGACACGCGGCGCAATTGCCATGGGGTCGATTGACCCAATTCGTGGATTACTTGGCAGCCTTGGCAGCGCGCGCCGCCGCACGGGCGGCCTTTTGCTCGTCCTTGCTCAGCGGCGCCGGGGCCGGCGCCGGCAGCTCGATCGAACCGCCAGCGGCTTCCACGGCGGCCTTGGCCGAGGCCGAGGCACCGGCGAGCTTCAGCTTCACCTTGGCCGTCAGCGCGCCGACACCGAGCAGGCGCACGCCATCACGGGCATTGGTCAGCACCTTGGCGGCAACCAGCGCATCGGCGTCGATGAGCGTCTTGGCATCGAGCTTGCCGGCATCGATGGCGGCCTGCAGCGTGCCCAGGTTGAGCACGGCATAATCCTTGCGGAAGATGTTGTTGAAGCCGCGCTTCGGGATGCGCATGTGCAGCGGCATCTGGCCGCCTTCGAAGCCGTTGATCGAGACGCCCGAACGGCTGGTCTGGCCCTTCTGGCCGCGACCGGCGGTCTTGCCGACACCGGAACCGATGCCGCGGCCGACGCGCACGCGCTTCTTGCGGGCGCCAGGATTGTCGTGGAGGTCGTTGAGCTTGGTGGTCATGGGATGCACTCGCTTTCGCTTACGCGCTGGAAGGGAAACGCCCGCCAGCCCGGCAGGGGCCGGGTTGGCGGGCGGCAATCAAGGGATCAGGCGACGCTTTCGACCTTCACCAGATGCGCCACCTTCTTGATCATGCCCCGGATTTCCGGCGTATCGACATGCTCGCGGCTGCGGTGCATCTTGTTGAGGCCGAGCCCGATCAGGTTCTTTTCCTGGATCGGGGTGCGGCGGATCGGCGAACCGATCTGGGTGACTTTCAGCTTGGCCATCGTGCCTCTCCTCACGCCACCGCTTCGGCGTCGGCTTCGGCCTGCTTGGCCGAAACGTCGCCACGGCGCGACAGCAGATCCACCACCTTCTTGCCGCGACGCTGGGCGACGCTCTTCGGGCTGGTCTGGCCGACCAGCGCCGCGAAGGTGGCACGGATCATGTTGTAGGGGTTGTTGGTGCCCACCGACTTGGTGACCACGTCGGCAACACCCAGCGATTCGAACACGGCGCGCATCGGACCACCGGCGATGATGCCGGTGCCCTGCGTGGCCGAGCGCACATAGACCTTGCCGGCGCCGAAATGGCCGAAGCCATCATGGTGCAGGGTGCGGCCATCGCGCAGCGGCACGCGCACCATCGCCTTCTTGGCGGCGGCGGTGGCCTTGGCGATGGCTTCCGGCACTTCGCGGGCCTTGCCGTGGCCGAAGCCGACGCGGCCCTTGCCGTCACCCACCACGACCAGGGCTGCAAAGCCGAAGCGCTTGCCGCCCTTCACGGTCTTGGAGACGCGGTTGATGTGGACGAGCTTTTCGATCAGCTCTTCACCGGCAGGTTCGGCGTTGTTGTCACGGCCGCGCTTGTTGCGGTCACCGTCACGACGGTTGCCGCCGGGGCCGCCACGGCGATCACCACCGGGGCCACCACGACCACGGCCCCGACCACCACCAGGCCCGCGGCCTTCGGCTTCCGGCGCTGCGCCGGTCACTTCGATTTCATCGCTCATCTCAGAACTCCAGCCCGCCTTCGCGGGCGCCATCGGCCAGCGCTTTCACGCGACCATGGAAGAGGAAACCGCCACGGTCGAACACCACGGCCGACACACCGGCCGCCTTGGCACGCTCGGCCAGGCGCTTGCCCACCGCCGCGGCTGCGTCGGTGGTGGCGCCGGTCGCCCCGCGCACATCCTTCTCCAGGGTGGAGGCGGCGGCGAGGGTGACACCATTGGTGTCGTCGATGATCTGCGCATAGATGTGCTGCGACGACCGGTGCACCGACAGGCGCGGACGGCCGCTGCTCTTGAGGCGGATCGCCGTGCGCACGCGGCGACGACGCTGCTCGAAGGGGGTGAGCTTGCTCATTTCTTCTTCCCTTCCTTCCGGAAGATGAACTCGCCGCGGTACTTGATGCCCTTGCCCTTGTAGGGCTCGGGCTTGCGCCAGCGGCGGATCTCGGCGGCAACCTGGCCAACGCGCTGCTTGTCGGAACCGCTGATTTCAACGGTCGTCGGGTCAGGCGTCTTGATGGTGATGCCGGCCGGGATCGGGAAATCCACGTCGTGGCTGTAGCCCAGCTGCAGCTTCAGGTTGCTGCCCTGCACCGAGGCGCGATAGCCGACGCCGGTGATTTCGAGCACCTTGGTGAAGCCGTCGGCCACGCCAGTGACGAGGTTGTTCACCATCGTGCGCTGCATGCCCCAGAAGGCACGGGCGCGCTTGGTGTCCGATGCCGGCAGCACCGCGATCTGGCCAGCGTCGATGGTGTAGCTGATGTCATCCACCAGCGGCATCGACAGCTCGCCCTTGGGGCCTTTGACCACCAGGATGCGATCATTGATGGTGGCGGTGACGCCGGCCGGAACGGCGACGGGTTTTTTACCGATGCGCGACATGGTCAGAACACCTGGCAGAGGACTTCGCCGCCCACGTTCTTCTCGCGCGCTTCCGCGTCGGAAAGAACGCCCTGGGGCGTCGAAACAATGGTGATGCCCAGGCCGTTGCGGACGCGTGGAAGCTCGGTCGAACCGCTGTAGACGCGGCGGCCGGGCTTCGACACGCGGGCAAGGTGCTGGATGGCGGGACGACCTTCGAAATATTTCAGGTCGATCCGCAGATTCTGGTGGGCGCCATCAAGCACCGGGGCATAGCCACGGATATAGCCTTCGCGCTGCAGAACATCCAGCACGCGCGCACGCAGCTTGGAAGCGGGGGTGACGATCGAATCCTTGCGGGCCTGCTGGCCGTTCCGGATCCGGGTGAGCATATCGCCCAGAGGATCAGACATCGACATCGGGCTATCCTTACCAGCTCGACTTGGTCACACCGGGAATCAGGCCCTTGTTGGCCAGTTCCCGCAGCATGACGCGCGAAAGCTTGAACTTGCGGTAATAGGCGCGCGGACGGCCGGTCAGCTCGCAGCGGTTGCGCACCCGGGTCGGGTTCGCGTTGCGCGGCAGCTCGGCCATCTTCAGGCGGGCCATCAGACGCTCCTCATCGGAACGGCTCTCGTCGTTGGCGATCGCCTTGAGCACGGCATATTTGCCGGCGTACTTCACAACCAGCGCCTTGCGACGCTCGTTCTTGTTGATCATCGAAAGCTTCGCCATGGCTCAGGCCGCCTTCTTTTCGAGGGTGTAGCCAACGAACGGGAAACCGAACAGCGCCAGCAGGGCGCGGGCTTCCTCGTCGGTCTTGGCCGTCGTGGTGACGATGATGTCCATGCCGCGGATCTTCTCGATCCGGTCATAGTTGATCTCCGGGAAGATCAGCTGTTCCTTGATACCGCAGGCATAATTGCCACGGCCATCGAACGACTTGGCGGAAAGCCCACGGAAATCCTTCACGCGCGGCAGCGCGATCGTGACGAAGCGGTCAAGGAACTCATACATGCGCTCGCGGCGCAGCGTGACCTTGCAGCCGATCGGCATGCCTTCACGCAGCTTGAACTGCGCGACCGACTTCTTGGCGCGGCAGATCACCGGCTTCTGGCCAGCGATCAGGGCCATTTCACCGGCAGCCTGCTCGACCTTCTTCTTGTCCTGGGTGGCTTCGCCGACGCCCATGTTGAGCACGATCTTCTCGATCTTCGGCACTTCCATCAGATTCTTGTAGCCAAACAGTTCCACCATCTTCGGGCGGACCGTCTCGGCATACAGGGTCTGCATGCGGGGGTTGAGCTTCTCAGCCATTGATCACGGCTCCCGACTTCTTGGCGACGCGCACCTTCTTGCCGTCGACCACGGCGAAACCGACGCGGGTCGGCTGGCCGGTCTTCGGATCCTTCAGCGCCACCTTGGCGACAGCCATCGGCGCTTCCACTTGGCTGATGCCGCCATTGGGGTTGGTCTGCGACGGCTTGTTGTGACGGGTGATCAGGTTGACGCCGGCCACCACAACCTTGCCTTCGCGCGGCAGGTTGCGGGTCACGGTGCCTTCCTTGCCCTTGTCCTTGCCGGACAGGACGATCACGGTGTCACCCTTCTTGATCTTCAGCGCACTCATCACAGCACCTCGGGAGCCAGGCTGATGATCTTCATGTGGCCCGTGGCGCGCAGTTCACGCACCACCGGCCCGAAGATACGGGTGCCGATCGGCTCTTCGTTCTTGTTGATCAGCACGGCAGCATTGCTGTCGAAGCGGATCACCGACCCGTCGGGACGACGGATATCCTTGGCGGTGCGCACGACCACAGCGCGGTGCACGTCACCCTTCTTCACCTTGCCCTTGGGCTGCGCTTCCTTCACCGACACCACGATGATGTCGCCGACGCCGGCAAAGCGGCGCTTGGAACCACCCAGGACCTTGATGCACATCACCCGCTTGGCGCCACTGTTGTCCGCCACATCGAGGTTCGTCTGCATCTGGATCATGCGTTCGATCCTTCCATTATGTCTGCCGATTCCGACCGGCAGACGGCTAAAAAATCAGCTCGAAGACCGGCTCAGCCGACCTTTTCGAGCACTTTCCACGTCTTGAGCTTGGACAGCGGGGCGCATTCTTCGATGCGCACCGTGTCACCGGCCTTGATCACATTGCCCTCGTCGTGGGCGTGATACTTCTTCGAGCGACGGATGATCTTGCCGTACACCGGGTGAGCGACCTTGCGCTCAACCAGCACGACCACCGTCTTGTCGCCCTTGTCGGACACCACGGTGCCCTGCAGAACACGCTTCGGCATGTCTTATGCTCCTGCCTGCACGGCCTTGCGGGCCGATTGCAGCGTCTTGATGCGGGCGATCGTGCGGCGCACAACACGCACACGGCCGGGCTTCTCCAGCTGGCCGGTGGCCGCCTGGAACCGCAGGTTGAACTGTTCGCGCTTCAGCTCGGAAAGCTGGGTGGCGAGTTGATCGTCGGTCGCAACCTTCAGATCGGCAAAAATCTTGTCGGCCATCGCTCTTAATCCTGAGTCGTCGGCTCGCCGAGGCGAACCACCATCTTGACCTTGATCGGCAGCTTGGCAGCCGCGCGTTCAAAGGCACCGGCGGCCACGTCGTACGGCACGCCGTCGAGTTCGAACATCACGCGGCCGGGCTTGACCCGGGCCACCCAATATTCCGGCGAACCCTTGCCCGAGCCCATGCGGACTTCGGCCGGCTTCGACGACACCGGCACGTCCGGGAACACGCGGATCCACAGGCGGCCCTGGCGCTTGATGTGACGCGAGATCGCGCGGCGGGCCGCTTCGATCTGGCGGGCGGTGATCCGCTCCGGCTCCATCGCCTTCAGGCCGAAGGCGCCGAAGTTGAGCGCGGTACCGCCCTTGGCGTCACCGTGGATACGGCCCTTGAACGCCTTGCGGAACTTGGTGCGCTTTGGTTGCAGCATCTCTTCTTACTCCTCAGCGCGCCGGACGGACGCCAGAGGTCTGGGCTTCCATCATCAGGCGGTCCTGGGCCATCGGGTCGTGGCCAAGGATTTCGCCCTTGAAGATCCAAACCTTCACGCCGCACACGCCATAGGCGGTGTGGGCCTGGTGCTCGGCATAATCGACGTTGCCGCGCAGGGTGTGCAGCGGCACACGGCCTTCGCGATACCATTCGGTGCGGGCGATTTCAGCGCCGCCCAGACGACCCGAGCAGGTGATCTTGATGCCTTCGGCGCCCAGACGCAGGGCCGACTGCACGGCGCGCTTCATGGCGCGGCGGAACGCGATACGGCGCTCCAGCTGATCGGCCACGCCGGCGGCGACGAGCTTGGCATCGATTTCCGGCTTGCGGATCTCGACGATGTTCAGGCTCACGTCGCTGCGGGTCATCTGGGCGATCTGCTTGCGCAGCTTCTCGATGTCCGCACCCTTCTTGCCGATGATCACGCCGGGGCGTGCGGCAAAGATGGAGACGCGGCACAGCTTGGCCGGACGCTCGATCACCACCTTGGAGATGGCGGCTTGGCCGTGATGCTTCAGGATGAACTCGCGGATGCGCAGGTCTTCCAGCAGCAGGTTGCCGTAATCGTCGCCCTTGGCGAACCAGCGGCTGTCCCAGGTGCGGTTGATCTGCAGGCGCAGACCGATGGGGGACGTCTTGTGACCCATTAGTTTGCTCCCTCTTCGTCGGCTTCGCGCACGACGACGCGCAGACGGCTGAACGGCTTGGTGATGGCCGAGGCGCGGCCACGCGCACGCGGCGTGAAGCGCTTCATGGTGATCGCCTTGCCAACGCTGGCTTCCTTCACGATCAGCGCGTCCACATCCAGGTTGTGGTTGTTTTCGGCATTGGCCACGGCCGACGCGAGCACCTTGCGCACATCAACCGCCATCGCCTTGCGGCTGAACTGCAGGATGTTGAGGGCTTCCGACGCCTTGCGGCCGCGGATCAGGCCGGCAACCAGGTTCAGCTTGTAGGCCGAACCGCGGATGGTGGTGGCAACGGCCAGCGCCTCACGGTCGCCAACCTTGCGGGGGGATTTGGGCTTGGACATCAGCGCTTGCCCTTCTTGTCGGCGGCGTGGCCGGGGAAGAAGCGCGTCGGCGCAAATTCACCCAGCTTCATGCCCACCATGTCTTCGTTGACCACGACGGGGATGTGCTTCTTGCCATTGTACACGTTGAAGGTGAGGCCAACGAACTGCGGCAGGATGGTGGAGCGGCGCGACCAGGTCTTGATCGGCGCGCGCGCACCGGAGCCCTGCGCGGCTTCGGCCTTCTTCAGCAGCGAGAGGTCCACGAACGGACCCTTCCAGACGGAGCGGCTCATGCGCGCTTACCTCTTCTTCTTGGCGTGGCGCGAACGGATGATCATGTGATCCGTCGCCTTGTTCGAACGGGTCTTGGCACCCTTGGTCGGCTTGCCCCACGGGGTCACCGGGTGACGACCGCCCGAGGTGCGGCCTTCACCACCGCCGTGCGGGTGGTCGACCGGGTTCTTGGCCACGCCGCGGGTGAGCGGACGATAGCCGAGCCAGCGGTTGCGGCCGGCCTTGCCGAGGTTCTGGTTGCTGTTGTCGGGGTTCGACACTGCACCCACGGTGGCCATGCACTCGGCGCGGACATAGCGCTGTTCACCGCTGTTCAGGCGGATGATCACCATGCCCTTGTCGCGGCCCACCACCTGCACGAAGGTGCCGGCGGCGCGCGCGAGTTGCCCGCCCTTGCCGGGCTTCAGCTCGACGTTGTGGACGATGGTGCCAACCGGCATCTGGCCGATTTCCATCGCGTTGCCCGGCTTCACGTCGACCTTCTTGCCGGCGATGACGCTGTCGCCGACGGCGAGGCGCTGCGGGGCAATGATATAGGCCTGGGTGCCATCCTTGTCCGCATATTTCACCAGCGCGATGAAGGCCGAGCGGTTGGGGTCATATTCCAGGCGTTCGACGGTCGCGGCGACGTCCCACAGGCGGCGCTTGAAATCGACGACGCGATACAGGCGCTTGTGACCGCCACCAATGCCGCGCGCAGTGGCGTGGCCCTTGTTGTTGCGGCCGCCGGTCTTCTTCAGACCTTCGGTGAGCGCCTTGACCGGACGACCCTTGTGCAGGGCGGAGCGGTCGATCAGCACCAGGCCACGCGTGCCGGGGCTGGTCGGGTTGAAATTCTTGAGTGCCATGGTTCTGGTCCCTGCCCTCAGATGCTGGTGGTCACGTCGATGCGGTCGCCATCGGCAACCGTCACCACGGCCTTCTTCACATCAGACCGGCGATATTCCTGGCCGCGCCAGCGCTTGGTCTTGCCCTTGGCCACCATGGTGTTCACGGCCAGCACCTTGACGCCATACAGCGCTTCGACGGCGGCCTTGATCTGCGGCTTGGTGGCGTCCTTGGCGACCTGGAAGACGACCTGGTTGAATTCGCTCACCAGGGTCGACTTCTCGGTGATCACCGGCTTCACGACAATGTCGTAGTGCTTGAGATCGATGTTAGCCATTGACCCGGGCCTCCAGAGCCGAAACGGCAGCGCGGGTCAGGACCAGCGTGTCGTGCTTGAGAATGTCATAGACGTTGGCGCCGATGGCCGGCAGCACGTCGATGTGGGGCACGTTGGCCGAAGCGCGGGCGAAACCGACATCAACCGAGGCACCGTCGATGAACAGGCCCGAGGTGATGCCGAGCGCACCCATCGAGGCCAGGAACGCCTTGGTCTTGGCTTCGCCAAGGTTCAGGTCTTCCACCACGATCAGCTTGCCTTCCTGGGCCTTCACGCTGAGCGCGGTGGCGAGGCCGAGACGGCGGATCTTCTTGTTCAGCGACGGATCGAAATCACGCACGCGCGGGCCATGGGCCTTGCCGCCGCCGATGAACTGCGGCGCAGCGCGGTTGCCGTGACGGGCACGACCGCCGCCCTTCTGGTTGCCCAGCTTCTTGCCGGTGCGGGCGACTTCGCTGCGTTCACGCGCCTTGCGGGCGGTGCCGCGACGCTTTTCCAGCTGCCAGGTCACGACGCGGTGCAGGATGTCGAGGCGCGGTTCCTTGCCGAACACGGCTTCAGACAGCTCGATCTCGCCAGCGTCGGCTGCGGCCAGGGTCTTCACCTGAACCTTCATGATCAAGCCTCCGTGGTTTCGTCGGCAGCCGGAGCGGCATCGGCCACTTCAGCAACGACGTTGGTGTTGGCAGCCACCTTGACGGCGGCCGGATACGGGGCGTCGGCGTTGCGGGCCACCTTGACGGCGTCCTTCACGAGCAGCCAGCCGCCCTTCGAGCCGGGCACCGAGCCCATCACGAAGATCAGGCCGCGCTCGACGTCGGTCGACACGATTTCCAGGTTCTGCTGTGTGCGCTGCTTGGCACCCATGTGCCCGGCCATCTTCTTGCCCTTGAACACCTTGCCCGGATCCTGGCGCTGGCCAGTCGAGCCGTGCGAGCGGTGCGAGACCGAGACGCCGTGGGTGGCGCGCAGACCGCCGAAGTTCCAGCGCTTCATGACGCCGGCAAAGCCCTTGCCCTGGGTGATGCCGGTGACATCAACCAGCTGGCCCGGCACGAAATGATCGGCGGAAATGGTGGCACCCGGTTCCAGCACGGCGTCAGCCGCCACGCGGAACTCCGCCACCTTGGCCTTGGGCTCCACTTCGGCCTTGCCGAAATGGCCGCGTTCCGGCTTCGTGGTGTTCTTGGCCTTCTTCGCGCCAGCGCCAAGCTGGACGGCGGTGTAGCCATCGGTCTCGTCGGTCTTCACCGCGACGACCTGGTTGTTCTCGAGGGAGAGCACGGTCACCGGAACATGCCGGCCGTCGTCGCGGAAAATCCGCGTCATCCCCATTTTCTTCGCGATCACGCCTGTGCGCATGATCTGTTCCTTTCATCAGAGGCCCCATCCGGTGTTGCCGGGGGAGGGGCGTGACCCTTCCAAAGTCGCTCCGCGTATTTGGTCGGGACGGTTACTTGCCGAGTTTGATTTCCACGTCCACGCCGGCGGCCAGATCGAGCTTCATCAGCGCGTCCACCGTCTGCGGGGTCGGGTCAACAATGTCGAGGAGGCGCTTGTAGGTGCGCACCTCGAACTGTTCACGGCTCTTCTTGTCGACGTGCGGCGAGCGGTTCACGGTGAACTTCTCGAAGCGCGTCGGCAGCGGAATCGGGCCACGAATGGCAGCGCCGGTCCGCTTGGCGGTGTCGGCGATCTCACCGGTGGCCAGATCGAGCACACGATGGTCAAAAGCCTTCAGGCGAATGCGGATGTTCTGAGCGTCCATGGCACCAATCTTGTCAAACAGCGTTCATTCAAAAAAAGCGGACCGACACATCCCCGAATGTGAGGTCGGGGTTGCACCGGCCGCTTCAGAATAACTGCCCCTGGGTTTAAAGCCGCGGGGCCCGGCTTCCGTCATCGGCGCTGCGTTTCCGCGCGCTGACGAATCAGGGCCGCTCCCCTAGGGAAGCGGCCCTTTACACTCACTTGATGATCGAAGCAACCACGCCGGCGCCGACGGTACGGCCGCCTTCGCGGATGGCGAAGCGCAGGCCCTGGTCCATGGCGATCGGAGCGATCAGCTTGACCTTGAGCTGCACGTTATCGCCCGGCATCACCATCTCGGTGCCTTCCGGCAGCTCAACGGTGCCGGTGACGTCGGTGGTGCGGAAGTAGAACTGCGGGCGGTAGTTGGCGAAGAACGGCGTGTGACGGCCACCTTCGTCCTTCGACAGCACGTAGACTTCGGCGGTGAACTCGGTGTGCGGCTTGATCGAGCCGGGCTTGCAGAGCACCTGGCCGCGCTCGACTTCTTCACGGCCCACGCCGCGCAGCAGGGCGCCGATGTTGTCGCCAGCCTGGCCCTGATCGAGCAGCTTGCGGAACATTTCAACGCCGGTGCAGACGGTCTTGCGGGTGTCGTGGATGCCGACGATTTCCAGTTCTTCGCCAACCTTGACGATGCCGGTTTCGACGCGGCCGGTGACGACGGTGCCACGGCCCGAGATCGAGAACACGTCTTCGATCGGCATCAGGAACGGCTTGTCCAGCGGACGCTCCGGCTGCGGGATGTAGCTGTCGACGTTGCGCATCAGCTCCAGCACGGCTTCGCGGCCGATCTTGTCGTTCTTGCCTTCCAGGGCGCACAGGGCCGAACCCTTGATGATCGGAATGTCATCGCCCGGGAAATCATACTTCGACAGGAGTTCGCGGATTTCCAGTTCGACCAGCTCGAGGATTTCCTCGTCGTCGACCATGTCCACCTTGTTCATGAACACGACCATGGCCGGCACGCCGACCTGCTTGGCGAGCAGGATGTGCTCACGGGTCTGCGGCATCGGACCGTCGGTGGCGGACACGACCAGGATCGCGCCGTCCATCTGCGCGGCGCCGGTGATCATGTTCTTCACATAGTCGGCGTGGCCCGGGCAGTCGACGTGGGCATAGTGACGGTCGGCAGTTTCATACTCGACGTGGGCGGTCGAGATGGTGATGCCGCGCTCACGCTCTTCCGGCGCCTTGTCGATCTGGTCGTAGGCGGTGAAGGTGGCGCCACCGGTTTCGGCCAGCACCTTGGTGATGGCAGCGGTCAGCGAGGTCTTGCCATGGTCGACGTGACCGATGGTCCCGATGTTGCAGTGCGGCTTGTTCCGCTCGAACTTGGCTTTGGCCATGGCCCTTACCTTCTTCCTTGATCAACGAGTGATGGGTTCAACTTGGTTCCGGCAAAGCCCGTGGGGCGCCGCCGGTGCGGTGGTTTCAGCGGGGAAGCGCCGAATCAGCGCACCTTGAGGCGCGCTGACTAGCCGGCTTTCCCGAAAAATCAAGCCAGCTTGAGCTTGATTTCCTCGGCCACGTTCGACGGCACTTCGTCATAGTGGCTGAACTGCATGGTGTACTGGGCACGACCCTGCGACATCGAGCGCAGGTTGTTCACATACCCGAACATGTTGGCCAGCGGCACCATGGCATCGATCACCTGCGCGTTGCCGCGGGTGTCGGTGCCCTGGATCTGGCCACGGCGGCTATTGAGGTCGCCGATGACGTCGCCCAGATAATCTTCCGGCGTCACCACCTCGACCTTCATGATCGGCTCGAGGATCTTGATGCCGGCCTTGTCCGCCGCTTCGCGCATGGCGCCGCGGCCGGTGATTTCGAAGGCCAGGGCCGACGAGTCGACGTCGTGATAGGCGCCGTCATACAGCGTCGCCTTGAAGTCGATCAGCGGGAAGCCGATCAGGTGGCCCGACGACGCGACTTCACGGATGCCCTTTTCGACAGCCGGGATATATTCGCGCGGCACGTTGCCGCCCTTCACTTCATCGATGAACAGCACGCCCGAGCCACGCTCGCCCGGCTCCACCGTGATCTTGACGCGGCCGAACTGGCCGGAGCCGCCCGACTGCTTCTTGTGGGTGTAATCGACATCGACCTTGCGGGCGAGCGATTCACGATAGGCCACCTGCGGCGCGCCCACATTGGCTTCCACCTTGAACTCGCGCTTCATGCGATCGACGAGGATTTCGAGATGGAGTTCGCCCATGCCCTTGATGATGGTCTGCCCGCTCTCGTTGTCCGAAGACACGCGGAACGACGGATCTTCCTGGGCCAGGCGGTTGAGCGCGATGCCCATCTTTTCCTGGTCGGCCTTGGTCTTGGGTTCCACGGCGACTTCGATGACGGGTTCCGGGAATTCCATGCGCTCCAGGATCACCGGCTTCAGCGTCGAGCACAGCGTGTCACCGGTGGTGACATCCTTGAGGCCGACCAGCGCGACGATGTCGCCGGCCATGGCTTCCTTGATGTCTTCGCGGTTGTTGGCGTGCATCAGCAGCATGCGGCCGATCTTCTCGCGCTTGTCCTTCACGGAGTTCAGCACGGTCGAGGCGGCTTCCAGCTTGCCCGAATAGATGCGGGCAAAGGTCAGCGTGCCGACGAACGGATCGGTCATGATCTTGAAGGCCAGCGCGGCGAACGGCTCGTTGTCGTCGGCCTTGCGGGTTTCTTCTTCTTCCTTGGGGTTGATGCCAACCACCGGCGGAATGTCGAGCGGGCTCGGCAGATAGTCGATGACGGCATCGAGCAGCGGCTGCACGCCCTTGTTCTTGAACGCCGAACCGCACAGCACCGGCACGAAGTCGAACGCCAGCGTGCCCTTGCGGATCAGCTTCTTCAGCGTGGCGACATCCGGCTCATTGCCTTCCAGATAGGCTTCCATCGCCTCGTCGTCCTGTTCGACGGCGATCTCGATCAGCTCGGAACGGGCGGCGGCGGCGGCGTCCTTCAGTTCGTCCGGAATCGGCTTGTATTCGAACTTGGCGCCCAGGCTTTCTTCCAGCCAGATGATGGCGCGGTTCTCGACCAGGTCGACGAGGCCGACGAAATCGCTTTCGAGGCCAATCGGCAGATAGAGGACGGCCGGGCGGGCACCCAGGCGATCCTTGATCATCTGCACGCAGCGTTCGAAGTTGGCACCGGTGCGGTCCAGCTTGTTGACGAAGCACATGCGCGGCACGCGATACTTGTCGGCCTGGCGCCAGACGGTTTCGGACTGCGGCTCGACACCGGCGACGCCGTCGAAGCAGGTGATGGCACCGTCGAGCACGCGCAGCGAACGCTCGACTTCGATGGTGAAGTCGACGTGTCCGGGGGTGTCGATGATGTTGATGCGATGCTCTTCGCCCTTGCCGTCCTGGGCGCGCCAGAAGCACGTCGTGGCGGCCGACGTGATGGTGATGCCGCGCTCCTGCTCCTGCTCCATCCAGTCCATGGTGGCGGTGCCTTCGTGCACTTCGCCAATCTTGTAGGACTTGCCGGTGTAATAGAGGATGCGCTCGGTCGTGGTCGTCTTGCCGGCATCGATGTGGGCCATGATGCCGATGTTGCGATAACGCTCAAGCGGGTGGGAGCGGGGCATGGGGAAGAGCCTCAATCAATAGGAGAACAAGCGGGCCGGCACCACGAGGGCACCGGCCCGGATCGGATTACCAGCGGTAGTGCGAGAAGGCGCGGTTGGCTTCCGCCATCCGGTGGGTGTCTTCACGCTTCTTCACGGCCGAACCGCGGTTGGACGCGGCATCGAGCAGTTCCGCCGACAGGCGGGCCGCCATGGTGTGCTCGGCGCGCTTGCGGGCGGCCGAGATGATCCAGCGGATGGCCAGGGCCTGGCCACGATCGGGACGGACTTCCACCGGCACCTGGTAGGTGGCACCGCCGACGCGGCGGCTGCGCACTTCGATGCCCGGGCGCACGTTGGCGAGCGCATCGTGGAACACGCCCAGCGGTTCGCGGCGGCTCTTGGCCTCGATGGTTTCCAGCGCGGAATAGACGATCTTTTCAGCGACCGACTTCTTGCCCTGCAGCATGACGAGGTTCATGAATTTCGACAGCACCTGATCGCCGAACTTGGGATCCGGCAGGATGACGCGCTTTTCGGGGCGACGACGACGTGACATGATCTATATCCCCCTTACTTCGGACGCTTGGCGCCGTACTTCGAACGGCTCTGCTTGCGGTTCTTCACACCCTGCGTGTCGAGCACACCGCGAACGATGTGATAGCGCACGCCGGGAAGATCCTTCACGCGGCCGCCGCGAATCAGCACGACCGAGTGTTCCTGCAGATTGTGGCCTTCACCCGGGATGTAACCGATGACTTCAAAGCCATTGGTCAGACGGATCTTGGCCACCTTGCGGAGCGCCGAGTTCGGCTTCTTGGGGGTGGTGGTGTAAACGCGGGTGCACACGCCACGCTTCTGCGGGTTGGCCTCCATGGCCGGCACCTTGTTGCGCGCCTTCTGCGGCGTGCGACCCTTGCGGATCAACTGGTTGATCGTTGGCATCGTCTCTCTTCTTCGCTTCGACCGGGGCCCCCATGGCCCGCGGCCTACTCCAGACCTGCCCCGTTGAAGCGCCCTTCAGAAAAAGCGCATCACATAAGTGCGAAAGGCCCCCCGATATCGGAAGGCCGTTCGCACACGGTGCCGTCTGTCGTATCCCCCGAGCCAGTGTTGCCACCGGTCAGGGATGCGCGCCTTTAGCGGCAAAGGGGGTTGGGGTCAACATGAAGCGCAGCCCCAGTGGCGCCTTCGCGATAGGCCCGGCGCCGCTTGTGCGCTACGCTTCCTGCCGAGGGGAGAATGACCATGGCCTATGACAGCTACAGCCTGATCCGTGTCACGCAGGAGGGGCCGCTGGTCACCGCGGTGGTCAGCAACCCGCCGATCAACATCATCACCATGGCGCTGTTTGGCGAACTGGCGCGGCTGGCGGCCGAGCTGGAGGCCGACCCGTCAGTGCTGGTGTTCGTGTTGAAGAGCGCCGACCCGGATTTCTTCCTGGCCCATTTCGATGTCGAAGCGCTGATTGCGCTGGCCGATGCGCCCGAACCGCCCACCGAAGCGTCCAACGCCTATCACGCGATGTGCCACGCGTTTCGCACCATGGACAAGGTGACGATTGCCCAGATCGAAGGTCGCGTGGGCGGCGGCGGGGCCGAATTGTCGATGAACTTCGACATGCGCTTCGGCGTGATTGGCAAGACCATCATCAACCAGATGGAGGTGCCAATCGGTATATTGCCCGGCGGAACCGGCACCCAGAATCTGCCGCGCCTGGTCGGCCGGGCGCGGGCGATGGAGATCATCCTGGGCGGCATCGATGTCGATGCCCTCACCGCCGAGCGCTGGGGCTGGCTCAACCGCGCGCTGCCGGCCGATCAGATTGACGCCTTTGTGGACGCGCTGGCCCGCCGCATCGCCAGCTTCCCGCCAGAGGCCGTGCGGCTGGCCAAGCAATCGGTGGACAATGCCGCGCTGCCGATTGCCGAAGGCTGCGCCGCGGAAGCCGCCCTGTTCCAGCAACTGCTGTTCAGCGATCCCGCCCGTGCCGCCATGCGCCGCTTCATGGCGCTGGGCGGCCAGACCCGCGAGGGCGAATTGCGGGTGGCCGATATCAGCGCGGCGGTGGCCGGCGGCTGATCAGAAGCGTTTCCCGAGCGTCACGCCGAAGGTGCGCGGGTCGCCGGGCTGGCCGACCACCAGGCCAGAGCCGCCGGGCGCGGCGCTGAGGAAATCAAAATAGTTGCGGTCAAAGGCGTTGCGCACCCAGGCCGAGACGCTGAAGCCGCTGTCGGACTGCCAGCCGAGCTGGGCATTGACCAGGGCATAGCCGGCGACGTTCAAATAGGCTGATGGCGTCGGGCTGGAGGAGAAGCCGGAGCGGGCATAGACGTCCAGCCCCGCCTGCACCCGCCCCGGCGCGCCGAACAGCGCCAGCGGCGGATGCAGGTTCAGGCTTGCCGCGCCCGTCCAACGCGACACGCCTGGCAGGCGCTGGCCGGAAATATCCACCACCTGCGGGCCCCCTGTCAGCTCAAGCGGCGCCGGCGCGTCGGGGAAGCGCCGGTAGGTGCCGTCAAGATAGGTTCCGCTCAGCCGCACATCGATCACGTCAGAGAGGCGGGCCGAGACTTCGGCCTCCACCCCCTGCACGCGCACGGCCGCCGCATTGGCGAGATAGCCGCGCAGCACGCCGATCTGGGCGTTGACGACATTGGTCTGATAATCGGCAATATCGGTGCGGAAGGCAGCGAAGTTGAGGGTGACGGAACGGCTGAAGAACTGGCTCTTCAGCCCGATCTCGTAGTGATTGATCCGTTCGGGCCGCACGGTCGTGGCCCCCAGCAGTGGTGCGCCGGCGGCATCGGTGGGCAGCCCACCCAGGTTGACGCCGCCCGGTTTGAAGCTGCGGGCATAGGTGGCATAGGCCAGCACATCGTCAGCCAGTTCATAGCTGGCGGTGGCATCGCCCGAGACGTTGAAATCGGAAAAGCGCGCCTGATAGGCTTGGGCGGCCAATATGCTGTTCTTGCGTGCGATCAGCACCGGATCGTTGGTGGCGAGGCCGCCGGTCACGGTGGCGGCATAGTCGGCATCCTTGCGGTCCCAGTTCAGGCGCAGGCCGCCTTGCAGTTTCAGCCTCGGGCTCAGCTGCCACTGCAGCTGGCCAAAGCCGGCCAGGCTGTCGTTGGTGTAATCGACCCGCACGGTCTGCCTGAGGCCATCGAGCAGCGCCGGATCAGTGCCCGGCCCCAGCAGCCACAGCGCGGCGGCGCGGCCCTGTTCCTGCACCGGATCGTTGCGGATGGTCTGGCGATAGGCGAACAGGCCGGCGACCAGGGTGAGCGGGCCATTGCCGGACGAGGTCCAGCGCAGTTCCTGGGTATATTGGCGCTGGCGCGAGAAATTGGCCGAGATGGTGGTGATCGGCAGCGCGGTGAAATCGCGGTCGTTTGATGGGTACCAGTTCCAGTAACGCCAGGCCGTGATCGCGGTGAGCGTGCCGGCGCCGAGATCGACGGCCAGGGTGGCGCTGGCGCCGCCGAAATATTGCCTGGCCTCGAGAGGGCTGTCGTTGTCGATCAGCCGATCAAACGGATCGAGGCTGGGCGGCGCATAGCCCGAGGCGGCGGCCAGCGCTGCGAACTGCCGGTTGGCGGCGCGGCGCGTGGGCGCCACCCGCACATAGACCTGGGCGCAGCAATCGGGATTCTGGCGATTGTCGTCGGCGGCGAGCGTGACCGTGACGCGATCACTGGCCTTCCACAGCAGGCTGGCGCGGAACCCCAGATTGTCGAGCTGGTTGGAGTCAGCACCGGTGCGGACATTGCGCAGCGTGCCTTCGCGGCTGGTGTAGGACACGGCCGCCCGCAGCGCCAACCGGTCAGTCAGCGGCCCCGAGACCGAGCCGCGCAATTGCTGGAAGCCGAGATTGCCGATCGTGGCCTCGACCCGCCCCTCCGGCGTGAAGCTCGGCGCGCAGGTGGTGATGTTCACCGATCCGGCCGTGGTGTTCTTGCCATAGAGCGTGCCCTGCGGGCCGCGCAGCACCTCGATGCGTTCGATATCGACGAAATCGAACGAGGCCGCGGCCGGCCGGCTGTAATAGACGCCGTCGATGAAGAGGCCAACGCCCTGTTCGATGCCATCGTTGGTGAGGCCGAACGGCGCCCCCAGGCCACGGATGATGATGGCGGCGTTGCGCGGGTTGGAGGCGTAGAAATTGACCGAGGGCAGCAATTGCACGCTGCGGTTGAGGTTGAAGACGCCGGCAAGATCGAGCTTGTCGGCCTGCAGCGCCGTCACCGCCACCGGCACGTCCTGCAGGCGTTCCGTGCGCCGCCGGGCGGTCACCACGATGTCGGCATCGGCCGGGGTGGCAGTGGCCGCGTCATCAGCCTCCAATTCGTCGGCCAGGGCCGGCGTCGCCGTCAACAACAGACCTGACACCAAGATTGCCCGCACCATTACCTCCCGCCGATCTGACTGGAGACGAGCTTATTCCTACTCGTTAACTAGGCAATTGGAGCCGGACTTGGGCATGGGAAAGCCGCGCTTTTCAACAAAGTGGCTTGCGCGCGGCCGCGACTCCGCCGCGTTCTCGGCCCGTCGTTCCAATCGCACCGCTCGCCGCCAGCGCCCCACCAACAGCGCGGCGCTGACAGCCCGGCGCCTTACAGCGCGGCGCTTGTTGTCCGGCGCGTTACAACGCGCCGTGGCAGTGCTTGAACTTCTTGCCGCTGCCGCACGGGCATTCGGCATTGCGGCTCACCGTCTGGCGCCATTCCTCCACGTCAGTGGGGTCGATGTCGATCATCTCGGCCGCGCTCTGGGCGGCGGCAAGCATGCCGGCCGGCAGCGCCGAGCCGAACGCGTCAAAGCTCATCGTCGGGCCCGCCTCGTTCTGGCCGGTGGCCGGATCGATATGGGTGGTGATGAACGGCGGCAGCTCCTGCGGCGGTTCATCCGCCTGCATCTGGAACTGGGCATTGGCCAGCATCCGCGTCACGTCCTCGCGCACCGCCTGCAGCATGCGCTCAAACAGGGCGAAGGCCTCGCGCTTGTATTCGTTGATCGGCGTCTTCTGGGCATAGGCGCGCAGATGGATGACCGAGCGCAGCGAATCCAGCGTCGCCAGATGCTCCTTCCAGTGATGGTCGAGCGCCTGCAGCAGGAAGCTCTTCTCGATGCTGATCCAGGTGTCTTCGGGTAGCTGCGCGGCCTTGGCGGCGATCAGCGCGTCCGACGCTTCGATCAGGCGATCGACGACGATTTCCGGATCGATGGCGGCTTCCTGCGGCCAGGCCGTCACGTCGATGGCGAGGCCAAGCGTGCCGCTCACATCCTCCTGCAGCCCGGCGATATCCCATTGTTCCGGATAGCTGCCGAGTGGGCAGCGATTGGCGACGATGGCGTTCACCGTCTCGTGGCGCATGTCGATCACGACATCGCCGACGGTTTCCGAGTCCATGATGTCGGAGCGCTGTTCATAGACGACCTTGCGCTGGTCGTTCATGACGTCGTCATACTGCAGCAGCTGCTTGCGCACGTCGTAGTTGCGCGCCTCCACCTTCTTCTGCGCCGTCTCGATCGCCTTGGAGATCCAGGGGTGGATGATCGCCTCCCCTTCTTCCAGGCCGGAGTTCATCAGGCGCGACAGCATGTTCTGCTGGCCGAAGATGCGCAGCAGATCGTCGTCGAGGCTGAGGTAGAAGCGCGACAGGCCCGGGTCCCCCTGGCGGCCCGAACGGCCGCGCAGCTGGTTGTCGATACGGCGGCTTTCGTGGCGCTCGGTGCCCAGCACGAACAGGCCGCCATTGGCCTTCACCTGCTCGCGCTCGGCATTCACCTCGGCCTTGATCTTGGCTTCGGCGGCGTCGCGCTCCGGCCCTGGCGGCATGTCGGCCAGCTCGCGGGTGATGCGGGCTTCCTCGTTGCCGCCCAGCTTGATGTCGGTGCCGCGGCCGGCCATGTTGGTGGCGATGGTGACGGCGCCGATGCGGCCGGCCTGCTCGACGATGGCGGCTTCCTGCTCGTGGTAGCGCGCGTTGAGCACGACATGCTCGACGCCTTCGGTCTTCAGGAACTCCGACAGCAGTTCGCTCTTCTCGATCGACACCGTGCCGACCAGCACCGGCTGGCCGCGCTCCTGCGCGCCGCGGATCGCCTTGACGATGGCCTTATATTTGTCGTCGCTGTTCTTGTAGAATTCGTCGTCGACATCCTTGCGCAGCACCGGCACGTTGGTCGGGATTTCCACCACGTTCAGCTTGTAGATGTCGTAGAATTCGGCGGCTTCGGTGTTGGCGGTGCCGGTCATGCCGCCCAGCTTGGGATACATGCGGAAATAATTCTGGAAGGTGATGCTGGCCAGCGTCTGGTTTTCCGGCTGGATGGTCACGCCTTCCTTGGCTTCCACTGCCTGGTGCAGGCCTTCCGACCAGCGGCGGCCATCCATCATGCGGCCGGTGAATTCATCGATGATGATCACCTTGTCGTCACGCACGATATAGTCGGTGTCGCGGCGGAAGATCACGATGGCGCGCAGGGCCTGGTTCAGGTGGTGGACAACCTGCGTGTTCTCGAAATCATAGAGATTCTCGCCCTCCAGCAGGCCGGCGGCGGACAGCATGCGCTCCACCTTCTCGGTGCCGGCTTCGGTGAGGATCACCGAGCGCTGCTTCTCGTCAACCTCGACATCCTCGCGCTCCAGTTCCTTCACCACGGCGTTGACCTGGGTGTAGAGCTGCGACTTGTCGTCGGTGGGGCCGGAGATGATCAGCGGCGTGCGGGCTTCGTCGATCAGGACGCTATCGACCTCATCGACCACGGCGAAATTGAACGGCCGCTGCACCATCTGCTCGCGCGTGTACTTCATGTTGTCGCGCAGATAATCGAAGCCGAATTCATTGTTGGTGCCGTAGGTGATGTCGCACGCATAGGCTTGGCGGCGCGTCTGGTCATCGAGGTTGGGCACGATCACGCCGACGCTCAGCCCCAGGAAGCGATAGACCTGGCCCATCCACTGCGCATCGCGGCTGGCGAGATAATCGTTCACCGTCACGACGTGGACGCCCTTGCCGGTCAGCGCGTTCAGATACACCGCAAGCGTCGCCACCAGCGTCTTGCCTTCGCCGGTGCGCATTTCGGCGATCTCGCCCCGGTGCAGCACGATGCCGCCGATCAGCTGCACATCATAATGGCGCTGGCCCAGCGTGCGCCGGGCGGCCTCGCGCACGGTGGCGAAGGCTTCCGGCAGGACATCATCAAGGCTCTTGCCGGCTTCGAGCTCGGCCTTGAGCTTGGGGGTCTGCGCCTGCAACTGCTCGTCGGTCAGCGCACTGATCGTGGCTTCCAGATCGTTGATGCGCTTGATGATCGGCCGCAGCGACTTCAGATAGCGATCATTCGACGACCCGAAAATCGCCTTCGCGACCTTGTTCAACCCGAGCATGAAATTCCTGACCTGACTGGGGGCGCGCGACGGGGCAGGCCCATCACGGCATCGTGGGCGATGTAGGGTCAGTCGCCGTATTCGTCAATGAAGCGGCCGGCGCATCAGCGCGCGCCCGGCCCCGCGCGCGGTTGCGGCCCCGCATCAGCCCGATGTCCACCGCCCGGCGCACGCGCGGATGGTGGCGGGTATAGAAGAGATAGCGCCGCCGCGCCCAGCGCGAGTTGCGGAGCACCAGCGCCACCCCGGCCCCGAAGATGACGATGCCGATCGGCGCCGGCGAAATCAGCCCGACGATGAAGGCAACAGGCATCAAGAGGATGCCCAGGATGATCTGGAACACCCGGAAGGGTTCGGAACGAACCAACAGGTCAAGGAAGCTTGGCCGACTCACGATAGGAACCCGTTACGGCCATCCTGTGGCAATCGTAAGGCGGCGTTGCACCGCATCGTCAAAGATTCTACCAAACCGGTTCAGGGTCAGTTGCTTCCACTCGCGAGGGAGTTGGTTGATGGTGGCCCATGTCGGCACGGTGGCCTTTCTGGGCCTCGAAGCCCGCAGCGTAGACGTCCAGGTGCAGATATCCGCAGGGCCGGTGACATTTGTTACCGTGGGCCTGCCCGACAAGGCGGTGAAGGAAAGCCGCGAACGGGTGGCCGCCGCGCTGCACGCCATCGGCCTGTCGCTGCCGCCGCGCCGGGTGGTGGTGAACCTGTCGCCGGCCGATCTGCCCAAGGAAGGCTCCCACTATGATCTGCCGATCGCGCTCGGGTTGCTGGCCGCAATGGGCGTGATCCCGCAGGACGCGCTCGATGATTTCGTTGCGGTCGGCGAGTTGGGCCTGGATGGCGCGATTGCGCCGGTGCCGGGCGTGCTGCTCGCCGCGCTGCACGCCGCCGCTCACGAACAGGGGCTGATCTGCCCGGCCGTGCAGGGCCCGGAAGCGGCCTGGGCCGGCGAGGTGCAGGTGCTGGCGGCACCCGACCTGCTCGCCCTGATCAATCATCTGAAGGGCCAGATCATCCTGGCCGCGCCGCAACGCGCCGAAGCCGAGCCGACCCGGCGCGGGCCGGATTTTGCCGACATCAAGGGCCAGGAGACACCGAAGCGCGTCGCCGAAATCGCCGCGGCCGGCGGCCATAATCTGCTGATGAGCGGACCTCCCGGTTCGGGCAAGTCGCTGCTGGCTGCCGCATTGGCCGGCATCTTGCCCGATCTCACCCCGGCCGAGGCGCTGGAAGTCTCGATGGTTGCCTCCATCGCCGGCGAGCTTGAGGGCGGCAAGCTGAAACGCAGCCGGCCGTTCCGCTCGCCGCACCATTCGGCTTCGATGCCGGCGCTGGTCGGTGGCGGCATGAGAGCGCGGCCGGGGGAAGTGTCACTCGCCCATCTTGGCGTGCTGTTCCTCGACGAGCTGCCGGAATTTCAGCGCGGCGTGCTCGACAGCCTGCGCCAGCCGCTGGAAACCGGCCAGGTGCAGGTGGCACGCGCCGCGGCGCACGTGACCTACCCGGCGCGCGTCCAGCTGGTCGCGGCGATGAACCCCTGCCGCTGCGGGCATCTGGCGGATCCGGGCCTGGCCTGTGCGCGCGCCCCGCGCTGCGCGGCGGATTACCAGTCGAAACTGTCCGGGCCGCTGCTTGACCGCATTGATCTCCACATCGAGGTGCCGGCGCTGTCAGCCGCCGATCTGACCTTGCCGCCACCGGCCGAGAACAGCGCGCAGGTGGCGGCCCGCGTGGCCGCCGCTCGTGCCCGGCAGACCGCGCGCTATGCCGGCACCGCCACACGCATGAATGCCGAAGCCGATGGCGAGACGCTGACGGCCCACGCAACGCCCGATGCTGAGGGCCAGCGCCTGCTCACCCAGGCCGCCGACACGCTGCGCCTGTCAGCGCGCGGCTATGCCCGCGTGCTCCGGGTGTCGCGCACCATCGCCGATCTGGCGGGCAGCGAGACCGTCGCCCGCGTCCATGTTGCCGAGGCCTTGAGTTATCGTCGCCGGCCACCGGTCAATTAAAGCAGCCAATCTTGCGGAAATGACAATTGTCATTCACTCTCCTGATTGAAGTCCGGGGAGAGGTTCAATGATCACGCGGTCGCCTGTGCAATGGATGCTGCTGCCGGTGCAGCGTTATGCGCAATTTTCCGGCCGGGCACCGCGTGCCGAATATTGGTGGTTCGTGCTGTTTTCGATTCTGGTCGGCATCCCGGTCGGAATGATCGACGCAATCATGGGCATACAACTGGCAGGGCCGCTGCTTTCGCTTGGCCTGCTGCTGCCCAGCCTGGCGGTGAGCGTGCGCCGTCTGCACGATCTGGACCGCACCGGCTGGTGGGTGCTGGCGCCGCTGTTGATCATCCTGCCCACCATCGCCATCGCCGCCGTGATGGGCGCCGGCGGGGCCATTGCCGGCCTGCTGGGCAGCGGCGAGGCCGCCGGTGCCGGCGCTGGCGGCGCGATGATTGTGCTGGGCGTCGGCCTGCTGGCCGGCGGCATCATCTCCATCGTGATGCTGATCTGGTATTGCTCGCGCGGCACGGCGGGCGACAACCGCTATGGCCCCGATCCGCTGGCCGAAGCGGCCAACCCGACGCTCTATTACAGCTGAGCTTCAGCCGGCGCCTGCCCGGCATCCCACTTGGCGATCACCGCCGTTGCCACCGCGTTGCCGATGACATTGGTGGCGCTGCGGCCCATGTCGAGGAAATGGTCCACGGCCAGGATCAGCAGCAGGCCGGCTTCCGGGATGTTGAAATAGGGCAAGGTCGCGGCGATGACGACCAGGCTGGCGCGCGGCACGCCGGCGATGCCTTTCGACGTGATCATCAACAGGCCCAGCATCGCCAGTTCCTGCCCCAGGGACAGGTCGATGCCATAGGCCTGGGCGATGAAGATGCTGGCAAAGGCGCAATACATCATCGAGCCATCAAGATTGAAGCTGTAGCCCAGCGGCAGCACGAACGAAGCGATGCGGTTGGGCACGCCAAAGCGCTCCATCGCCGCCAGCAGCTTGGGATAGGCCGCTTCCGATGAGGCGGTGGCGAAAGTGATCAGGAACGGCTCGCGGATTTCGGGGATCAGGCGGCGGACTTCGCCAAAGCCCAGCACCGCGCTGCCGGCGCCCAGCAGGAACACCCACAGCATGGCCAACGCCAGGTAGAAACCGCCGACGAACTTGCCGAAGGTGATAAGGATGCCGAGGCCTTCCACTGCGATGGAACTGGCAATGGCGGCAAACACCGCGAACGGCGCCACCTTCATCACATAGCCGGTGATCACCAACATCATGTGCATGATGGCATCAAGGCCGTCGTTGATGACCTTGGCCTTCTCCCCCATGTGGATCAGCGCGACGCCGGCAAACAGGCTGAACACCACGATCTGCAGCACTTCGTTGGTGGCCATCGCCTCGATGATCGACTTGGGGAAGATGTGGCCGATGAAGTCCTTCAGGTTGAAGGCCTTGTTGGCCACGCCCGAGGCGGCAGCGGCATCGGGCAGCGGCAGGCCGACCCCGACGCCGGGGGCCAGCAGGTTGACCATCAATATGCCCAGGCCAAGGCTGAACACGCTGGCGGCGATGAACCAGGCCAGGGTGCGCACGAAGGTGCGGCCGACCGCGCTGCCCGAGCCCATGTGCGCGATGCCAACGGTGAGCGTCGCCAGCACCAGCGGCGCGATGATCATCTTGATCAGCCGCAGGAACACATCGGTGATGATCGACAGAGTGCCGGCGATCGCCTTGGCCTGATCCGGCGCAACATTGGCGTTGATCGCCCAGCCGACGCCAAGACCGGCGACAAGGCCAACGAGGATCCAGCGAGTGAGCGAGTTTGTGCCAGAAGCGGAAACAGTCATCGCCGTCTGACTTCGGGCAGCGTCTTGGCCCCGTCAAGCCGGAAAGCGCACGCGAAGCAGGGTATCAGCCCGCATGACGGGCGCCCGTTGGCCGCCGTGATGATGGCGGTGATTGGCGCCGCCGGTCTGCCCGCATCCAGCCCGCGCCTGGCCGGCATGCAAAGCTTCTGACAAGCCGGTTTGCCAAATCGCGAATCATTTCCCCATTGGAACAAGTTACAATCTGCAGTGATTCTGCCAGAGTCGCAGCGCGATCCAGCAAAGAAATGGTAAACGAAAGGTTAAAATTCCGGCCTTTACCTTGACAATCACTGTTGAAGCGGCAAAGCAGATGCCAATTTACGCAAAATTGACTCATTATCTGATATCAGGCGCATTGATGAGCGCCAGTTTGGTGGCGTAACAACGAGGCGTGGGCGTAATGGGTGGCTTTTCTGTACGCCGGCTGCGGTCAAGCCGGCAGGGCAATGTGGTGACGTTGACAGCGTTGATGATGCCGATCCTGATCGGCACCGCTGGTCTCGCCAGTGACACTATTCAGTGGACGCTGACCAAGCGCATGATGCAGCGCGCGGCGGATTCGGGCGCAATTGCCGGCGCCTATCAGCTGAGCCAGTCCAGCAGCACCGATGTGGTAAAAGCGGCCGTCACGACCGACATCAACCGCAACGCAGGCTTCAGCATGACCGTCGCACCGGTCATCAACACGCCGGCCACCTATGGCAGCTACCGCGATGCCAGTTCCGCGGTGGAAGTGACCCTGGCGACCGATGCGCGGCTGCCCTTCACCAGCATGATCATGCGCGGCCCGGTGCGGATCAGCGCGCGCGCCGTGGCCGAAGTCGTCGGCAATGGCGATTATTGCGTGCTGGCGCTGGAGAAGACCAACACCACCGGCATTTCCATGAACGGCAACGCCACGGTGAACCTGGGTTGCGGCATGATGAGCAATGCGCCCAGCACCGCCAGCGTCACCGCCGGCGGCAGCAGCCAGATCACCGCCAGCCCGGTGGCGGCGGTGGGCAATGTGCCGGCCAGCAACAATTATGGGCCCGGCACCATCCGTCAGGAATATGCGCTGCCGCTGCGTGATCCTTTCCGCAACCTGCCTGATCCCAATATCTCGGCCAATGGCAGCGCCCTCAGCGTCAATCCGCAGCAAACCCGCTCATACACGTCGAACTTTACCACGGGCACCGTTTACAACAGTGTCGACATCAAGGGCGTGGCGAACTTCGGCCCCGGCATCTATTACATCACCGGCAACATGAGCGTGAACAGCGGGGCGACGATCAATGCCGACGGCGCCGTGTTCATCCTGACCGCCAGGAATGCCGCCAGCAACACGGGCAGCATCGCCACGGTGACGATCAATGGTGGCGCCAACGTGAACATGACGGCGCCGACGACGGCGCAGAGCAGCACCTATGCCGGCCTCCTCTTCTATCAGGACCGCCGCGCCACCAACATGGCGACCAATAAGATCAACGGTAACAGCGGCAGCAAGCTGCAGGGCGCGTTCTATTTCCCGGCGCAGCAGCTGCAGATGAACGGCACCGCCGGCATGGACACGAAGTGCGTCCAGATCGTGGCCCGCCAGGTTGACTGGGTGGGCAATACCGCGATCAACAATGTCTGCCCGCCGGCATCGGGCGCGTCGTCCTTCAAGGGCACGCAGATCAAGCTGGTGGCCTGACGATGAGGCGCGCTCTCACCCGTTTGGGCCGCAGCCGGCGCGGCGGCGCCGCCGCCGAAATGGCGTTGATTGCCCCGGTGCTGGGCAGCCTGTTGTTTGTTGGCATGGATCTGGCGCTCGCCTTTTGGCAGAAACTGCAGCTGGAACAGGCCGCCCAGCGCGGCGTGGAACTGGCGGTGGCGCCCGGCACCACCACCACCAACGGTGATTACAGCTATCTCTCCACCGAAGTGCAGACGGCCTATGGCAAGCCGGTCAAATCGGTCACTGTGACGAACTGGCTGGAATGCAATGGCGTGCGCCAGGCCAGCTGGAGCAGCTTCTGTCCGGCCGGGCAGACATTTGCCCGCTATGTTTCGGTGCAGGTGCAGGCTGATTATGTCCCCTGGTACAGCTTCGGCGGTGTCATGAAAGGCACGGGCTCGAACGGCGCCTATGTGTTGACCGGCGATGCGGCGGTGCGGCTGCAATGATTCGCCTGCTCCGCCACTTTGCCCGCAACCGCAGTGGGGCCACGGCCGCCGAATTTTCGCTGGTGGTCCCGGTGTTCCTGGCGTTCGTGATGGTCTTCTTCGGGATCGGTTTCGTGTTCTGGGCCAATGCCGGCCTGCGCAATGCCGTGGGCGAAGGGGCAAGGGTGGCCACGCTGTTTCCGCTGCGCGACGATACAACCATCATCAACACCATCAAGAGCAACAGTTTCGGCCTGAATGGCATGATGGGCACGCCCACGCTCACCACCGGTACGGCCAATGGCCAGGCCTATGTGGACATCACGGTGACGGCGAATCCGAGGTTCAACCTCTACTTCTTCACGGTTTCGCCCATCACCCTCACCGAACAGCGCCGGGTGTATCGCCCCTCCTGATGGCTTCGCGCCGTTATCCGGCGCGGGGATGCGCCGCCGCCCAGGCATCGAGCAGCTGCCCCGCATCGACCTTGGTATAGATCTGCGTTGACGACAGGCTGGCGTGGCCGAGCAGTTCCTGCAGCTGCCTGAGGTCGGCCCCGCGCGCCAGCAGGTGAGTGGCGAAACTGTGCCTGAGCGCATGTGGCGTGGCGCTGGCCGGCAGCCCCATCGCGGCGCGCGCCGCCTGCACCGCGCGGCGCACCGTGCCGGGATCGAGCGC